>JBOHMN010000173.1:0-32033 GCA_050730175.1 Acetobacteraceae bacterium | reverse complement strand
CGCCGAGACCGCCCGGCACGCTCTGCACCGCGCTGAGCAAGCCGAGCAGCAAGCAACCGGGGCCGCCCAGAAAGCGGCACATGCCGCTTCTGCCGCTGCCGGGCAACGTGCCAGGCTGGAAGACGCCCGGGCTGCCATCACGCTCCGCCTGCAAGAGGCCGAGAGTGCAACCGAAAACGCCGCCCTGGCACTCGATCGGCTGAGCCGCGAACGGAAAGATGCCCGCGCGCGCCTGGCCCGCCGGGCGGCGGAATTCGCCCCTGTCCTCACCGTGCTGGAACGGCTGTCGATCTACCCCGCCGCCGCCCTGCTCGCGGTGCCGGCGCCACCCGAAGAGGCCGTGCGCGGCGTCCTGGTGCTGCAGGCGCTTACCGCCGGATTCGCCCGTGAGGCCAAAGCTCTGCGGGCGGAAGAGCAGCACGTCGGCACGCTCGCGGCGCAGATCGCGGCAACCAAAATCACGCTCCAGGCGGCGGAGGCGCAGCAGGCTGCCCAGGCGGCGGCGCTCGATCGCGAAATCGCCGCCGCCCGCGCCGTCGAGCAAACCGCCATCGGCCAGCAGATCGCCGCCCAGGCTGCTGCCGCCGCGGCGGCCGCGCGTGCCAAGACGCTCAAGGGCGTGATCGCGGCCCTGGCGGAGGCCGCCCGCAAGGCACAGGCTGCCCGAGCGGCAGAAGCTGCTCGGGCGGCAGAGGCAGCGCGTGAAGCAGAAGCTGCTCGCGAAGCAGCCCTGGCGCGCCAGCGCGAGCAGCTCGCCCTCGCGCGCCCGCCAACGCCCGCTCCCGCCCAGCCTCCAAGCCCCCCCGCAGCACCTCCACCGGCCCCCGTACCTCGGGCTCCGGGCGCACCGGTCGCAGGCCGGCTGGTCAGCCGTTACGGCGCTCCCACCCCGGCCGGGCCGGCGCCCGGCATCCGTTACCAGACCGCTCCCGGCGCGCATGTGCTTGCCCCGTGCGCCGGCGACGTTGAATTCGCCGCCCCGTTCCGCAGCTACGGTCGCCTCGTGATCCTTGATTGCGGTCGCGGCTATCGCTTCGTCCTTGCCGGGATGCAGACCCTCCTCGTCGCCGCCGGCGCAAAGGTTGCCGTGGGCCAGGCGCTCGGCGTGATGGCGGAGTGGGATCCGGGCTCGCCAGGGCCCCGCCCGACGCTTTATCTTGAGTTGCATCACGGGCGGGAGGTTATCAATCCGCTGCCTTGGTTACACGGTCGGGGATAGCAGCCGCGGCAATCACACTTTATGCTATCCCTGGTTTTATTTGATGCATCGGCCGCGGATCAGTGGCGCCCGGCTGGTTGAAGGACACGCTGGCGTCAGGGAAGGACTGAACTCATGAGGCTACGCAACAGTTTGCTCTTGGGCGGCGCATTCGTGGCCGGGTTGGCGGCGCTGCCGGCCGCGGGATTTTTCACCCGCGTGCTGGCCCCGGACCTCGGCATTCCCGTCGCCCTTGCGCAAAGCACCGCGGGTTCCGACCAGGGCGATACCTATCGCCTGCTCAGCCTGTTCGGTGACGTGTTCGAGCGCGTCCGCGCCGATTACGTGGACCCCGTCACTTCAAAGACGCTCATCTACAATGCCCTCAATGGCATGCTGAGCGGGCTCGATCCGCACAGCGACTATATGAACCCGTCCCAGTACAAGGACATGCAAGTCCAGACCAACGCGCAGTTCGGCGGGCTCGGCCTCGAAGTCACGGAAGACTCCCAGGGCTTCATCAAGGTGGTCACCCCGATCGACGGCACGCCCGCTGCCCGCGCCGGCATCAAGTCGGGCGACTTGATCGTGGCGCTGGACGGCAAGACGGTGCTCGGCCTCTCCCTCAATTCCGCGGTCAACCAGATGCGCGGGCCGCCTGGCAGCAAGATCACTCTCACCATCAAGCGCGAAGGGGTCACCAAGCCGATCGAGGTCACGCTGACGCGTGAGATCGTCCACATCCAGATCGTGCATCACAAACTGTTCGGCGATATCGGCTATATCCGCCTCGCCGAGTTCGACGAAACCGCAAGCTCGGGAATTCGCAAGGCCATTGCCGCCCTGAACAAGGAATCGCACGGCGCGATCAAGGGCTACATTCTCGATCTGCGCAATAATCCGGGCGGCTTGCTCGATCAGGCCGTGGCCGTCGCCAACGACTTCATGCCGCAAGGTGAAATCGTCTCCACGCGCGGCCGTCACGCGGCCGATGACCAGCGCTGGGATGCCTCCCCCGGTAACGACGTGATCGGCAAGGCGCCACTGGTCGTGCTCGTCAATGACGGCACTGCGTCCGCCGCCGAAATCGTCACCGGGGCGCTCAAGGACAACCGCCGCGCCGTCGTCGTGGGCGAGCGTACCTTCGGCAAAGGCTCGGTGCAGACTGTGATTCCCTTGCCCGGCGACAACGGTGCAATCCGCCTGACCACGGCTCGCTACTACACCCCGTCCGGGCATTCGATTCAGGGGCTGGGTATCGTTCCGGATGTCAGGGTTGCCGAAACCCGCACCGCTGAGCCGCAATTCGGGCCGGCGCATGAAACCGATCTCAACCATACCATCTCCAACACCGGCGGCGTCCCAGCCAGCACGCCGCCGCCCGCGCGCACCGATCTGCCACCGATCGTCAAGGAGATACCTTCGAAGCCGCCGACCAACTGGCCCGCCTTCGATGCCAGCAAGCCGAGCACCGATTTCCAGTTGCAGCAGGCGCTGAAAGTCGTGCAGGCAATGGCGGCAGAGAGCACCGCGACGACGCACTGAGCGTGGCGCCGAACGGCGCGGCACCCAAAAGAGCGGCGCGAGAACCCTCCACCGCACTCCGTGCGCTTGTGCGCTTCTGGACCGCGCTCGTGATCTTGCTGGTCGCAGGCGCCCTCGTTTTGCAGTGGCTGGGCCCTCTGCCGGAAAGGCCAACGGTGCACCTCGCGGCGGCGATAGCGCAGACTCCCGCCGCTTCCGTAGCACCTCAACCCTCCGCGCGCCCCATCCCGCCGCAACCGAGCAGCCCGATCGCTCCGCCGGACCCCGCCTTGCTCGAGGCCTCGCCCGAGAACCCGAAGGCTCTCTTGCCACGCATCGCAACCAACGGCCTGAGCCCGATGGTGGCCTACGCCGCAAGCTTCGATCAGTCCGATCCACGCCCCCGCATCGGGCTCGTGATCGCCGGCATCGGGCTCTCCACCAAGGAAAGCCAGGCCGCCATCGATCACTTGCCAGGTGCCGTGACGCTCGCCTTTTCTCCGTACGCCCCGGATCCGGCCGGCCTCCTTCAGCAGGCTCGGAGCAAGGGGCACGAAGTCCTGATTTCTCTGCCGTTGGAGCCGTCGGGCTATCCTCTCAACGACGCCGGCAATGAATCGCTCCTGATCGGTGCGCCGCCGGGGCAAAATCTGCGGCATCTCGACTGGGTGCTCTCACGGATCAAGGGTTATGTCGGGGCAACCGGTGCGATGGACGGGCTCTTCGGTGAACGTTTCGCCGCCGCGCCAGACCTTTTGGACACTCTGGAGCGCCGCCTCGCCGCGCGTGGCCTTATTTACATCGACCCGCGCCCCGGCAAGCCGGACCCCGCCCTCGTTGCCGGCCGGACGGTCGACATCATCGTCGATCAGCCGCCGATCGAGCCGGTGATCAAGGCCAACCTCGGCAAGCTCGAAAAGCTCGCCCGCGCGCACGGCAACGCGCTCGGCCTTGTCGGCGTGCCCGGTCCGCGCACGCTCTCCATCGTGACCGCTTGGGTCGAAACGTTGCCCCTGGCTGGCTTTGTGCTCGCTCCGGCGACGGCGCTCCTGCATCATCCCGCTCCCTCTCCGAAGCGCGCCGGCCCCTGAGATGAGCGGACCTTTACCCCTCCGCTCGAATGTGGGCGCCGTGCTGTTCAATCGCGCCGGCCTGGTCTTCGTCGCCCACCGCGCCGACCTCTCCGCGACGCAAAACGCCGCTCTCGGCTGGCAGCTCCCGCAGGGCGGAATCGAGGCGGAGGAGGCGCCGCGTCTTGCCCTCGCGCGGGAACTTGCCGAGGAGATCGGCACCGATCGTTTCCGTATCGTCGGCGAGCATCCGGACTGGCTGAGCTACGAGCTGCCGCCCGAGCTCGTCGGGGTCGCGCTGGGGGGCCGCTTTCGCGGTCAGCGCCAGCGCTGGTTCGCGCTCCGTTTCCTGGGCGGGGATCGCGACATCCGCCTCGATCGCGATCCTCACCCCGAATTCGACGCCTGGCGCTGGGTGCCGCTTGCCGAGCTTCCCCGGCTTGCCGTCGGCTTCAAACGTCCGATCTACGAGATCCTTGCTGCCTCCTTCGCCTGCTTCACCCTCTCCGAGCCCGGCGCATGAACGAAGACCCACACCTTGCCCGCTGGAACGCGCGTTTTGGCGCGGCGGATTATCTTTTTGGCACCGAGCCGAATGCCTTCCTCCAGGCCGAAACCCACCGCCTCCGCTCCGGCTGGAGCGCGCTCCTGCTCGCCGACGGAGAAGGCAGGAACGGGGTCTGGCTGGCCCGCCGGGGCCTCAGGGTGACGAGCGTCGATTTCTCCCCCGTCGGCATTGCCAAGGCAAAACAGCTCGCCGCCCGCTTTTCCGTCACCATCGACGCGATCCTTGCCGATCTCAATCGCTGGCGCTGGCCCAAGGACGAATTCGATCTCGTCGTCGGCATCTTCATGCAGGTGTTCGACCCGCCGGCCCGCACCGTGATCTTCGAGCGGATGCAGAAAGCCCTGAAGCCTGGCGGGCTCCTTCTGTTGCAGGGCTACCGTCCCGAGCAGATCGCCAACGGAACCGGTGGCCCCCCGACAGCGGAGAACCTCTACACTGAGGGTCTTCTGCGCACGGCATTTTCCGATTGCACAATCCTCCGCCTGCAATCGCGCGACCAGGTCATCCACGAGGGAAGCGGCCATGACGGCATCTCGGCCCTGATCGACCTCGTCGCCCTCCGCCCCGCCGGCTGATCGACGAGCAGCTGCGCGCCCTTCACGCCTGGCCGGCCGGCCCGCCTTGCATCGCAGCGACGTGGCGGGATCAGGCGCAGCCGACACGCCGCGGATCGTCCGCCAGCGATTCACGTCGCACTAAGCATTGTCCCTCCGCCATCTGCGGCTGCCACACTACACCGGCGTTCGCCGATCGGTGCTCCCTCTGCGCATCGTTGACGGTTGCCCGCCGCCAGCGCCACCGCACCGTCGTCCGCGCGCAGCCCAACGAGCTGCTCTTCCCTATGCGCTTGGCATAGAAACAAAGAATCTGGCCGCCCCGACGCATAGCGACTCACTTGACTCCGCTACGACCCGCCTGATACCAATTATCAGACAATCAGACGTTTAAGATCTCGCGCGGTCGCAGCGGGACGGTTTCATGCGACCGCGGGCAGCGCGGCTCCGTGCAAAGCGAGAGGAAATGGCCGACACTCGGCACAGCGACACGGGCACTTTCGACTACATTATCGTCGGTGCTGGCGCTGCCGGATCGATCCTCGCGAACCGCCTCAGCGAGGATTCCAAGGTCACAGTCTGCCTGCTGGAGGCGGGACCGCGAGACCGGAACCCGCTGCTTCATATCCCTGCCGGGTTCATCAAGGTCATCTTTAACCCGGCGTTTACTTGGCAGTTCTCCAGCGAGCCGACGAGCAACACCAGCGGGCGGCGGGTCCAGATCCCGGTCGGACGTACTTTGGGAGGTTCGACCGCCATAAACGGACTTGTTTACAATCGTGGCCAGCCCGCCGACTTTGATGCCTGGGCCCAAGCCGGCAATCGCAGTTGGAGCTACGCTGACGTTCTCCCCTACTTCAAACGCTCCGAGCGGAAGGTTGGCAGCGGGGACGATTTCTTTCACGGCCGGAAAGGCGAACAACCTGTCACCGACATGGATTGGTTCCACCCAATCTGCGAAGCTTTCATTGCTGGCGCAGTCGGCTACGGCATCCCGCGCAATGACGACTATAACGGCGCGTCCCAGCTTGGAGTAGGGTATTTTCAGCGCACCATCATGAATGGCTGGCGGCAGAGTGCCGCAACCACGTTTCTCACCATGGCGAAGCAGCGGCAGAACTTGGAAATCCGCAGCAAGGCACAGGCTGTCGCTATCATGTTCGAAGGCCGCCGCGCAATGGGTGTCCGCTATAGGATCGGCGGAAATGAAGATCGCGGCGCAGAAAAGAGGGTCTACGCCCGGCGCGAGATAGTCGTCAGTGCCGGTACGATGAACACGCCGAAGCTGCTGCAACTGTCTGGCGTTGGGCCAGCCTCATTGTTGCAGTCGCTCGGAATTCCCCTCGTTCATCACTTGCCTGGGGTCGGGGAAAATCTGCGCGATCACTACTCGGTCCGAATGGTTGCAAAGGTAAAGGGTAGCGTGACGATCAATGAACTGTCGCGCGGCCTGCGCCTGGTCGGCCAGTTCGAACGCTGGCTGCGCGGTCGACCCAATATCCTCGCCGTCAGCCCCTCGCTCGTGCATTGGTTCTGGAAGTCACGCGCCGAGCTTGACGCTCCTGATCTTCAGGGCGTTTTCAGCCCGGCGAGCTACCGCGCGGGGTATGTCGGACGCCTTGATGACTATCCCGGTATGACAGTTGGAGTTTGGCAGCACCGGCCCCATAGCGTGGGATACGTACGGGCACGGCCCTCCAATCACTCCGACGCTCCGATCGTCCAACCCAACTATCTCGAGGACGCCTACGATCAGCGCGTCCTGATTTCTGGGCTCCGCGTTGCGCGGCAGTTGCTGCGTACTGCAGAGTTGACACGGTTCTTCGAGTCGGAAACGCTTCCCGGCGACGGCGTAACCCGCGATAGCGAGCTGCTCGAGTATGCGAAAAGGCTCGGCGCGTCATGCTACCATGTTGTCGGGACTTCCCGCATGGGCCCGGCGAGTGACGCAACCGCCGTGGTAGACGATACATTGCATATTCATGGGATGGACGCACTACGCGTTGTCGACGCCTCGATTATGCCCAACATAACGTCAGCCAATACGTGCGCCTCAACGATGATGATCGCCGAAAAGGCAGCAGACATGATCAGAAACCGACCACCGCTTCCCCAAGCGATACCCGCGGCCGCACCGCGGGGAGGCGTGCTTCAGAGAAACTCCAAAGCCGAGCGGGTCCATTGAGTACTTTGCGTCACGACTTGCAACCTGGTTGCCTGGGCGAGAGATTTTTGCTGTGAAAGCCGTCGAATTACAGCGATGTGCCCGTACGGCCATCGAAAAGTGCGGCAGCGTAAAGGCCGGCGAGCGGGTGCTGATAGTGACCGACACGATGTGTGACCAGTCGGTTGCGCAGGCATTGATGGCCGCGGCGCTCGCCGCAGACGCCGAACCTGTGCTGACCGTCATGCCAACCCGGCCCAGCACGCCGCAGGAGCCTCCGGCCGCGGTCCGCGCAGCCATGCAGAGCGCCGATATAGCCTATCTTTACACGACGTATTCGCTGACCCACTCTTCCGCACGTACTGCGGCGCAGGCGGTCGGCACACGCGTGATAACGATGCCGGGCGTGACCGAACGGGGATTCATTCGTACCCTATCCGTCGATATCGATGCGCTCGTGCGCCTCACGAACAAGCTGGCTGAGCGCGTGGCACGCGCGCGCACGGTGCGGGTCACGACCGAGCTCGGCACCGATATGCGATACGCCCTCGAGCACCCGTTGGCTATTTTGGATGGCATCGCCGCCGGCCGCGGAGATCTCGACGCCTTTCCGCCCGGCCTGTTCCTGAGCGTGCCGCGCGCAAAGTCCGCCTGCGGCTTGGCGGTCGTGGATGGAGCGATTACCCAGGTTGGGCGCCTCATGTCTCCGGTCACGATGACATTCGACAACGGTCGCTTGACGAAGATCACAGGTGGCAGCGAGGCTTCGCGGCTTTCCAGCATGCTGGCCGCGCTCGGAGACAGCAACGCCTACGAGTTTGCAGCCTGGGGCATCGGCACTAACCCGGGCGCGGCACTCATCGGCGATGACCCAAGCTTCGAAGGTGAGCGAATCTACGGTTGGACGCATGTCAGTACCGGCAGCAGTGCGACACTACCCGGTGGTACCGTGCACGCGAAGATTCACCTGGATGGCATCATCGGCCAGCCGACGATCTGGTTAGACGGCGAGAAGGTGACGGATGGCGGCAAGTTCACGGATGCGGTCCGCTGACCGCCCCGTGATATCGCCGCCCCCAGCCGCCGGCCAACACCGCGTGAGAAGGAGGAAGTCTCAATGAAATTGACAGAACGCATGGTGAGTATGGGGCGACACGCGTGGGTATGGGCAATGCTTCCCGCCTGCTTTGCGCTCGCCTCGGTTGCGACTCCGGCGTCAGCTCACGTGCCTGGTGCTCGCGCCAAACCCTTTCCCGCTTGGCCAGCGCCCAAGATCGATCCTCATATGACGGTCGCGCAGGCCAAGGCATTCGTCGCCGAGCACACCAAGCCGCAGACGAAGTGGCTTGGTCCAACTACTGGACCGAAAGCGCCGCATCTCAAACTCACGCTGGCGTGGGTATCCGCGGATCAGGCTTACACCCCTTACATATACTGGGGTAATGGCATCAAAGCTGCTGCGGAAACCCTCGGCTGGAAAGTCGTTACTTTCGATGGTCACGGGACCGTTACAGGCACACTGGCAGCGATGAACCAGGCGCTGGCACTTAATCCTGCCGTGATCATTACGCCTGCGGATGCCCACGCCTTGCAGAAGCCGATCAGGGCAGCCATAGCTCGCGGCATCCCGGTCATCGGTATTCATGCTACGGCTTTTCCGGGGCCAGACCCCGAGCTCGGTCTCTACATGAACATTACCTCCAACCCGGCCGATATTGGGCGCAGCGAAGCGGCGTACGTGATCGCTGCAACGAACGGCACGGGGCACGATATCCATATCGTCGCAGCCGAGTATGCGATCGCACGCTTCAAAGCGAAAGCGACGATCGAGCCGATCAAGAACTGTCCAGGTTGTAAGTTCCTCGAAGATGTCGATGTGCCGCTTGGCAGCGTGGCAGAGCGCATGCCGTCCGTGATCTCCGGTCTGATCGCGCGCTACGGCCAGAGCTGGTGGATGACGACCTGCTGCGATGGCTACTACACATATGTTGCAGCGGCCCTTCGGGCTTCCGGGAGTTCGCCGGACAAAATCCACCTCGTCGGCTCTGATGGCCCGCCCGCCTCTTATGAAATGATCCGCAAAGGCAACTACGAAGTAGCGACCGTGCCGGAGCCGAGCACCTTGTTCGGCTACGAAGCGGTGGACGCGGCCGTCCGAGCCTTTGCCGACCAGCCGCCCGCACAGTTCATCCAGCCGACGTATATCGTCACGAAGAAGGATATCGACGCAGAAGGCGGTGCTCAGAACCAGTTCATCCCCAGCAACAATTTTGCCTGCCACTACAAGAATATTTGGTTGGGCACGCATAACCCATGCTGACCGCGCGAGCCGGCGCCCCCGAAGGGCGCCGGCTGCGTCAATCGGCCAGAAGTATGCGGGGCAGGGATGGCCGCTGAGGCACCGGTGCCCCTGTTGGAGATGCGCGGGGTCACCAAGCATTTCGGGAGCACACGCGCTCTCGATCATGTCGACATCAGCGTTCTGCCAGCGGAGATTCATGCCCTCGTCGGGGAGAACGGCGCAGGAAAGTCGACACTCATCAAAATTCTTGCCGGCCTGTTTCCCCCGGATGGCGGTGAGATACGCTTCAAGGGGACGGTCAGTCACCCGCACTCCGAACGGTTGCCAATTTCTTTCGTGCACCAGGATATCGGGCTGGTCGATGAGCTGAGCGTCGGCGAAAACGTCGCTATGGTAGCCGGATTTCCTCGTCGTGCCGGTCTGATAAACTGGCCCCTCGTCTGGTCGCAGGCGAGGCACCTTTACGACGCCTTCAACATCGATCCTCCTGACCCGCGCGCGGACGTCGGGCTGCTCGACGCCGCGAGTAAGGCGGTGCTCGGTATCGTGCGCGCCCTTGCACATCGGGCGACGCTGCTGGTACTGGATGAGCCGACCGCCGCCCTCCCGGAGTCTGACGCGCAGCGTCTGTTTGGCGTGCTGCGCAAATTGCGTGCCGGCGGTACCGGTATCATTTACGTCAGCCATCGGCTAAGCGAACTGTTCGGGCTCGTCGACCGGATAACGGTCTTGCGTGACGGCCGTCGCGTGCGTACGTCCCCGGTCGGCGCTTTGACCCCCGAGTCGTTGGTTACCGATATGCTCGGCCACGCAGTCGACTTCAGTCATACCACCCAGACGAAGCCAACCCATCAGCCAACTGTCGAGGTGACCGACCTTCAGACCGAGGTACAGGGACCGATATCTTTCGTTGTCGACGCGGGCGAGATTGTCGGCCTCGTCGGCTTACGCGGCGCAGGCCAGGAGGTGATTGGCCGTGCGATTTTTGGTGCTGCACCCATCCGTTCCGGGCACATCAGGCTTGGCGGCGAGGAGGTTCCGCAAAACAGCGGAACGGCCAGGCGAATCGCTGCTGGCATGGCGCTGTTAGCTGGCGACCGGGCCCGGGAGAGTGCATTTTCCGGTATGTCGATTCGCGAGAACCTCTTTCCTCATCCAGGGATCATCCGCGCCAGCGCCTGGACACTCTTTGCCGTCGCCGCGGAGCGCAAACGCACCCGTACTGTGCTGCAGCGCTTCGACGTGCGCCCTGCGGACGGGGAGGTGATAATCGACTGGCTCAGCGGGGGGAATCAACAGAAGGTATTTGTTGCGCGGTGGTTGGTGAGCGACGCCCGCCTTCTTATTCTTGAGGAGCCAACCGCGGGCGTGGATATTGGCGCGAAGGTCGCAATCCACGGCATGGTCCGCGATACCGCTGCAGGGGGAGCCGCTTTGCTTGTGGTATCGTCGGATTTCGAGGAAGTCTGCGCTCTGTGTGACCGGGCCTTGGTCCTCTACGGCGGCCAGATCGTCGAAGAATTGCATGGTGCCGCACTGACCGTGGCCAATCTGCTGGCGTGCTCATCGCTCGGGGCGGCAGCACCCGCCTGCCAGGACTAGGGAACGAGCGCCATGGGAAATTCGGCCAAGATCGCGACGAACGCTCCAAGCACCGGAAGAACTGTGCCCGGCTTGCGCTGGGTGACGGAATTCGTCTCCGTCTATGGGCTGGCCGTGGTATTCGTTTTGATTATGATCGTATTCGGAGCGCTGCGGCCGGCCAGTTTCCTCAGTGCCACGAACATTAACACCATCCTCACCGGCGAGTCGGTCACAGCTATGGCGGCGTTGGCCGAGATGATCCCATTGACCACCAGGCAGTTCGATCTTTCGGTAGGCTTTCATGTAGGGATGGCGCAGGTGCTCGTGGTGGCATTACAGGTCACCGCGCACCTGTCATGGCCGACGGCCGTCGCCATCGTCCTTTTCATCGCCCTTCTCGTCGGGCTTTTCAATGGAATCCTCGTGAGCGTCTTTCGGATCGACTCGTTCATCGCGACGATGGGCGTCGGAACCCTCTTGTACGGAGTCTCCAACTGGTACACTGGCGGTCAGCAGATCGTCAGCATGAATCTCCCAGCTACCTTTACGGACCTGACCGCGCCTATCGGGCATGTACCGATGCCGGCGGTTTACGTCGCGGTCGCCGCTTTCATCTTGTGGATCGGCACCGAGCGGCTTCCTGCCGGACGCAGCCTGTACGTGATCGGAGCGAGTCCGCATGCTGCGGGCCTTATTGGCATTCGCGTCGGCCGCTACGTGACCGCGACCTTCGTGCTGTCCGGGCTGCTTTGCGGCGTTGGCGGCATCATGCTCGGCAGCATCCTCCAGTCAGGAACGCCCTCTGTCGGTCCGGAATATTTGCTGCCCGCTTTCGCTGCGACGTTGCTCGGGGCCACTTCGATTCGCCCTGGCCGGGTCAACGTGGGCGGGACGATCCTTGCCGTTCTGATCTTGGCGTTCTCGTTCTCAGGCGTGCAGCAGTTTGGTGCGCCTTTTTACATTCAGTACTTTTTCAACGGCGGCATCCTGATCGTCGCGGTCGGGCTATCCGTCTACGCCGCAGCTCGGCGTCGGCGCGCAGCCAGCACCACGGCAGGTCGCAAATAGGCAAGCGCCGCACCAAGGCAGGGGGATCTGATGCCAGAACTGAGGCGTGGCCAGCCGGAGGAATCGCCTTTCGAGGTCGTCGAGCCGCGCTTTCGCGCCTTTACGATCCCGATTGTCTGGTTGGAGCGCCTGTACACCGGCCTGCGCTGGGCGGAAGGTCCCGTCTATTTTGCCGATCTCCGCTGCCTCATCTGGAGCGATCTGCCCAATAGTCGCCTGTTGCGCTGGGAGGAAGAGAGCGGAGTAGTCAGCGTCTTCCGCGCGCCCTCCAATCACTCCAACGGCAATACGCGGGATAGGGAAGGGCGTCTGGTGACCTGCGAACACGCTGCGCGGCGGGTGACGCGCACCGAGTACGATGGGCAACTGACCGTGATCGCCGACCGCTTCGAGGGCAAACGGCTCAACTCACCAAATGATGTCGTGGTGAAGTCGGACGGTACCATTTGGTTCACAGACCCGACATATGGAATCAGCGCCGAGTACGAAGGCGGGAAGGCGGAAAGTGAAATCGGCAGCTGCAACGTCTATTGTGTCGACCCGCACAAGGGCACAATGCGGATCGCAGTCGACGATTTCAGCCGGCCGAATGGGCTTGCTTTCTCGCCGGACGAGGAGACCCTGTACATCGCAGATTCGGGGTTTTGGCCCGACCCCACGAAGCCCCACCATATCCGGACTTTTCGCGTTGATTTGAACAACCGGCTGAGCAACAGCAGGGTGCTCGCTGAAATTTCACCTGGTATAGCCGATGGGTTTCGTGTGGACACAGAAGGCAACATCTGGACCAGTGCCGGCGATGGCGTGCAGTGCATTACCCCGGGCGGCGACCTCATCGGAAAGGTAAGGGTACCGGAAAAGGTTGCGAACGTCTGCTTTGGCGGGCCCAAGCGGAATCGGCTGTTTATTTGTGGCTTCACGTCCCTGTACGCTATCTATGTGAACGCACAGGGGGCGCAACGACCTTGAGTTCATTGCCTGCAGTCACTTTAGCTCGGTCCGAGATGTCGCTCCTTTCCGCAGTCGGGACGGAACGATCGTCATGAAGCTTCGGCGGACCACCGACCAGATTCGTCCCGGACGATGAGGCGGCAGGTCGACGCACTCAAGGCCGACGTGCTGAGCGAACAGGAGGCCCCCGGGCCGGGTCCGCTGGTACGGCCACTGGCTCGGGCGACTTTGCCCCAGGAAATCGTGACGGCACTCGCGGACCTGATTATGCGGCGCGTCTGGCGCCCGGGCGACCGTATTCCGCCGGAGAAGGAACTGGCAGCACAATTCAAGGTGGGGCGCTCGACCGTGCGGGAGGCGGTCAAAAGCCTCGTTCTGCTTGGCGTTATCGAAGCGCGTCCCGGTGATGGCTCGTTCATCCGGGGAGCCGACTCCGCACTGCTATCCGGAGCATTTCATTGGGGTCTTCTCCTGACAGAGCGGAACCTGGGGGACCTGGTAGATGCGCGTGTGCTTATCGAGGGCGAGTGTGCCGCCCGCGCAGCACTCTTAGCAGATCCCTCACTTGCTCCAAAGCTGATGACCATGGTGGATCAGATGCGCTTCCCCCGGCGCGACCTCGCGAAGTTCATGCAGCTCGATAGGCAATTTCATACCGCAATAGCCGCGGCGTCTCAGAACGCCTTGTACTCGAGCTTATGCAGTACGATCCAAAGTTTAGTCAACGTCTGGTACCTCCAGACGCTCCATCTTCCGATAACGAGAGCGGTCACAATTGAAGAACACTCGAAGATTACGGCAGCGATTAAATTGAAGGACGTGGATGCGGCGCGTGAAGCAATGCAGCAGCACATCCTATGCGCGGCGAAGCGGCTGCAACGAGTGCTGGAAGCAGCGCATCGGACCAAGGGACTTCGATAGCGCGCCAAGTGACCGACTTCGCCGGCATTGCGGCTTTCCTCCAGATTGCCCGCCTTGAACGCGGCGTGGCCATGCCCAACCACATTTGCTACCCTCGTTTCTGTGAATTGCAGAGACCATACTGCGGGGTCGCAGTGTCGGCGCTTCCAGGCGCAACCCGTTCATGAGCAGCGATCCGCTGATCGCGGCCCAGGTTGAGGCGATGGGTCAGAAGGCGTGGGCGACGCCCAACGATTATCTCGGGATCGGCCCCGATAGGCTAGCGCAATCGGGCACTGGGTGACCGGTTTGGCGCGGAAGATGATCGGGGGCCCGGAAAGTGCACCGCGGGACCCGACGAAATGAATGTAATTCTGGCGCTGAAGGATGCAAACATGTCAAGTTCTGAGATCCAGCCGATGCGCGCAATGGGGGCAGATCAAACAATGAAAGTTGCCGTCATCGGATCCGGGCTGGTCGGCTCGAGTTGGGCAATTGTGTTTGCGCGGGCCGGCTGTGAGGTCACGCTCTATGATACGGCGCCAGGTGCCGCCGCGCGCGCGCTCGATGCCATTACCGATCGCTTGGACGGACTCGAGCGCAGTGGTCTCCTCGATGACGCGCGGGCGGCGTTCGCGCGCATAACAATTGCACCGGAAATAGCTGCGGCGTTGCGCGGCGCCAGCTACGCGCAGGAGAATGCGCTTGAGACGCTCGAATGCAAGCGCACGGTGTTCGCCGCCATCGACCGTGAGATCGGGCCTGATACGATCATCGGCAGCTCTTCCTCCGGCATTCCGGCATCGGCTTTCACCGAGCCGCTCAAGTGCCGATCGCGGTGCTTGATCGCCCATCCCGTCAACCCGCCTTATCTCGTTCCCGTCGTCGAGCTGGTGCCGGCCCCGTGGACCGCACCTGAGACGGTGCGCTGGACACGAACTTTCATGGAGCGCGTAGGACAGGAGCCGGTCGAGATGAGACGCGAACTGGAGGGTTTTATTCTCAATCGATTGCAGGGCGCGCTGCTAGCCGAGGCATGGGACCTGGTGGCCGAAGGCTATGCGTCGGTCGCAGACGTTGATCGCACCGTTGCAGCCGGGCTTGGCACGCGGTGGAGCTTCATGGGCCCTTTCGAGACGATCGACCTCAATGCGCCTGAAGGCGTCAGCGATTACGCGAGACGGTTCGGCCCTCTTTATGACCGCATCGCGGTCTCGCGACGGGATCATCACACCTGGGATGACTCGCTGATCGCTGAGGTCGAGCGGCAACGCCGGGCTGTATTGCCGGCAGACCATTTACGCGAGCGGACGGCGTGGCGCGATCGGCGCCTTATGGCGTTGGCGGTGCATAAACGGAAAATGGCGGGCGGGGAATAGGCACTCCGAGCGGAGCCACTTCCATCCTCGGCGCCGTCAAGCCGAAGAGAGGAGCATATATTCCCGATATTTCCTCCGGAATAGACGTAGCGCCCCGTACGCTGGGTCAACGAAGATTGCTCCGCCGGGCCGCGGCCATGGTAGAGACCGAGCGCATCGGCATCCGGCTCCCGGACCTGGGGGCCTCGGTTGGCGACCTCTCGGGCGGCCAGCGCCAGGCCGTCGCGATCGCTCGCTCGATCTCCTGGGCACGTAAGGTCCTCATCCTCGACGAGCCAACGAACCACCTCGGCGTCATTGAAGTCGAGGAGGTATTGCGCCTGATCCGCCGCGTGCGCGATCACGGCGTCGCGGTCGTGCTGGTTTCCCATACCCTCCCCCACGTCATGGCCATCACCGACCGAATCGTCGTACTGCGCCTCGGCCGGGTCGCCGCGGAGCCCATCACGCGTGAGACGACGACAGCAGACATCGTGCGCGACATCATGGGCGCCAGCGAGGCCGAGCTCGCGGGGCGTACCCACTGATCACTTCACTCGTCTGGAAAGGTGGCATCGCCGTGCAGCTTCAGGTCGCTCTCGATTGTCCACTCGACCCCGCGCTCAGCCTTCTCGCCCGCCTCGGCAGCGCAGTCGATCGGGCTGAGCTCGGCACTCCGCTTTTGCTGCGCGAAGGCCTCCACGCCGCCCGCATCATCCGTGAGAAATTCCGCGCGCTGCCCATGACCGCGGATGCAAAAATCATGGACGCGGGTGAACTGGAAGCGGGACTCGCCTTCCAATCCGGTTGCGATATCGTCACGGCTCTCGCGGCAGCTTCCGACCAGACGATCGCGGGGGCAGTACGCGCCGCGCAGCGGCATAGTGCAAGGATTATGGCGGACATGATCGCGGTGCCCGATCCTGTCGGCCGGGCGCACCGGCTCTGGGAGTTGGGCGTCCACCTCGTCTGCGTTCACACGGCGTTCGATGTCCAGAGCGAAAAGAATACTCCACTGGCGGCGCTCTCTGCGATGCGGAGTGCTTTCCCGGACCGGCCGATCGCGGTGGCCGGCGGGATTGGTCTCGCAACACTCGGTCCCGTGCTTATGCTCCGGCCCGAGATCATCATTGTCGGTGGCACCATCCTGAACGCCGCCGACCCGCTCGCGGTCGCCCGCGAGCTCAAAGCGCGGATAACGCACCATGGGTGAAGTTCGCGATCTCGGGCGGGCGCTCCTCGCTGAGCTGACGGCCAGCTTCAGTGCCGTGTGCGAAGAGGAAGTGGCGCCGCTGATCAACCGGATTCTTGAGGCACCGACCATCTTCATCGACGGCAAGGGTCGCTCTGGCCTGCAAGCGCGTGGCTTCGCCATGCGGCTGATGCATCTCGGACTGCGCGTGCACGTGGTGGACGAGGTCACCACACCTGCCCTCACGCCGGGCGACCTCCTCATCATTGCTTCCGGTTCGGGCCGCACCCCTTCGCTCGTCCAGCACGCAAGCAAGGCCCGAGAGCTCGGAGCGGTGATTGCGTTGATCACGGCGACCCCCGGCTCGCTGATCGCGGGCGTGGCAAATCACGTCGTGGAGGTGCGGGCACCCACGCCCAAATCGGGCGAGCGAGCCCTGAGCATCACGACGCAGCAACCGATGGCCTCGCTCTTCGAGATGACGCTCGGCCTCCTCTTCGACGCCGTGGTCGTCCTCTTGATGCGTCGCATCGGAATCACCTCTGAGCGGATGTTCAAGAACCACGCCAACCTTGAATAACCCTCGCGTGTTCAAAGTCGGCATAGCCTCCGAGGCGCCCCGGAGACGGCCCGATCCTGGGGTGAGAACCGCGCCCTGCCCGCCGACTCCAGCCTGCGAACACCAACGCCACTGTCAGCTTAGATAGTAGCTGCTAGAAGCAACTTCGGCTCAAATCTCCTCCAGCGTGAACGCACCGACCACTGGCGGCATTCCGGCGGTCAACCCGCAGTCGGCGACCAGCACCGCCCCCGTAATGATGGCGGCATCGTCAGAGGCGAGAAATGCCACCACGCGCGCCAGCTCCTCGGGTTCCACGATCCGATGCAGCGGATACCAGCGTGTCACCTGCTCGAGCACATCGGGCTGAACACGCACGCGGTCCTGCCAGGCCGGTGTGCGCACGGTGCCTGGGCAGACGACATTGACGCGGATCCCCCAGCGCCCGAGTTCCACCGCCATGCTGCGCGTCATGCTGATCATCCCGGCCTTGGCTGCGGAATAGGCAGGATGCCCGAATGAGTTCAGCGCGTTCACCGTTCCGATATTGACGATGACCCCCTTGCGTCGCGCCTTCATCGCGGGGACCACTGCCATCGTCACCCCGAACGTGCCCTTGAGATTGACATCGATATCCTCATCGAAGCTTTCCGGCGTGGTCAGCGCCAGGGTTTTGCCGACCGCGCGCCCGGCATTGTTGATCAGGATCTCGACCGGCCCGGCCTCGGTCACCGCCGCCGCAAGCCCGGCATCGAACGCTGCACGGTCGCGCAAATCCGCGGTGAGCGGCACGATTCCGGAAAGCTTCTCGAGGTCGCGAGACGTGCGGTCGTGCGCAATCACCCGCGCTCCGTGGGCCAGGAAATGCGCCACCAGAGCCTGCCCAATTCCGCCCGCGGCCCCGGTAATGAGAACGGTCCGGCCGGAAAAGTCCGTCATGCCACGCCTCCAAGGTCTGCCCTCTCCTTCCTCTTGCGCTGTTCGCGAGGCGCGGGCAACGTCCGGCGTTGTGCCCGGCGCCGGACCCGCGCGCCGCCCCGATATGCCGGCGGAAAGGACCCCCACAAACTCCGTGCCCGCGGACTTTGCCAATCCTCAGCGGTCTGGTTCTGCGCAACTCGGTATTCGCGCGACCTGACATCGCACTCTTCGAAGCTCTGCGCGGGCCGACTGGACCGCCAACCCGTCCGTTGCCCAGACGCCCGATTGACCGGCCGCCCCAACCACGCGGCTCTGCCTCACACTGCACCGGGCCCGTGCCTGGCCAACTATCGAGATCGAAGCATCGAGCGCATCACCTGCCGCCGGTCAGGGTAGCCGTGGTGTCGCCGTCAGTGGTCGGCACATCGATACAGAGACAGGGATCGAAGTTCGCGTTCTCCGCTTTTCCGTCGCGCCAATAGCCGCGCGCATTACATACCACGCGTGTTCCCCGCACCGCGTAGTCGAAGCTGTCGTGCGTGTGGCCATGGACCCAGAGCGGGGCGCGCCCCATCAGGTCCGTGCAATCCGATACAAAGGCAGGGTTGATCGGCGAACTGGCGAAACGCGGGTGCACGCTCTGCGGCGCAGGTGCGTGATGCGTAATGACAACAGAGGGTCCACCAAACGGCTCATCCAGAACCCGGGCAAGCCAGGCGTACTGGCTGGCAAACAGAGCACAGGAATCCGCCGGCGTGAAAGTGCTCCCGTCATCGTTGCGGACAATGCGAAAATCGAGCATGACTTCCGCGGATTTCGTCATCGCCTCGTGTCGGCGCGACTCTCCATCCAGCAGAAAGTCGGTCCACAGCGTCGTTCCGACGAACCGGACCCGGTCGATTACGCGTACTCCTTGGTCGAGCAGGATGACGCCGTGCGCGCGAGCGGCTTCGGCTAGCTCTCGGCGCACTTCGTCAACGGATCCGCCATAGAACTCGTGGTTGCCCGGAACGAATAGCACCGGGCGTGCGAAGCTCGCGGCCCACGTCATCGCAGCTTCCGGCGGTCGCCAGATGTCCCCCGCCAGGATCGTCACATCGGCCTCCACATCCGGTGCAGCCATGTTCTGCATCCCCAGGTGCAGGTCCGAAAGAATGTGCAATCGCATCGTTCGCCACCCCCTTCGCTTGCGGGCCCATCGCCACCAACCAAGAACGCGTACCGTGCTACCGCGTGGTGGCGGCAGGCGTGGGACACTGCGGAGGTCGGCGTCCACGCGACGATAGTACCAGAACCGGCCCAAACTGCTCGGAGCAAGCAGCCGGCTATTCCATGCTCTTTGCCCCGGTCGCATCGCTACGCCCCCAGGTGCGTTCCGAGCATAATGACGGAATGAACCGGTGGGCGCGCTTCGCGCCGGGCGACTGAGGTACCCGCGCCGGCATCAGGGCGGCAGGCGCCCGACGTCCTTGACAAGCTCCGGGCCAGAACACACGCTCTGACAGAGGGCGTCTGTGCGACAAGAGGGGGGCGCGTTGATGCAAGTACGAGCGGGGTTGTTGGCGTCTTACGCTGGACAATGGTACGGCTCGACCGAGGCGCTGACCGCTCGGTCTGCAACCGGGGTGACGCTTCATCAGACGTTCGGCGACCTGAACCGGCAGTGTAACCGCCTCGGCTCCGGCTTACGTGCGCTCGGCGTCGCCCGTGGTGATCGAGCGGGCGTGTGGGCACACAACATACCCGAGCTGTTCCCGATATGGCTCGGCATGGAGAAACACAACATAGTCCGCGTTGTCCTCCATTCCCACTTCGGGATGGATGACCATGTGGCGTCACTGAACCATGTCGAAGCATCGGCCATGTTATTCGACACGCGCTTTACCGAAGCGGTTGCGGCTGCCCGGAATGAACTCAAGACGGTCCACCATTTTGTGGCGATAGGCAAGAACCCGCCGCAGTGGGCGACCTCGTACGCAGACGTAATGGCGGCAGGGAAAGACGAAGAGCCGATGCTGGACGTCGACGAGGATTCCCCCTGCTTCCTGCAACTGACCTCGGGAACGACCGGGCACCCGAAGCCTTGGGTGATGACTTACAGGTCGTGGGAAGCGGTAATCAACCACAACCTGCACCACTTTGATTCGTTCGACCCGAACGCGCCGAAAGTCGGACCACAGGATGTCAACCTGCACTTCCACGCTTTGCAGTGGGCAGCCGGATACCAGACCCTCTACCCCTATCTGATCAGGGGCGCGCGGAGCATTTTACTGGATGACGAGGCGTTCGATCCGAAAGCAATCGTCGATACACTTTTGGCCGAACACGTTACGGCCACGTTCGCGCCAACGCCGCTGTGGATCCCGGTCCTCGACGAAATTGAGCGGCGAGGTGGCATCGACCACCAGCTTAAGCGGGTGGTCATCTTCTTCGGTAATGCGGAAACTCTGGAGCGCACTACGAAGGTGATCGGGCCGGTTTGGGCGCACGGCTTCGGGTCTACCGAGCAAGGCGCCGTTACCACACGCCTGCTACCATCGGATGTCGAGGGACATCCGGAGCGGTTGCACAGCGTTGGGCGACCAGGATCACCGTTCTACGAAACAAGTATCAAGGATCCGGATGGGAACACGCTGGCCCCGGGCGAGACGGGCGAAATCTGCGTCCGTAGCGCAATGTCGTCCAGCTCATACTGGAACCTGCCGGATGAAACCCGGCAGGCATTTTTCCCGGGCGATTGGTTTCGCCCCGGTGACGTCGGCTACCTCGACACAGACGGTTACCTCTATTACAGCGACCGCGCGGGCGATACATTGGTAACGGCGCACGGCGCCATCTACCCGCACCTGATCGAAGGCGCGATTTCCAGGCACCCTGCAGTCCTTAATAGCGGAGTGGTCGGGCTGGGGCCGAAGGGCCAGCAAGTTTGTGTCGCCGCCATCCAGCTCAAACCCGGATCGCGACCAGGCCCGGATCTTGCGGCTGAAATCCTGCAGGCCATCACGCCACACCTTGCTAAGCACCAGGTCCCGCAACGCATCGAATTCATCGCGAAGCTTCCGACGGTACTGGGCGGCGCAAAAGTGCAGCGGGCTGAAGTGCGGAGAATGCTGGACAAGCGGTGAAAGACGGTTGCATGTACGCAGGCCGCTCGGTACAGGAGGCGTTGCAGAGCTCGTCGAACCGCCCGCTCTTATTGAGCCCGACCGCGGGCCCACTCAATGGCGCCGAGCTCGATGAGAGAGTGGCACGGCTTGCCGGCTACCTGGCCGATCGTGGCCTCGAGCGCAGCCGTATCGGATTAGCGTATAGAAACAGCTTTTCCGCGATCGAAGCATTCCTCGCGGTGGAACGGGTCGGCGGCACGCGCATTCCGGTTGATGCGGATCTGGTTCCCTCGGAAGCCAGGTCGATGCTCGATGCCGCGGGGGTTCGCGCGGTCCTCGCGGATCGTGAGCACGCCGAGGGTTTTGGGGAAGGCACGCTGATCCACGACGATGACCGGCCTTTGGCTGGCAACGCGTATTCGAAGCAACAAGAGGTGGGCGAGGAAGACGCGTTCATGGTGTACCCGAGATCGGTTGCCGGAGGCAGCCTCTTCGGGGTCACGATCTCGTACGGCAACTGGCGCGCCATCATGGACCTCAACTGCAAGCTGTACCGTGACGGTTGGTATGGCCCGGCAGTTGCTGACGACGATGTCTTGATTACGGTGCAGCAGATCATGCACGGGACCGGCATGGTCGCTACCTTTCCGTTCCTGTTGTTGGGATTGCCTCAAGTCGTGTTGCCGCGCTTCCATGCGGACACGTTACTGGGAATAATCGACAAGTACCGTGCCACGACGTTCTTTGCAGTGCCCGGAATGCTGACACGGCTCGCACGTCTGTTGGACGAGTCTCACAGGGATATCACCGCGAACCCGCTTCCGCTCCGCCGGACCCTGTACGGCGGAGCCCCGTTAACAACTGCCGAGTTGAGATACGTCATTGCCCACATGGGGGGTTCACTGGTCCAGCTGTACGGCCGGATGGAAGCGGGTTGGCCGCTCGCGATACTGGGCCAACCGGAACATGCGGAGATTGCCGCAGGCGACGAGGAACTGGCGTCGAGCTGCGGCAGGTTCATCCCGGATATCGAGATGCGCCTCGCGACCATACCGAACCGGCCAAGCGGCGAGGGTGAGTTGCAGACCCGCAACGCCATGGTGTGTGCACAATACGCGGACCATGACGGATGGTGCTCACTGGGCGACGTCGCGCATATCGACAGCGGTAACTATGTGCATCTCGCCGGCAGGCTCGACGATATGATCAACACCGGTTCGTATCATGTGTATCCGCGCCAGGTGGAAGAAGAAATCCGGCGTGTTGCAGGAGTGAAAGCCGTAAAGGTTCGCGGCACTCCCGACCCTAAATGGGGACAGGCAGTAACGGCGTTCATCGTTCCCGAAGATCCCACACCATGGGCCGATCTTGTGGCTGCCGTCGATAGTCACCTAAAAAAACGGCTGGCAAAATATAAGTTGCCGAAGGTATACCATAAGGTCGATCGGTTGCCATAAATGCCGGCGCGACCGGAAACCGAACTTGACCGGCGCACGCTTGCCCCTGCGCTTGCGTACTTCCCTTCGCAAGGCTCACTTGAGTACCGAACTGGAAGGGGTGAATCCATTTACCGGAGGGCGTGCAACCATGAAACGTGGTGACATCGCGTTCAACGCAGAAGGAGTGACTCTTCGTGGATGGTTCTATAGCGCCGAGCCGTCCGGCACGCGCCATCCCACCATCGTCATGGCGCATGGGTTCTCGGCGCTGAAGGAGCATTATCTCGATCGCTACGGCGAAGTGTTTGCAGAAGCAGGCCTGAATGCGCTCATATTCGACAATCGCAATTTTGGCGCGAGCGACGGCGAGCCACGCTTCGAGATCGACCCTTGGCAACAGGTTCGTGACTATCGCCACGCCATCACGTATGCGACCACCCGCGGCGAGGTCGATCCGACCCGCATTGGCGTATGGGGCTCGAGTTACTCGGGGGGCCACGTTCTCGTCGTATCGGCGCTCGATCGCCGAGTGAAGGCGGTGGTCGCCCAGGTGCCCCTTGTCGACGGGTACGAGAGCTTCCGCCGCTTGGTCCGACCGGATTTCATCGACGGGTTCCGCCGACAGTTCGACGAGGATCGCTTGAATCGCTTCAAGGGCGGAGAGCCGGCGATGGTTCCCGTCGTTGACAAGGATCCGCTCGCGCCCTCCTCGCTGCCGACCCCCGATTCCTACCAATGGTTTACGGAAGCTCAGAAAATCGCCCCGTCGTGGCGTAACGAAGTCACGTTGCGCACCGTGGAGATGTTCACCGAGTACGCACCCATCGATTTCGTCGAACGTATCGGCCCGACACCTCTGCTCGTGCTGTGCGCGAACCAGGACGTGCTTTGCCTCGAGGACCGCATTGCGGCAGCCTACGAAAGGGCGCGTCCGCCGAAGCGGTTCGAGATTCTTCCCGGCGGTCACTTCGACGCCTACGTCAAGGGTTTCGGGCGCTCAAGCTCCCTGGCCCGTGACTGGTTCGTCGAGCGCCTCATGCCCCGACCTTGATGCTGCAAGCGGTACCCTACCGCTGCTCGGCACAATCGCCAGCGTATTTTTCGGCGACTTCGCAGCACCGCAAGGCAGCATCCGGGAGGAGATCAGCGCACGTCTTTTTAGCGCCGCGCGCTGCAACAAAGGCCGGGACGGCCCCGCCGCGTCAGGCGGCATCGGGCTTGCAGCCTGAAGCAACCGCGCGCCGAATGAACCCCCCGCCCAGCACCCGACTTCCGGCATAGAACACCGCCGCCTGGCCGGGTGCGGGCAGCGCGGGAAAATCCAGCAGAAGCTCGCCGCGGTCCGGGAAAATCGTTGCGGGCTGCGGCGTCTCACGGGCACGCAGCTTGACCGCGGCGCGCAGCGGCGCCTCGGGGGCCGGGATAAGCCAGTTGATCTCGCCAAGTGCTACCACCCGCGTGCCGCTGCCGCGTGAGCCGACGACAACGCGGCGCTTCCCCGCATCGAGCGCCACCACGACCTGCCGCTCGCCGCCATCGAAGGCGGCCCGGCCAAGCCGCCGCGCCTGCCCAACCGTGTAGCGCGCAAGCCCCTGATGACGCTCCAGCACGCGCCCGTCCCGCGCCACGATCTCGCCTTCCGCCAGCGCCTCGGGCTTGAGCCGCCCGGCCACTTCGGCGTGCTTCCCATCGGGCGCGAAGCACAGGTCCTGGCTGTCCGGCTTCGCCGCAACCGGCAGCCCGAGCCGTGCCGCCACCGCGCGCACTGCGGCCTTGTCGGGCATCTCGCCAAGCGGGAAGCGTGCCAGGGCGAGCTGTTCGCGTGTGAGCGCAAACAGGAACCAGCTCTGGTCGCGCACGAGGTCGCGCGCACGATGCATTTCCGGTCCCTCCGCGCCGTCAGTGCGGCGCACATAATGGCCGGTTGCCAGCGCTTCGGCCCCAAGCTCGCGTGCCAGCGCGGAAAGATCGCCAAACTTCACCGTCTGATTGCAGCGCACGCACGGCACCGGCGTCTCTCCGCGCGCGTAGCTCGCCGCGAAATCCTCGATGACGGCGGCGCGAAATCGTGCCTCCGCGTCGATCACGTAATGCGGGATGCCGAGATGATCGGCGACACGCCGCGCGTCATGAATATCTTCCCCGGCGCAGCACGCGCCGCGATGCCGCCTGGGTCCGCTTTGGTAAAGCTGAAGCGTGATGCCGATAACCTCGTGCCCGGCCTCCGCCAGTAACCCGGCGGTCGCCGCACTGTCCACGCCGCCGGACATCGCAACGAGGATCCGCATGCCTACTTCTCGTCCAGCATGTTCCGGCTGCCCGCAGGCAGCCGCACCACCAGCCCGTCCAGCGCTTCGGTCATCACGATCTGGCAGCCGAGCCGCGAGGTGTCGGTCAGCCCGAACGCGAGATCGAGCATGTCTTCCTCGTCCTCGGTCGCTTCTTCGAGCTTGCCGACCCAGCCGCGATCGACGATCACATGGCAGGTCGAGCAGGCAAGCGAGCCCTCGCACGCCCCCTCGATATCGATGCCGTGCCGGTGCGCGATCTCCAGCACCGAAAGGCCAAGCGGGGCCTCGACGTCGCGGCGCGTGCCATCACGCTCGATAAAGGTCATGTGTGCCATCGGAGCAATCCTCAGGCCGCCCGAGCGGCCTCATGCGCGGACGTGAGCGCGGCAACGGCGAAATCGATGTCGGCGGCCGACGTAAAACGTCCGATCCCGATCCGCAAGGTGCGTGCCGCGGCGTCCGCGCCAAGACCCATCGCGCGCAGCACATAGGAGGGTTCGATCGAGGCCGCCGAACAGGCCGAGCCGGTCGAGACGCAAAGGTCGGGCGCCGCCGCCATCAGTTCCGCCGCCGAGGCGCCCGGGAAGGTGAGATTGAGATTCCCGCCGATCCGCACCTGTTCCGAGCCGTTGAGCGTGATCCCGGGAATAGCGTTGCGCAGCCGCTCCAGCAGCAAGTCCCGCAGCTTCGCGATGCGCGGCCACTCGTCCGCGGCTTCTGCCATCGCCAGCCGCGCCGCTTCGCCGAAGCCGACGATCAACGGCGCGGGCAACGTGCCGGAACGCAGGCCCCGCTCCTGTCCTCCGCCGGAAATAAGTGGCACCAGGCGAACCCGCGGGCGGCGGCGCACGTAAAGTGCCCCGATCCCTTTCGGGCCGTAGACCTTGTGCCCGCTCAGCGAGAGCAGATCGCAATCCCACGCCCTGACATCGATCCCGATCTTTCCCCCGGCCTGCGCCGCGTCAGAGTGGAACAGCGCGCCGTGTTCATGCGTGATCTCAGCCAGCGTCGCGACATCCTGGATCACGCCGGTTTCGTTGTTGACGGCCATGACGCTGACCAGAAGCGCGGGTTCAGCCAGGGCTTCTTCGAGCGCCGCCGGATCCAAGAGCCCGTCCCGTCCGACCGGCAGGACCAAGGGCTCGAATCCTTCCGCCGCCAGGTCCCTGACCGATTCGAGCACGCATTTGTGCTCGGTTGCGACCGTGATCACGCGCCGCCGCGGACTTCCCTCGAGCCGCGCCCAGCGCGCCGCCCCTTTGATCGCGAGATTGTTGCTTTCGGTCGCGCCGGAGGTGAACACGATCTCGGCCCGGGTCGCGTTGATCAGGCGCGCGATACGTTCGCGTGCCACCACCACTGCTTCTTCCGCAACTCGGCCAAGCACGTGCTCGATGCTCGCCGGGTTGCCGAAATTCTCCGAGAACCAAGGCAGCATCACCGCGACGACACGCGGATCGCACGGCGTGGTCGCCTGGTTGTCCAGATAGACGGGCCGGTTGGGGCGTACCATGCCGTGAATTTGGGGTCAGGCCGCAGGCCGGAGAAGGCGTCTCGCCATTTCCTGGTATGCGCTGGCGAAATGCGCGATATCGGCCGGCTTTGTGTTCCAGGGCAACGACACGCGGATGGCCTGCCCCGAAAGTGGGCCAAGCCCCATCGCCCGGAGCACGTGACTTTCCGAGACTTTGCCCGAGCTGCATGCCGCCCCGGCAGAAACTTGAACTCCGGCAAGATCGAGGGAGATCACCTGCGTTTCCGCCTTGATGCCGGGCAATGCGATTTGGGTCGTGTTCGCAAGGCGCGGTGCGCCGCCGCCACAGACGATCGCGCCGGCGGCGACCGCCGCCTGCTCCGCACGGTCACGCAGCGGAGCGAGCTCGGGCAGACTATCGTCCGCGGCCGCGGCGAACCCGGCTATCGCGGCGACCGGCGGCGTGCCTCCGCGCCGGCCACGCTCCTGCCCGCCGCCTTCGATCAGCGGGCGAAAGGAGGCTGCCGCGGTGGCCTCGACGAGAAGGGCCCCGGCACCCGGCGGACCGCCAAGCTTGTGCGATGAGATCGCCATCGACGCAGCACCCAGCCGCGCAAAATCGACCGCAACCCGGCCGGCGGCAGCGACCGCATCGACATGCAGGAACGCGCCGAGCCGCCGGCAAAGCCTAGCTGCCTCGGCGACCGGGCCCAGCACCCCGGTTTCATTGTTGGCAAGCATCAGGGCGACGAATGCAGGCGGGCCTCGAGCGAGCAGGCGGGCAAGGCAATCGAGGTCGGCAACCCCGTTACGATCGACCGGCAACAGCGTTGCCGCGGGCACGGCAGCGCGAATGGCGTCGTGCTCGGTCGCGCCGATGATTACCGGGCGCCCCGCGCCGAACGCATGCAGGGCCAGCGCGTCGGCCTCGGTGCCGCCCGAGACGAAGATCAGCTCGGCCGGCTGCGCTCCGAACCGGGCAGCCAGTTTTTCGCGCGCGTTCTCCAGGATCAGCCGCGCAGCGCGCCCCGCCGCGTGCACCGAGGCCGGGTTGCCCGTCGCGTCCAGCGCGGCGGCAAGCGCCGCCCGGGCGGCTGGCCTCAGCGGCTCGGCAGCGTTGGCGTCAAGATAGGGCACTCACCGGCGGCCGGCTGGCGGTCCGCCGCGGGCTCGCCCTGCGGGCGCGGGCGCGCTTGCGCCAGGCGCGCCAGTTTCGCCTCGACTTCTTCGAGTTCGCTCCTGAGCGATTCAATCTCGCAAAGCACCGGGTCGGTCCCGCCATCGCAGGGCGTGCCATAGGCCGCGCCGCGCACCGCAATGCGCGCCCGCTCCTCGACCGGGTGCGCCGGCACGCCAACCACGGTGGTCCCCGGCGGCACCGGCTGCACCACCACTGCGTTGGCGCCTACCCGGACATCGTCGCCCAGCGTAATCGGCCCGAGCACCTTGGCCCCGGCACCGACAATCACCCGATTGCCGATGCTCGGATGCCGCTTGCCGCGCGCCAGCGAAATCCCGCCCAGCGTCACCTGGTGGTAGAAGTGGCAGTCGTCGCCAACCTCGGCCGTCTCGCCGATCACGACCCCCATGCCGTGGTCGATCACCAGCCGCCGGCCGATCTTTGCACCCGGATGGATCTCAATTCCCGTCAGGAACCGGCCGAGTTGAGACACCCACCGGCCAGCCAGAAAAAGGTGCCGCCGCCACAGCCAGCGGGCCACTCGGTGCAGCAGGACAGCGTGCAACCCTGGATAGCAGAGCAGGACTTCAAGGTTCGATCGCGCAGCCGGATCTCTTTCGCGGTACGCGCGGATGCTCTCACAGAGAAACATGAAGGCCATGCGATGATTCCATTATGAACGGCTCATGCCCCACCCTATAGTGCCGCCGCTCCGGATTTCTAGCCCGGTCTGGGGCACGTGTGGACCGGCGGGTGCAACGGAGGAGGCGGACAGGAACCAACCCGGCCAGCACTTGGGTGCTGGCGTCGCGGAACAGCAGGACCCCGGCCGACAAAATCAAGAATTCATGCGTCCGGGGAGATGCCTCTGGCCGCGCTAGTTCCTATCTTGCACGTATCCTAAGGCCAGTTTTGCCGGAACTGACGGCGCGCGAGCGGCGTCATGGGCCGGGGTGGATCGGGGGTGTTGCCGGGCCGTCAAGGCCCTGCAGATAATGGGAACAGAAATCGGGATGCCATGCCAGAGGTGATGTTCGCCGGCCCGGATGGCCGGCTCGAGGGTCGGTACTTTCATTCCCGCGATCGCGGCGCGCCGCTTGCACTCGTGCTGCATCCGCACCCGCTGCATGGCGGGACAATGAACAACCGAATCGCGTTCACCCTTTACCAGACCTTCCAGAAGCTTGGGTTTTCGGTAATGCGGTTCAACTTTCGCGGTGTCGGGCGGAGCCAGGGACGCTATGACGGCGGGGTGGGCGAGATCAGCGACGCCGCAGCGGCGCTCGACTGGATGCAGATGGTCAATCCCAACGCCGGCGGGCTGTGGATCGCCGGCTATTCGTTCGGCGCCTTCGTCGGCATGCAGCTGCTGATGCGCCGGCCGGAAATCTCGGCCTGGGTCAGCATCGCCCCGCCCGCCAACCATTACGACTTCGGCTTTCTCGCCCCCTGTCCGTGCGGCGGACTCCTGCTGCACGGGGACGCCGACGAGCTGGTGCCAGAACCGGCAGTCGCCAAGCTCGTCGAGAAGCTGAACACCCAGAAGGGCGTTCGGGTCGATTACCGGATCCTGCGCGGCGCCGATCACGTGCTCGCCGAGCACGTGAGGCCGATCGTCGGCGCAGTCGAGGATTACGTGACAAAGCTCTTGGCCCCGAGCCGCATGGCGCTCGCCGCGGACTGAGGCAGCAAGCAACCGGCGGGCGTTGCGGGCCCGATGGAACTGGCTTCGAAGTCGTTTCTGCTGACGCCCTGGCTCAGGGTGGCGCCGCGGCCGCCGTTCAGCCCCCGGCGCAGCCACGTTCGAAGGTGGCTTCTGGTCGGCTGGCGCACCTTCGCAGTCTGCCTCTGGACATTGCTCGCGGTGCCGGTGCAGGGGGTCCTGATCGCCTTGCCCGGCTCCGGCCGCGTGGCATTTGCACGTTTCTACTGGCGGACTTTCTGCCGCCTGATGGGCCTTTCCGTGCGCCTGGTCGGCCAGCATGCAGAAATTCCCGGGCGGCGGGTGGTCTACGTGTCCAACCACTCTTCCTGGCTCGACATCCCGGTGCTCGGCGGCGTGCTGGAAGCCTGCTTCATCGCCAAGGCCGAGGTCGGCGCCTGGCCGGTGATCCGCACTATCGCAAGGCTTGGCCGCACCGAGTTCGTGAGCCGCCGCAAAAGCCGCACCGGCCTGGAGAACCAGGCGATCCACGAGCGGCTGGCGGCCGGCGATGACCTGATCCTCTTTCCGGAGGGCACAACGTCCGATGGGGCGCGGGTGCTGCCCTTCCGGTCGAGCTTTTTCGCCATTGCCGAAGGGCCGGAGCCACCGGTCCTCCAGCCCATTTCCATCGTCTATGATCGCCTGGACGGGTTGCCCGCGCTGCGCAACACGCGGCCTCTGTTCGCCTGGTACGGCGATATGGAAATCGGCCCGCATTTCTGGCGCCTCGTCCAGCACATGGGCCTCCGCGCAAGCGTTGTTCTGCATCCGCCGGTCGATCCGCTCTCGTTTCCTGATCGCAAGCTTTTGGCGAAAGCCCTCTGGCAGGTGGTCGCGGCGGGCGCGGCAGAGCTGCGTCAGAACCGTCCCGCCGCGCCGCGCGCCGCCTCGTCGGTGCCCCCGCCCGGGACAATCGGGTGCCGAAAAACCGCTGCCTGCTGAGCCCAAGGTTGTCTGTGGCCACTTGCTTGCCGTCAAATGATCCTTAAATTCCGAATCAGGTGAGCGGAGGCGGCGGATGTACCCGCTGGAAGTGCGCAAGGTCATAGCGGCCCTTGGCGGCGCGCGGACGGTGGGCAGCGCACCAGAGACGGTGTCGGAACTGGCGGCGGTGGTCGCCGCCGGCCTGCCGAAGCGGGTGGTGAGCGAGCTTGCCGCCAGCGTGGCACCCAAGGATGCCGCGAGGCGGCGTCGTGTGGCGGCCCTGGTCACTTCCCCGGCCAGCCTCCGGCGGCGCGATCGGCTCTCCGCTTCGGCAAGCGCGCGTGCGGAACGCCTGGCGCGAGTCGTCGCACTCGCTCAGGAGGCGTTCGGGGACGATAAGGAAGCGTCCGATTGGCTCTCGGCGCCGCACCCGCTGCTCGGGGACGCAGCACCGATCGACGTCGCCGCGACCGACCTCGGCGCCCGGCAGGTGGAGCGGATTCTCCACAACGTCGCCCACGATCTGCCGGTTTGAGCAAGGGTGGCGGCGCCGCTCAAGCTCTTCCGCCTGGGAAGTCAAGATCGTCCGGTCTGGGACGGCGCGGGGGCTGCCCGCTACGGCGGGCGCTGGAATCCACCCGGCACGGCGGTGATCTACGCCTCCGGCTCACAATCGCTCGCCATGCTCGAACGCCTTGTGCAGCGGCGGAACCTCGGCGCAACCCTCCTCGTGGCGGCAGACGCACCCGCCGGGATCGCGATCGAAGACCTGATGCAGCATCCGCCGGCGAACTGGCGGGCGCTTGCCAGCCCCGAGGCTGCCGCCGCCGGTGGAGCGTGGCTCGCCGCGTGCCGGACGGCGCTGCTGCGCGTTCCTTCCGCGCTGGTGCCGCGGGAGGCCAACTATCTCATCAACCCCGCGCACCCCGAAGCGAAGAAAATCGCGGTAGGCTCGCCCGAGCCGCTCACCTGGGATTTGCGCCTGTTCGGGCTGCCGCGGCCCTGAGGTCCTGTTCGCTCAGAGCGTGACACCTCCACTCGTCGCATCGTCAGCCGAAAATCGCACCGCTGCGCATCGTGTAATGACGAAGCGGCTTACCTTACCACCATGCTTCTCGCTGAACCGAGACGAGCCACAAGCAATTCGCATTGCATAATTCCGTTACATGCAATTACGGCATGTCTCATGGTTGGCTTTTCGGATCGTCCGCGGCCCGGCCCAGTACCATGTTGCATTGCAGCAAGACGGGATGCCAGCCGGCCCCGTCAACTTGGACAAAGGACCGTACGTGATGAAAATCCTTTATGGCGCAGCGCTCGGCGCGCTGCTTCTTGCCGCCCCTGCAGTCGCGATGGCCGGAGCCGGTGGCGGCGGCATGGCTGGCGTGGTCGTGCACCCCGCAACCAGTGCGACTCCCGGCATTTCCGCGGGTCAGCCGCAGGTCAATTTCGGGAACGCTGAGACAACGGCTAACGCGAGCACGAGCCCCGTTGCGCGCGACATCACTGCAATTTCGCAGGCGCTGTCAGGCGGCACCATTCCGCCGTATAGCGGCTCGACGCTGCTCGCCAATCAAGGTGATGCAGCTGCGCACTGAACCGTCTTGCGTGACCAACAACGAACACGTATTGACCGCTACTTCATTCTGACTATCGAACGGGACGCGGAGCTTGGCTCCGCGCCCTGCTCGGTGCACTCTGTGAGTGTTCCATAAACGCGAGCACTCGGCTCGTGAAATCGCAGAGCTCGCGCGGCACCCGCGCTCGGCCATGTCGGGGTGTGAGCGCACGAGCGACAGAGCGCGCAACGCCAGTACCCCTGTCGCCCCTGCGTGACCCGCGCGGAAGGAAAATGTCGGGCGGAAAAGCGGAGTGCATTCGGCCATTCCCGCGGACCGCCCAAGCTCCCCGGCATCCCGCGAATGGCCTTCCCTTCGTATCACCCATGCTCGATTCCGGGCACCAGGCTGGAATCGCGAGGTGATCCAGGAGTGCGTAAA
>JBOHMN010000172.1:0-3859 GCA_050730175.1 Acetobacteraceae bacterium | reverse complement strand
AGCGAACGGAGGGGGCAGGACACTAGATGCCGAGCAGCAAGCGACTTGGGTCTTCGACTCCTTCCTTCAGCCGGACCAGGAAGGAGACCGCTTCCCTGCCGTCGACGACCCGATGGTCATAGGTGAGGGCGAGGTACATCATAGGCCGGATCTCGACCTTGCCGGCGATGGCGACCGGGCGCTCCTCGATCTTGTGCATGCCGAGGATGGCCGCCTGCGGCGGGTTGAGGATCGGCGTGGACATCAGCGAGCCGTATACGCCACCGTTGGTAATGCTGAAGGTGCCGCCCGCGAGCTCTTCCAGTTTCAAGGTGCCGGCTTTCGCACGCTGACCGAAATCGGCGACTGCGCGCTCGATTTCGGCAAAGCTCATTCGCTCAACATTCCGGATCACCGGCACCACGAGACCGTTCGGCCCGCCGACCGCGATTCCCATATGGACGAAGTGCTTGTAGATGATGTCGTCGCCGTCGATCTCGGCGTTGGCGGCGGGGAACTCCTGCAATGCGACGACTGCCGCTCGGACGAAGAAGCTCATGAAGCCGAGCCGCGTGCCGGCGTGTTTCTTCTCGAACGCATGGCGGTACTCGGCGCGCAGCGCGACGACGGCGCTCATGTCGACCTCGTTGAAGGTCGTGAGCATCGCCGCCGTGTTCTGTGCTTCCTTGAGGCGCGTTGCGATGGTGCGGCGCAGCCGGGTCATGCGCACCCGCTCTTCGCCCGGCCCGCTCTGGCGCGGCGCCTTTGCTGCTGCTTCCGGCCGATGCACTCTCTCCGGCGCACGGTTCACGAACGCGAGCACGTCGCCCTTGGTGATCCGCCCATCCTTGCCCGTTCCTGCGCCGATCGCCGTCGCCGGGAGGTTTTTTTCCTCAAGGAGGCGGGCCGCGGCGGGCAGCAGCCGGGACGGTTCGGAAACGGGAAGGGGCGCCGGGGGTGGCGCCGCAGGGGCCGGCGCCGCCTGAGGTGCCACGGGGCGTGCTGCTGCCTTGTCCGCCGGAGCTGCCTGCGGCCGAGCGGCAACCGCGGTCGCAGCGTCGAGGCGCCCGAGCACGGCGCCGATTTCAACCTCTGCGCCCTCGCCTGCGGTGATTTCGCTCAACACACCGGCCACAGGCGCTGGCACTTCGACCGTCACCTTGTCGGTTTCGAGCTCGACCAGCGGCTCGTCCCGCGCGACCGCCTCGCCGGCCTGCTTCAGCCATCGCGCGACGGTCGCCGAGGTGACACTTTCGCCGAGTGCGGGAACCTTGATCTCGGTTGCCATGATCTATTCTCCGCTCACGCGCCTGCGAATGCCCGCTCGATCACATCTTTCTGCTCCGTTGTGTGCGCGCTGGCGAGACCCGTGGCCGGACTCGCCGCCCGGGCACGCCCGACATAGCGGGGCCGCGTGCCGCTCCGGCCGATCTCGGCCAACACCTGCTCGAGCCTGCGGTCAATGAAGTTCCAGGCGCCCATGTTCTCTGGTTCTTCCTGACACCAGACCAGCTCGGCGCCGGCGTACGGACTGAGTGCGTCGATGATCTGCCGCTGCGGGAAGGGATAGAGTTGTTCCACCCGGACCAGGGCGACGTCCTTGATTTTCAGTGCGGACCGCTCAGCATAAAGATCGTAGTAGACCTTGCCACTGCAGAGCACGACGCGCCGTGCGTTCGCCGGCAGGACACCATCTCTTTCGCCGATCACCGGCGTAAACCCGGTTCCTTCCGCCATGTCGCTCAACCGGGAGACGGCGAGCTTGTGACGGAGCAGCGATTTCGGGGTGAGCAGCACGAGTGGCTTACGGAAGTTCCGCTTCACCTGTCGGCGTAGCGCGTGGAAGTAGTTGGCAGGCGTCGTCGGAACACAGACCTGCATGTTCTGTTCCGCGCAAAGCTGCAGATACCGCTCGAGCCGCGCGGAAGAGTGCTCCGGTCCTTGCCCCTCGTAGCCGTGCGGCAGCAAAAGCGTCAGCCCCGACATCCTGAGCCATTTCGATTCACCCGACGAGACGAACTGGTCGATGATGACCTGTGCGCCGTTGGCAAAGTCGCCAAACTGCGCCTCCCACATCACGAGAGAGCGGGGATCGGCGACTGAGTAGCCGTATTCGAAGGCAAGCACGCCGGCTTCCGACAGCGGCGAGTTGTAGACATCGAAGCGTGCCTGGCCTTCGGTGATGGCGCTCAGAGGCACATACGGGCGCTGGGTCGTCTGATCGAACAGGGCGGCATGACGCTGGCTGAATGTGCCTCTTTCAACGTCCTCGCCGGAGAGGCGGACACGAAAGTCTTCGAGCAGCAGGGTACCGAAGGCGAGTGCCTCGCCGGTTGCCCAGTCGATCCCTTCGCCGCTTTCCAGCATGGCGTGCCTGGCGTGGAGCTGACGGCGGAGTTTCGGATTGAGATCGAAATCTTCCGGCACGGTGGTCAACGCCGCCCCGACCTTGGTGAGGGCGGCCGCCGCAACCCCGGTTCCCTCTTCCGCCTCCCGACTGCCGCAGGTGAACCCGCTCCAGTGACCTTCCAGCCAGTCGGCCTTGTTCGGCTTGTAGGACCGGGCCGCCTCGTAGGCTTGCTCAACGGTCGTCATGTAGGAGTCCCACATCGCGGTTGCCTCTGCCGCGGCGACGCTGCCTTCGGCTGCGAGCTGTTCGGCATAGAGGGCGCGCGTTGTTTTGTGGGCCGCGATCGCCTTGTACATCAGCGGCTGGGTGAACGCCGGCTCGTCGGCCTCGTTATGGCCATGCCGACGGTAGCAGACGATGTCCAACACAACATCGACATGAAATTCCTGGCGGAACTCCGCGGCGAGCCGGGCGCAATACACGACGGCTTCCGGGTCATCGCCGTTCACGTGGAAGATCGGCGCTTGCACCGATTTGGCGACGTCGGTGCAGTAGAGGCCGGAAAAGGCATGCACGGGCGCGGTGGTGAAGCCGATCTGGTTGTTCACCACCAGATGGACGGTGCCACCGGTGCGGTAGCCGATGAGCTTGCTCATGGCGAGCGTTTCGTAGACGAGCCCCTGCCCGGCAAACGCGGCGTCGCCGTGGATCAGGATACCGAGCACCGTGCGCCGGGCCGGCGCATCGCCGGCCATGTCCTGCCGCGCGCGCACCTTGCCCATCACGACCGAATCCACCGCTTCGAGGTGCGAGGGATTAGGCTGCAACGAAAGGTGCAGTTGCCGGCCACCGATTTCGACATCCGTCGAGGTGCCAAGGTGATATTTGACGTCGCCCGCGCCCTGCACGTCGTCCGGCTTCGAGTTGGCTCCGGCGAACTCGCTGAACACCGCAACGAGGGGCTTCTGCACGACGTTCACCATCGTGTTCAACCGGCCGCGATGCGGCATGCCGATGACGATCTCGACGACGCCGGCGGCAACCGCCGTCTCGATCATGGTGTGCAAAGCCGGGATCGACGCCTCGCCGCCTTCCAGTCCGAACCGTTTGGTGCCGACGAAGCGCTTCTGGCAGAACGACTCGAATCCTTCGGCCTCGGTCAGTTGCTTCAGGATCATCCGCTTGGCAGCGCCATCGAAAGCACCGACCCAGGGTGCGCCCTCGATCTTGCGCTGCAGCCAGGATTTCTGATCGGGGTCCTGGATATGCATGAACTCGATCCCGATCGGACCACAATAGGTGGCACGCAGGACTTCGAGAATCTCGCGTAAAGTGGCGGTCTCGCGCCCCAGCACGTTGGCGATGAAGATCGGGCGGTCGAAATCCGCCGCGCTGAAGCCGTAGCTTGCTGGATCGAGCTCGGCATGCCGCTACGGCACCGCAAGGCCCAGAGGATCGAGCTTCGCCTCGAGGTGGCCGCGCACGCGATACGCGCGGATCAGCATCAGTGCCCGAATGGAATCGAGCTGA
>JBOHMN010000171.1:0-1790 GCA_050730175.1 Acetobacteraceae bacterium | reverse complement strand
CGGCAATCCGGTGGGCATCGTCTACGATGCCGACGGCTCCGTCATCGACAGTCTCTTCGGCGCCGGCGCCAGCGAGCCCGATTCCTGCCAGAACAACGGCGTATGGGTATGGATCGACGGCTTCACTCCGGACGCCGTCATGACTCACGCCATCATGATTCTCAATGGCCGATGCGCCACCACCCCGGCCCTTTTGCAGATGATGAGCTTCCAGATCGAGCGCGCCTTCGGTCGCATTCTCGGCCTCGACGATTCCCAGGTGAACCCCGGCGCGCTGACCGGCGACAATCCCGGCGCGGCTGCGGGATTGCCGATTATGGAGCCTCTGAGCGGCGCCTGCGGACCCGCCGGCGGAAACTGCATCCCCAATCCCGGCACGCTCAGTTACGACGATATCGCCGCGTTAAACAGCCTGTATCCGGTCACGGCGGCGAATCTGGCGTCGTTCCCCGGCAAGCAGCTCACATCGGCCGGCACCGTCTCGATTCAGGGCACGGTGAGTTTTCGCAATGGGTACGGCATGCAGGGCGTCAACGTTGTCGCCCGCCCGCTCGATTCCAGCGGCAATCCGCTCTACCAGTACACCGTCACCTTTGTTTCCGGCGCTTACTTCGGCGGCAATCACGGCAACCCGGTCACCGGCTATACCGACTCCAGCGGCAATCGCCTCGAAATGTGGGGCTCGAACGATCCCGCCATGCAGGGCTATTTCGATCTGAGCGGCATACCTCTGCCGCCTGGAGTCACACGCGCCGATTACCTGATCACGTTCGAGCCCATCGATCCGCTTTATATCTACGGCGACTCCGTCGGGCCGTATTCGCAGGGCCAGCCGGAGCCTTCGGGCACGCTGGAGGCGCGGACTCTTCCGGGCCTCACCCCCGGAAGCACCGAAGTTCTGAACGTTACGGTGGGCGATTCGGCGGCGGGGAATTACCAGGACGCGATCGGCTCCGCAACCGCGCCGCGCCTGATGCCGGCCAGCGGCTTCTGGATCGGGCGGCTCAGCCAGGTGGGCCAGGCCGACTGGTTCGTTTTCCCGGTGCGCGCCGGCCGCACGTTCACCGTTGTCACCCAGGCGCTGAACGAAGCGGGCGCTCCGTCGAACTCCAAAGCCATGCCGGCCATCGGCGCCTGGGACGGTTTCGATGCGGTCACATCCGCTCCCGCCGGTTACGCGCCCGGACTCAACGGCTCCGCGGCCGGCGAGACCTTGCTCCAGCTTGCCGCTGCCTCCAATGACCAGGTGCGCATCGCCATCGCCGACCAGCGCGGAGACGGCCGTCCCGACTACGCCTATCGCGGATGGGTTCTTTACGCCGATACCGTGCAGCCGGCGCGCCTGCCTGCTTCGGGCGGACCGATCGTGATCCACGGCATGGGCTTTCGGCCCGGCGACACGGTCCTGGTCGGCGGCCAGCCCGCGACGGTCACCAGCATTTCACCGAACGAAATCACCGCGATTGCTCCTGCCGCCGCCGCCGGCATGACCGGATCGGTGGACGTGGAATTGGACGACCTGCCCATCTTCAATGCGGACGCCATCATTTCCGGCGGCATCAGCTACAACGCCGGCACGGGAGACGCGCTGAGTCTTGTGAGCGCGCCGGCGAACACCGTTCCTACCGCGACTCCGCTGCCTTTCGCGGTGCAGGCGCTTGGGCCCGATCTGACGCCCGCCGGCGGGGTCGCCGTCACTTATGCGGTGACCGGCGGCACGGCGCAGCTTGCCTGCGGCCAGGTCTCCTGCTCCGTCATTGCTTCGGGCGACGGGTTCGCCACCATGAACG
>JBOHMN010000170.1:0-11818 GCA_050730175.1 Acetobacteraceae bacterium | reverse complement strand
CCATGTATCTCGGCGAGCGCATCGCGGAGGGCACGGCGGAGGAAGTGATGCGCGACGAAACGGTGCGCCGAGTCTATCTTGGTGGCGCGCTCGAATCGGCGCGCCGTGTGCCGACGGCGGAGAGTTCTGCCGCGCCGGCCCTGCTTGAAGTTGCGGATGTCAGCGTGCGGTACGGCAAGGCGCAGGCGCTCGAGCGTGTCTCGATTACCGTTCGCGAGCGCGAATTCGTCTCGATCGTCGGGCTCAACGGCGCGGGCAAGACCACCTTTTTCAATGCGATCTCCGGCTTTGTCCCCTATAGCGGCCGCATCCGCTTCGCCGGCCGCGATCTTGCGACGGCGAGTGCGGCCGGCATCGCCCGGGCCGGCCTCGTGCAGTGCCCGGAGACGCGCGAGCTGTTCGGCGATATGTCGGTCCTGGAGAATCTCGAGCTCGGCGCGAGCCACCTACCCGCCGCGCGGCGGGCCGAGCAGAAGGCGTGGCTGCTCGATCTCTTTCCGATCCTTGCTGCGCGCGCCCGGCAGGTTGCGCGGACGCTATCGGGCGGCGAGCAGCAGATGTTGGCGATCGCGCGTTCGCTGATGATGCGGCCACGGCTTTTAATTCTCGATGAGCCGACACTGGGCCTTGCCCCGGTGATTCTCGAGCAGCTTTCCAAGGCGTTGGCGCGTCTCAGGGAGACGACCGAGATCACGTTTCTGCTGGGGGAGCAGAACGTGACGTTCGCACTGCCGCACGCCGACCGCGTCTATGTGCTCGAGCATGCACGCATCATCTGGGAGGGCGAACCTGACCGCTTCGCCGCGGAAGCAGGTGCTGCGTATCTCTGAGCCAGGGGCGACGGCGCTGTGCGTGCCGCGGAGCGCGCCAGAGCATGTTCACGTTGACCGAACGTGCTCTTTGTTTGCTTTCTCGAGCAATTTCACCGCGCTGCCAAGGCGTCAGAGTGAGCATTGACATCGCCGATGAGATCAGAGCCCCGCGCATGATGCTGCCGTTTCGGCTTGCCGCGACCTCCGGTCCTGCGCGTGCGGGTCTCCTCGAGACCGCGCACGGCGCCGTCCGCACGCCGGCCTTCATGCCCGTCGGCACGCAAGCAACGGTCAAGGGCATGACCCCGGCCGCGCTCGGCACAGCCGGCGCGGAAATTTTGCTGGCCAACGCTTATCACCTGATGTTGCGCCCGGGGGCCGAACGAATCGCAGCCCTTGGAGGCTTGCGCCGCTTCATGAACTGGCCTGGCCCCGTGCTCACCGATTCGGGCGGATTTCAGGTGATGTCGCTCGGCAAGCTCAGGCAGATTTCCGAAGCGGGTGTGCTGTTCCGCTCGCACATCGACGGCGCTCGCCATCAGCTCACTCCGGAGCGGGCGGTCGGGGTTCAGCACCTGCTGGATGCGACGATCAGCATGGTGCTCGACGAATGCACGGCGTTCCCGGCGACTGAGGAGGTCGCCCGCCGCTCGATGGAGCTTTCCATGCGCTGGGCGGCGCGCGCCAAAGCCGCCTACCGGCCGCGCCCGGGTTATGGCCTGTTCGGGATCGTCCAGGGCAGCACGTATCCCGCTCTCCGCGAGGAGTCCGCCGCGACGCTTACCGCGCTCGGCTTCGACGGTTACGCCATCGGCGGCCTCGCCGTCGGCGAAGGGCAAGCCGCCATGCTTGCGACACTCGATACGAGCGTTGCCGCGCTGCCGCCCGATCGGCCGCGCTACCTGATGGGCGTTGGCACGCCCGCCGACATCCTCGAGGCGGTGTTGTACGGCGTGGATCTGTTCGATTGCGTCATTCCGACGCGGGCCGGCCGCACCGCGCGCGTTTTCACCTCACACGGCGTTTTCAATCTCCGCAACGCACGCTTCGCAGCCGACCCGCGCCCGCTCGAGGCGGCCTGCACCTGCCCCGCCTGCGCCGGCCACACTCGCGCCTATCTGCACCATCTTTTCAAGGCGGGAGAGATGCTTGGTGCGATCCTCCTCACCTGGCACAACTTGCACTATTATGAGGGATTGTGCCGGGGCCTCCGCGCAGCGATCGTCGCGGGGCAACTTCCCGCCCATGCTGCCGCGCTCAGGGCGGCGTGGAAAGGCGGAGACCTCGCGCTGAGTGACAAGGGCGCGTAATGGACGAACTGACCCTGCTTGGCCGCCAGGTTCCGCTACCTGCCGATCCGGACGCGGCGATACTCGAACGCGCTCCAAACCCGGATCAGGCGGCGAATTACGTTGTCCGATTCACCTGCCCCGAGTTCACTTCTCTCTGCCCGATGACCGGTCAGCCCGATTTCGCACATATTATCATCGATTACGTGCCGGCAACGTGGCTGCTGGAGAGCAAGTCGCTGAAGCTGTTCCTCGCCAGCTTCCGCAACCACGGCGCCTTCCACGAGGCCTGCACGATGCAGATCGCGCGCCGGGTGACCGTCGCGATCTCCCCGCGCTGGCTGCGGATCGGTGGCTACTGGTTCCCGCGCGGCGGCATCCCGATCGACGTCTTCTGGCAGACGGGTGAGCCGCCCTCCGGCCTCTATCTCCCGCCGCAGGCGGTGCCGCCATATCGTGGCCGTTTCTGAACCCGCCATCACGCGTGAAGCAGATACGCGCAAACAGGCGATCGCTGCGCGTGCCCGAGAGCTCGGCTTCGATGCGATAGGGTTCGCCGCGGCCGAACTTTCCGCCCGGCAGCAGAGCGGGCTCAGGAACTTCCTTTCGACCGGCAGCCACGGGACGATGGAGTGGCTTGCCCGCAATGAGGACCGCCGTGCCGATCCGCGCACATTGTGGCCGGCGGTGCGCACGGTGATCGCAGTTGGGCTGTCGTACGCGCCGGCGGATGATCCGCTCGCGACACTCGCCCGCCCCGACCGCGGCAACATCTCCGTTTATGCGCGCGGCCGCGATTACCACGACGTGCTGAAAGGCAAGCTCAAGAACCTCGCCGGCTTTGTTGCCGCACGCTTCGCAGTCGCGGTGAAAGTCTTCGTCGATACGGCACCGGTAATGGAAAAGCCGCTGGCGCAACAGGCCGGCCTCGGCTGGCAGGGCAAGCACACGAATCTTGTCTCTCGCCGGCACGGCTCCTGGTTGTTCCTGGGCGAGATTTACACGACGCTTGGCTTGCCGCCGGACCCGCCGCATCCTGACCGCTGCGGAACCTGCCGCCGCTGCCTTGACGCTTGTCCGACCAGCGCTTTCACCGCTCCCTACAAGCTCGACGCGCGGCGCTGCATCTCGTATCTCACCATCGAACATGCGGGCCCGATTCCGGAGGAGCTGCGCCCGCTGATCGGCAACCGTATCTATGGCTGCGACGACTGCCTTGCCGCGTGTCCGTGGAATCGTTTCGCGGCCGCCGGGCGTGAAGCGAAGCTCGCGGCGCGTTCCGAGCTGGCCGCGCCACCGCTTGCGGAGCTTGCCACGCTCGATGATACCGGCTTTCGCAGTCGCTTCTCTGCCTCACCCATCAAGCGCATCGGGCGGGGGCGTTTCGTGCGCAATGTCCTGATTGCGATCGGCAACTCGGGCGACGGCAAGCTCGCTTCCGCGGCGCGGCCGCTCGTTTCTGACCCTGATCCGGTTGTTGCCGATGCCGCCCGCTGGGCGCTTAGCCGACTTGCTCACATTGCCTGATGCTCGAAAAGCGCAGCTTTACCATCGCCGGTCACCGCACCAGCGTCGCGCTCGAGCCGGAATTCTGGGCGGCGCTGGTGGCGATCGCAGAGAGGGGCGGGGGGACGCTCTCCCGGCTGATCGTCGAGGCCGACCTTCTTCGTCCCTCGGGCCGCCCGCTTGCCTCGACGCTCCGCGTGCTGGCACTCCGGGATCGCCCGAACACAAACTGTTGAAGTCCCCTGGAGCGGCGTTAATCTTTGCGCAAGCGATCGTGTCGCAGACTTCGCGGATCGCCGGAAAACATTGGCGGAAGCGAGGAAAAATGTTGACCTCTTCGAACCAGGAAGGCGTCCCCACCGATCACTTCAGCCCGCTCGTCCTGATCGACCGGCTGATCGCGCTGGCGGAGGAAGCCGATCGCGCCGGCATGGAAAGGGCCGCCGGCAGCTTGGTGCGCCTGGCGTACGCGGTTTGCGACGAAGCGCCGAGCTGAATTTTTTCGACGCAGCGGGCGCGCAGCGCGCCCGCCTGCAGCTTGTTGGCGGTGCCGAGCGACGGGAGGGAGGCCCGCGATGGCCTATGAACAGATAAAGAGCCTCGCCATTACGGCTGGGGTATATCGTCACATGCGTCTAGCTCAGCGCACTTTAAGGCGCGCGTACCGACGTCGGCACCAAGGCAATCTGACGCTCTACAGTCAATTTCTTCAGCGTGGCGACTTGGCGATTGATGTTGGCGCAAATATCGGAGAAAAAACCGAAGCGTTGCTGATTCTCGGCGCGAAAGTCATCTCGCTGGAGCCTCAGCCTGCTCTCGTGCGTGAGATCAAGGCCCGGTGTGGTCATTTTGGCGATAAGCTCCGCGTAATTCAGGCTGCGGTCGGCGACCATGAGGGAACGGCCGAACTCCACCTTCGGCAATCAAGCGGCATAGCCAGTCTTCTCGAGGATTGGGAGGGCACACCGACCGGGGTGATCGATGTGCCGCTTACGACACTTGACCGAATCATCGCGAAGCACGGGATCCCGCGATTGTGCAAGGTCGACGTCGAGGGTGCAGAATTGCAGGTTTTGCGTGGTCTATCGCACCGTATCCCATTGATGACCTTGGAGTACCACACCGACGAGCGTTGCGCGGCCCTTGCCCGCGAGTGCATTGCCAGGCTGAGTGAGCTGGGGACGATCGAGATTAATGCGACAGGGGAGGAAGAGGCTTCGATGATCTTTCCTCGTTGGCTCTCCGCCGCGGTTTTCATGGAAGCCTTTCCGGGGATCACTCACCCGCATTATTATGGAGACCTGCTCGTCCGTGCCTTGTAGATGGCGCCGGGCGCATGGGCCGGGGTGATTTTCCCCGTCTCTCAAGGCCATGCGCGCGGCGGCGGCGAACGGGCCGGGCGGCGCATTGTTGCGGTTTCCGCTGCCGGTCATTCCATTGCAAGGCGGCGTTGATCTCTTCGACCCCTTTCGGCGCAGCCATCAGGCGCCCAGCCGCACGAGCAGATCCGGAGCCCCGCTGAACGCGGGTCGGATCGCCGATCGCAGGGCTTCGCTCGCAGCCGGGGGGCCGAGCGTTCCGTCCGCTTCGATCACACCGTCCGACCCCACCAGCGTCACACGCTGCAGGCGGAGCCGCCCGCCCCTCCCCTGCCACGCAAAGGCACGCGCGCTCAGGCCGGAAGCCTTACGAAGGATGGGTAGGAGATCTTGGCGTTAGCGACCTTCGCAGGCCAGACGGTCTTGATCTTGCCCTGCTGCCACTGGATGAACACGCCCTGGACGGCATCGGGGCCATATTCCACGTCGTGTGTGAAGCGGTACTTGCGGCCGTAGAATTTGAGCCGCCCGGTCAGGCCGACGTAGTCGGTTGCCTCGATACCGGCGACGAGCTTGTCGGCATCGGTGGATTTTTCGCGCGTGATCGCTTCGGCAATCGCGTAGACGGCGTCATACGAGGTATAACCGGTGTAGGCGGGCGTGATGCCGTAGCGCTTGATGTAGGCATCGGTGAAGGAGATCGTTTCTGGCGTGATCGCCGCGGCGGGGGCGGCGTCGGACTGGGTCACGACACCCTCGGCGGCGCCGTGCGTATCCTTCCAGAAGGTGCTCGCGGAGGCCTGAAGGTTGAGGCCGTACATCGCGATCGGCACCTTGGCGTCTGCCCACTGCACGGTCGGCACCACGCCGACGTGAGCCATGCCAGTGACGATGACGTCCGGCTTCCTGGCCTCGATCTTGTTGTAGATCGGCGTGAAGTCGGTGGTATCGGGCGAGAAACGGACATGGTCCACCACCTTGAGCCCAGCCTTAGGGAGGAATTCGAGGTAGGCGGCGTCGAGCGGGGTGGTCCAATCGGCGTCTTCGCTCATGATCGCGCAGGTTTTCATGTGCAGCTGATCGACCAGCAGGTCGTGCGCCGAAGCAGCGACGCTTTTGGCCCAATAGAAAGAGTTGAGCGTGCCATCGAAGCTGTACTTGTTGCGATCGTAATCCTTGTGGACCTGCCCGGCGATCTTGTCGCTCGCGGCGCCGGGAGTGATGAAAGGCGTTTTCAGACGAGCGGCCCACGGCTCCAGAGCGAGCGCCACTTCACTGACGAAGCTCGCGATCACCGCGACGACCTTGTCCTGGCTTACCAGGCGCTGGAACTCGCGTACCGCGTCGGCCGAGGAGAAGTGATCGTCGTAGACGACGAGCTGGAGCGGGCGGCCCATGACGCCACCCTTGGCGTTGATCGCGTCAACGGCCATGTGGGCGCCCCTGGGGATCGCCGAGCCGTCGATCGTGGAAGCTTCGGCGATGACGCCGATCTTGATCGGATTGCCACCGGGCGCGGCGCGAACGATGGCGGGCAGCGCGGTGACGCCTGCCAAGGCTCCAGCACCTGCCAGAACCTGGCGGCGAGATGGCGCGAGCTGTCCGGCGGCATGGAACCTGGTCATCGAACCCTCCCTCTACTGATTGCTTCGCCTCCCGCAGCAACGAGGGCGGCCAGACCAGATCATGGGGCGGACCACTCTCGCCGACCAGACCGGGAGAAGACGAGTCCAGATGAATTCGATGAAGGGCTGCTCGATAAGGCAGAGCGTGAAGTATTCGCGTGGGTGGCCCGTTGGCGGAGCAGGTGCGCGGCGGGCATGGAGTGCTCGGGACCGGACACCTGCGGCGCATTCAGGCTGGCTGAACACGCTCCAGGTCTGTTTTCTCGAGCAATTTCATCAACCTGACTGACATCTAGCGATTCCAGTCAGGGCGATATTGCTCTAACGCGCTTTTTCCTGCCGGCCGTTCCATTGCAGGGCGGCGCTGATCTCTTCGACCCGTTTCGGCGCAGCCATCGGGCCGCCCAGCCGCAGCAGAAGATCTGGAGCCCCGCTGAGCGCGGGTCGGATTGCCAATCGCAACGCTTCGCTCTCAGCCGGAAGATCGAGCGTTCCGTCCGCTTCGATCACGCCGTCCGGCCCCACCATCGTTACGCGCTGCAGGCGGAACTGCCCGGCGCTCCCCTGTGCCGTGACGCCGAGCCGGCTGAATTCTGTTTGCCCGCCCGAGAGTGCCTTGCCGAGGGCTTTCGCAACATCCTTCACGTCGCCCTTGCCGGAGAGCGCGGAGCGGACTCCGGCCAAGTTCAGCCCAGAGAGCACGCCATCATGCAGGGTCAGGCGAACAGTGCCACCGAGTGTCGCGAGCAGCGCGGCGGGGCCATAACCTTCGGCTGCAAGCGCCGCGTGGCCGTCCAGTGTCGCGGACCGGATGTCGGGCACGCCCGCGATCAATCCGCCTTTGAGCAGCACCCCAGAGAAGGCGGTGCCGAGCCGGAACCGCGGCGGGCCGCTGCCAGCGGTTACCCGCAGCACCGCCGCGAGCGCACCGCCGCCCGGCAGGTTCCCGTTGACCTCCAGAACGGCGTTGGGCTCGCTCACCATGAGTCCGCCCGTGGCATCCTTCAGCACTACCCGCTGCCCAGCCATCACCTCCGTGGCGGAGAGGCCGACCATCGCATTGCCGCTTTCGATCAGGCCCCGCAGCAGCCCGGCTGCCGCCGAGCCGGGCAGAGGAACCGGCAACCTCCGCGCATGCACGCTTCCGGTGATTTCAGATCCACCCAGGTCCTCAAGATGTCCGCTTGCGTGGAGGGCCCCCGCAATCAGCCGGAACTCGCCGAGTGACCAGCCGTGCGCGTCGCCGGCGGCTTCCCCGATCAAGGAGAGAGAGCCGGGGCCGAGCCAGGGGAGTGGATTGGGGAGCCCGCTTGCGGCGATCAGCTCCGCGGCCCCGGGATGACGCAGGCTCACCGGCCCGTGCCAGGCGGCATTGTTCAGGTTCACGGTCGGGGCCGCCGTCAGGCGGACATCGCCGAGATTCGCGTTGATCGTTATGCGCAGTGCCTGCGGTGGGCCCGCCGCCCTCGCGTCGAGCGCGAAGCCTGCCTGCCAGCGCCCGATCGCCGCCCGCAGCGGAGCCGGCAAGAAACCGACGAGCGCAGCCGGCCTTGTCGCATTCAGCGTAAGCCGCCCCTCGGTCACCTCGCCGCTTTTGCCGATCGTGCCGGATGCGATCGCGTGCACCCCGTCGATTGTCGCGTCGAGCCGTCGCAGGATCACCTGGCCCGGTCCGGCTGCCGCGTCGAGCGAAAGCCCGCTGATCGTTGTCCTGCCGAATATTGCCACTCCGGCGGTCAGCTCAAGCTCGATCGACATTCCGCGAAACATCGCCGGCACTTTTGCCAGCGCGAAGAAGCGGCGAGAGGAGACCTCGCGCCACCAAGGCGGCAGCCAGGGATCGAGATTCAACCGTTCCACCTGCAGCCCAGCGCTGATCGCCGGATGCCCGCCAAGTCCGAGTGAGAGGCCTCCCGAAATCTTGCTCCGATCGATTGTTCCGCTGAGATGGCTGAGCGCGACTGCGTTCTCGCCGACGACGATGCGCCCGCCGATCGCTGCTTCACCCAACACCCCCGCCGGCAACGGCGGCAGCACGCCCGGCGCAGCCGCATTCAGCCAATGCAGGGTTCCGATGAGAGAGGGAGCGGCCAAGTGGACCGTGCCTGCGAACTGCCACTTGCCGGCAGCGGCAGCGGCCGGCGTGAGATGCCCCTCCGCGGCAAATGCGGCATTGCCCGGCAGGACCGCACGGAAGGCACCGATTTCGGCGCCACCGGGGCCGAGCACCATGGCGAGACTCAAATTCTGCAGGAGGCCCCGCGCGAGCGTCGCGCGGGGCGCCGTGAAGCTGAGACCGACTGGCCACCGGCTGACCCCGCCGCCGCGCAGCATACCTAGCCAGGGATCGAGCGGAATGGTTTGCTGGGTCGCAAGCGCGAGGTCGAGCCGCACTCCGGGTTCGAGCGTGAGCGTGCCGCTGCCATGCGCGGCAACGGAGCCGAGCGCCACGGAGAGCCCGGCAAGCCGGATCGCGCCGGGCTCGAGGGTGAACCTGCCGTCGGCATGAAACGGCAGCGGCGGCGCTGTGATCAGCTCGGAAAGATGCGGTCCGTCCAGCACGAGATGACCGGCGAGCCCGCCTCCCGCACTGAGCGCACCGCTCAGGCGTGCCGCCGCGCCTTGCGCCTGGCCCCGACCTTGCAAGGTTGCCTCGAGCGGTACGGTTCCATTCACTTGCGGTTCGCCCATGCGGAGCGAAAGATTCCACGTGCTTTTGCCCTCGGTTGCGCTGCCGGTCAGGGTCAGCGCCGCATCGCCCCGCCCGGCGAGGAGGGTCGCGTCGACGTTGGTCAGCACGACGCCCCCCGCCTCGATGCGACCGCCCTGGATGCGCGCCGAAAGCTCTGCCGGCCACGGCGGTGCGGCTAGGGCGACGCCGCGCCACGGCGGCCAGGGCAGGTGAAAGTCCGGCTGCTGCAAAGTGAGCGACCGCGCGTCGACCTGGCCGGTCAACAACGGCAGCAGCGCGACCCCGAGCCGGAGCTCGCGAATCGTGATGTGCGCCCCACCACCGCCACCGACACTCACGCGCGAGGCGGTCAGCACCGGCTCGGGCAGCAGTGAGAGCGATACCGGGCCGGCGATGCTGACCGGCCGGCCGAGCGCCTCGCCGGCGAGCACTTCCAGGGTGGCGCGGTACCGGTTCCAGTCGGTGACGCTCGGCAGCAGCGCAACCGCAGCGATGCCAAGCGCGATGACCGCCACGAGCAACGCCAAGATGAGCCGTGCAGGCCGCATCGCCGCCGCGCCCGCCGCTCAAATCCGCCAGACAGCAGCCGGTGCCAAGCTGCCCGTCATCATTCGTCTCCTGGAGCGGCCGCGGAAAAATGCCGATCCCCCACGCCGTCAGCAAGGCCGGTACGCGAACGAAGGGCGAGAGGCAACTGTTGAAGGGAGAGGCGGGCGATCGCCGCGCGTGAGCGGCGCTGAGCTGGGACAGGGCGGACGTATCGGTCGCAGCGGAAAACTGATAGGACAAGCCTGGGATGCCCTGCGGTCCAGTCTGCCACGCGGTCAATGACCGAAAGAGTCTGCAGAGCATTGGAAACGAAGGGCGAGTGTGCCGGCCCCGACGAAACCGCCGCCTCGCGAATCTGGCGATCGGGGCACTCGGCGAGCGAAGACGAGATGGGATACTGGGGCAAAATCATCGGCGGGGTGGCAGGTTTTGCGTTGGGGGGTGGCCTGCCCGGCGCCGTTGTTGGTGCGGCGCTTGGCCACGCTGCCGATACGGGCGTCTTGGGCGACCTGCGCCGGCAGATTAGGGCCAGCCTCATCCGCAATTCCTCTCTGCTTGGCCCGGCGCGGATTGCCGCCCTGTTCGGCAGGCGCGAAGAGGTATTCGCAATTGGCGTCGTAGTGCTCGCGGCGAAGCTCGCCAAGTGCGATGGCACCGTGAACCGCATCGAGATCGAGGCTTTCAAGCAGCATTTCCGCATTCCCCCCGAATCGGTGCACCAGGTCGGCCTGTTGTTTGACCAAGCCCGCGAGAGTGCCGCCGGGTTTGAGCCCTTCGCCGAGCAGCTTGGCGAGATCTTCGGCGACAACCGCGGCACGCTCGAGGAAGTGGTGACCGCGCTCTTCATGATCGCGCGAGCCGACGGAGAGGTGAATGCGCGCGAGGAGGCGTATCTGACGCGCGTGCACCGCGCGTTCGGCCTCGACCAGCGCGCCTGGGATCGTGCGCGGGGCGCAGCGCCGAGGCACGATGCGGAGGCCGGCGATCCGTACGCGGTGCTCGGCCTCAAAGACACCGCGACGGACGCTGAGATCCGCGCCACATGGCGGCACCTGATGCGCGAGAACCACCCGGACAGCCTGGCTGCACGCGGGGTACCGGCGGCCTTCATCGCCAAGGCGACCGAGAAGGTTGCGCGCATCAACGCGGCGTGGGACAGGATCAAACGCGAGCGCGGCCTGTGAAGGCCCGATGCAGCCCCAATCACGATGCCCGCCCGCCCGGCGCAGAGATCGACACGCTCGTTCTGCACTACACCGGGATGCCAACGGCGGAAGCCGCGCTCGCGCGGCTCTCCGATCCAGAAGCGCGGGTTTCGGCGCACTATCTGGTCGACGACGACGGGGCGATCTGGCAGCTCGTGGCGGAGGGGCGCCGCGCCTGGCATGCCGGCGCATCGTTCTGGCGCGGTCAGACCGACATCAACGCGCGTTCGATCGGTATCGAGATCGTCAACCCCGGGCATGAGTGGGGTTATCGCCCGTTTCCCGCCGCGCAGATTGAGGCCCTTCTCACGCTCTGCCGTGCCGTCCTCGCCCGGCACCCGATTGCGCCGCGCAATGTTGTCGCGCACAGTGACATCGCCCCGGAGCGGAAGCAGGACCCGGGAGAGTTATTCGCGTTCGCATGGCTTGCGCGCAATGGCATCGGGCTCTTTCCCGAGGCCGTGCATGATCTTGGCACTGGCGATGCGTTTTTTTCGGCGCGCGCGCTTCGTGCAGTACGCGCCGATCTCATCAGCGTGGGCTACAAACTTGCGCCAGAGGGTCCGCTCGATCGCTCCCTTGCGGTCGTACTCAGCGCGTTTCAGCGCCACTGGCGCCCGGAGGCGATCACCGGGGCGGCGGACCGCGGCACCCGCGCGCGGCTTGCCGCGCTGACACGCCTGCTCGCCGCACCGGTTGCGAGCGCAGGCTGCCGGTGTGCCGACACCACGGCTGGCCACCCACGATAGACATCCTTCGTCGGCACACCAGCTCTTTTTATTTTCAGTGGCATGCTTATCCCCTTTCGTTCGCTGCCGAGG
>JBOHMN010000169.1:0-30136 GCA_050730175.1 Acetobacteraceae bacterium | reverse complement strand
CGGCTACACCGGCGGCAGCGGCGGCTACGGCGGCAGCTTCGGCGGCGGCGGCGGTGCCGGCGGCTACGGCTTCATTGCCGGCTCGGCGACTAACGTCGTGACGACTGCAGGCAAATCCGGCGTCAATTCCGGCACCGGCCCCGATGGCTCGGTGACCTTCACCTTTGTTCCCGCCACGCCGGTACCCGAGCCCGGATCTTTCGCCTTGCTCGGAACCGCGCTCATCGGCCTGGGCTGGACCCTACGCCGCAAGCGCAGGACCGATCGGCCGCGCTCGGCGCGCGTGACGCCGTAACCCCATACCTGCCGCCGGCATCATGCCGGCGGCAAATCACGGACCGATTGGCAGAGCCTTCACCGACAGAGCCGGGCCTTCGGGCCATGCAGCGAGCGAGGGCCGGTCACGGTGTCGCGACTCCGAGGCGGACCGGAGTGTCGGGATTTTTACAGTTTTTATTGTAACTGCCCAGGTGACAGGGCCGGTCAAACCACCCGCAGGGCTGCGACCAAGCACTGCGGATCGCCGTTCAATGTCTTGAGAATATCCCATCCCTGTTTCCTGGCGGTGGAAAGCAGCGACCGGACCACGGCAAATTCCTTGGCCGCCTCACGGCACTCACCGTCTCGTCTTCCCGCGCCGAAATCAGAACGACATTCCGGCTCGAAGCGTTCGGCCCACCATTGCCTCCGCGAAAGCTCGCGTCCGCGGGCGTGTCGATTTGCGCCCAATGAGGCAAATTGTAGACGTTTACATGCAATTCTCCCACTAAAGCCAAGCTAGGGTCCAGCACGTTATCGCTTCTTGCGGAAGCATGTAGCCATCTGCGAAAGCCATATCGACCCGGAGCCGAATGATTCGCGATCATCGATCTTCATCCGCTCGCCGCCCTTCACGCCACGGATGCGGCATCCGCGCCTGCTGTCGCCTGGTCCAGAGCACGCTCGACCGCTACCAACGCCGCGTGAGAGGCCTCGGCAAGCGAGCTCACGCACCACGCGACGCCAAGGGCGTCCTGCGCTGCGCCGTCCGTCAGCAGCGGATCTCCAGGCGGGCACAGCCCGATCAGCACCGGCGCACCGCTCAGCCGCTCGCGCAAGCGTCGCACCAGGATACGGAGCGCCGCCGAGTTGCTTGAAAGATCGAAGGAAAGAACAGCAGCGACGGCGATATCGCGTGCATCCAGCTCGCCGATATGCGCGCGCGACACTGCCTCATAGGGCACTACCCGAGCGGCGACGCCTCGCCTTGCCAGCAGCACCGCCAGCATGTCTGCCGCTAGCCCGTCGAAGGCGCCGCGGCCCGCGATACACAGCACAATCGCGTGAGCTGCTTCTGCCGCATCAACGGCGTCTGCTTTGCCCGCCTGCTGGGCCTCAGAGCCGGGAACTTGCATCAGCTCCAGCGCCGCGCGCCGAATGCGCGCAATCTGCTCGGGGGTCAGCACGCCGCGGCTAGCGTCACGCGAGGCAATCCTGAGGCCGTCACGCATGATCTCGTCGTAATATTCGGCGATCATATGGTTTTCCAGGAACCGCTCCCGATTTGCCTCGGCCTCGTCCGGATCTCCTGCCAGCAGCCGTTGATAGAAGCTCTGCACCGGTGTCAGCGCCGGTCCCTCGCCTAGAAGGATATCGAAAAAGGCAAGCGATTCGATATGCCGCCCCAGCACCACCAAGCAGAGTGTGATGGGCGTGGATAAAACGAGCCCGATCGGACCCCACAACCACGTCCAGAAAATCGCGGCCACCACCACCGCAATCGGAGAGAGGCCCGTGGTTCGGCTGTACATCATCGGTTCGACGACGTTGGCTATGATAACCTCAGTCGCGACAAACAATACTGCCGTCGAGATCGCTTTCTCCCAGCCGTGCCCCACCGCCGCCGCCAGCAGCACCGGCAGCACGGCGGCGAGATAGGAGCCGACATAAGGGACGAATCGCAGCACCGCCGCCATCGTGCCCCACAGCACCGGGCTTGGTACGCCGATGACGAAGAGTCCTGCGCCGACCACCGTGCCAAACCCGCAATTCACGCCGAGCTGCGTCAGGAAGTAGCGGCTCAGGCGCCGCCCTGCCTCGTTGATCGCCGCTGTCGCGCGAAACAGATCGCCCGCCCCGAGCACGCGGATCAGCCGATCCCTGAGATCATCTTTCTGCAGCAAAATGAAAACTGCGACCACCAGCACGATGGCAAGCGTGGCAAGCGGCCGCAGAACAGGCGTCAGAATGCGCTGACCGATTTCGAACGTGGAGAGCGGACTGGCACGGGTGATGAATACCGGAACCGGCTTCCGTCCACCCGGCACAAGCACAGGCGCCTCGGCCGCCGGCGGCGCGGCCGCGGGCGGCTGGTTTGGTGCACTCGGGGCGCTTGGGGCGCCGAAATTCTCGATCCGCTTGACGAGCGCCCCGATCCGCCCTTGCAGTGCGCCGCCGATGACGTCCTGCAGGCTTTGCACCTTCGCGCTGATCGTTGTCTGATACTGTGGGGCTCGTGCCACCACTGCCGCAACCTGCGTCCCGATCACCGCGCTCGCAGCGATCATGATGACGACTGCCAGCACAACTGCGAGCACCGCGGCCGCCACCCGCCCGATCCACAGGCGGCGAAGCAGGGCCATGAGCGGGCTCAGCACGAAGCTCAGCAGTACCGCAAGTGTAATCGGGATTAGGACCTCTCGCCCGACCGAAAGCGCCGCCACCACGGCCACCCCGATGACAACGCCCGCAAGCAGGTTGACCCCTGGCATCCGCGTCCCGGCTCGCGCCAACGGCGCCCGTGGCGGCACGGTCCCGAACTCCGGAGCCTTTTCCCTTTCAGGCAAGGCACCCCCGCTCCATCCGGTAACACCCCATGTCAACGCCCCAGCCTATCGTTTCCGGTATGATACCCGATCATGGCGAAGAGTGCCCGGCTCGGCAGTCCTCCCGACCGGGCGCGTTGCACCATCTGCCCCGGGCCCCTGCGGCTTCCTATATCTGGTTCCTTCCGATGTCGGATTTACCGCCATGCAATGGCTGTTCCTCGTCCTCGGCCTGATCGCCGCGCTCGTCGAGCTGCATGCCACCACCTTCTACCTTTCCGCAGTCGCAATCGCCGCCGTTGCCTCGGCGGCCGCCGGCATATGGGTGGCAAACGGCTATCTTCCCCTCCTTTTCGTCGCCCTCTGCCTCGCCCTGCTGCCGGCCGTGCTGCTGCTTCGCCGCCGGCTCTCCGTTGGCCGCCCGCTTCCCGATCTCGATCTCGGCCAGATCGTGACAGTGGTCGAGGTCGGTCCCGATCCGCGCCATCTCTCGGTCAGCTACCGTGGATCCCGCTGGGAGGCGGTCATCGACAGCGGCTCCCCGCCCGGCCCGGGTGACGCTGCCATCATCACCGGAAAGACCGATAAGCTGCTGCATCTCACCGTTCCGGCTGTGCCCCGAGCCGGGCTGTGAATGCCCTCGCGGGCGGCTGTGCTCGCAGCCACACCACACCCTTCCTATCTCTATGCTTGCAACCGCTGCCCATCAAAGGAACCCACCCGTGAGCCACGCCGTCTGTGATCGCACCACGCCTGCTACCCAGGCTCCTCTGGATGTCCGCGCCCAGCTCACCTTCATTACGCGCTCGGAAAAAAAGCCCGTGTTCGAAAGCTCTGCCTTGACCGGTGGGGCACCGCGCGTGCATTTCGAGACCGAGCGGCATAGCGTCATGATACGTGACATGCGCCCGCTCGCCTCCGGCTTTACGCTCGACCGCGAGGGCTTCGCGCTGCGTCGCGCACCGACTGCGGTTGCCGATCTCTACGATGACGCGGCGGTCGAACAGACATACTATCCGGAAATCGAGGCGCTTCTTCGTTCCGCTATCGGAGCTAGCCGGGTGATCGTCTTTGACGCAACCCGCCGCTCTGACGGTGGGCCAGGTGCGAAAAACCGCGATGGCGTGCGTGGCCCCGCCAGCCGCGTCCACGTGGACTACACGGTGAAAAGCGGTCCGCAGCGGCTCGAGGACACGCTCGGCGAGGCCGCGGCCACCAAGCTGTTCGCCGCGGGCGCGCGGATTGTCCAGGTCAATGTCTGGCGCCCGATCCATGGCCCGGTTGCGCGGTCGCCGCTTGCCATTGCCGACGCCACCAGCATCGGTCCCCGAGACCTGATCGCAACCGATCAGATCTTTCCGGGCAGAATCGGCGAAATCTATCATCTCGCCTTCAACCCAGCGCAGCGCTGGTATTACGCCCCCGGCATGAATCGCGATGAAGTGCTGCTGATCAAGGGTTGGGACAGCCTGACCGACGGGCGTGCACGCTTCACCCCGCACAGCGCCTTCGACCTGCCGGCGACACCCGAGAACGCCCCACCCCGTGAGAGCATCGAAGTGCGGACGATGGTAGTGGTTGGCGGCTGAGCGCACCTTCCCGGAGCCCTACAATGCCCGCCGCGTTGCTCACCGACGTCATCGTCGCCGCCCTTCTCCTGCTGCTGGCGCTGGCTATCCTGCGCAACAGCATCCTGATCGTGCCGCAGCAGCACGCTTGGGTAGTCCAACGGCTTGGCCGGTTTCACACGGTGCTGCCGCCCGGCCTCAACTTGATCGTCCCCTTCGCCGATCGTGTCGCCTACCGCTTTGATTTGCGCGAGGTGCCGACTGAGGTGCCTTCGCAGGTCTGCATTTCGCTCGACAACACGACGCTCACAGTGGACGGATACCTCTATCTGCAGATCACCGACGCGATCAAGGCAGCGTACGGATCGTCCAACCCATTTGTCGCCGCGATGCAGCTCGCGCAGACCTCGATGCGTTCGGAAATCGGCAAGTTGCACCTCGACCAGGCGCTTTCCTCGCGCCAGATGCTGAACGCCGCGGTTGCTAATGCGGTCGAGGAAGCAGCGGTCAACTGGGGCATCAAGGTTCTCCGTTACGAGATAAAGGACATCACCCCACCAGGCGAAATCCTGCGCGCGATGGAATTGCAGATCACGGCGGAACGGGAAAAGCGCGCGCTGATCGCCCGCTCCGAGGGCCAGCGCCAGCAGCAGATCAATACGTCCGAGGGTCAGCAGCAGCAGGAGATCAATCTCGCGAACGGGCGAAAGCAGGCGGAGATTCTTCGTGCCGAGGGCGAGGCGCGAGCGATCCACCTCGTCGCCGAGGCAACCTCCGAGGCGATCCGCACAATCGGCTCTGCGGTCGCGACCGAAGGGGGGCTGGAGGCGTTACAGCTCCAGGTCGCGCGAGATTTCATAGATCGTTGGGCCAATCTCGCAAAGCAGAGCACGACGATAATCGTCCCCGCCGATCTCGGCAATATCGGCTCTATTATCGCGACTGCACTCGCCATCGTCAAAGGAGAATCGAAACTCGGCGCAAGGCCGGCTTCCGGCTCGATCCCCGCCGCCGGCGCGGTGAGCCAATAGCTGGGTTCATTGCCGAGCGATCGTCGCTTTTGCTCGCGGCCATCTCAGAAAGAAGGGGAAGGCCTGGATGCCAAATCAGACTGGCATTATGCTTAAGCGCGTGAGCAGATCGCGTTTGACGGGAATCGCAACGCAATCCAGAGCAAAGATGTGACCCTGACCTCTGATACCACCCGACCAAAAGCTTGACTCACCGGGATCGCCGTAAGGCAGAAGACCGTCAGGCCCGCGAACCGAGCCGTGGCGGGAGTTCCGCCATTGCCCGAGCCCAGAAGGTATTCTGACCCCATACAACTCAGGGGCCGGCGCGTAGCGCGGTGAGGACTGCCTCATGCAGTCGGCGGTCGGCCTCGGCCCACAGGATGAAGCAGACCAGGCCCAATGATTTAAGAGACGCGATGCGCCTGACCACGGTCTCGAGGGCGATTCGTGCCGCCTGATCCATCGGATAGCCGAAAATGCCGGTTGAGATCGCCGGAAAACCGAGCGAGCGGATGCCGTGCTGCTCGGCGAGGTCGAGAGCATTGTTGTAACAAGCTCCGAGCAAGTCCTCGGAAGGTTCGTCCACGCCAAAGACCGGGCCGAGGCAATGAATGACGAAGCGGTTAGGAAGGCGATGCCCGCCGGTGATGACCGCTTGGCCAGGACGGATCGGCGCGAGCGGCCGGCATTCGGCGTAGAGCCCGGGGCCGGCGGCACGGTGGATTGCACCTGCGACGCCCCCGCCCGGGGCGAGCGCGGAATTAGCGGCATTTACCACCGCATCAAGGTCGGGCTGACGCGCGATGTCGCCCTGACGGATCTCAAGGCGCGCCCCGGAGCCGGGCCCTACGGGTGTAGCCGGAAGCCGCACCGGGGGGACTCACCCGCTGTGCGAGGCCGGCGGCTGAACCGCCGCGAGACGCTCGATCATATCGGCTGTCCGGCGCGTGTTCGCCTCGATGCCAAAGAACACCTCGATCACCTCGCCGTATAGGACGAAAAGCAATCCCGCGAGGATAGTTCCGAATCCGCCGGCGAGCATGTCACGCGCGGTTACCGTGTCGACGGCGGTCCTGGCGAGGGTCACGACTCCCGTAACGAAGACGATAAGCCCGGCAACGACCAGCAACCAACCGATTATACGCAAGATCAACGAGAAGGCTCGCAGCACCAGAAAGCGACGGCGCATGGTTTTCTCCTATTTCCCGCTACCGTGCCGACCCTGACGCTTGGTAGCCAGTGGTACCCAGGCGCGCATATCCGGGGTCTGCACACCAGCCCGTTGATTCCGCTGCCCAAACCGCTGAGCGGCTCGCCGTGCCGGCGACGGCGTCAAAGCGTACCCGGAGTCGTGTCGAAATGGCAAGGTTTTGCTTCGACGACTCTGGAAAGTTCAGCCGGACTGCTTCGCCAAGGTGTCGAAGCGGCGAAAGACGGCAATCAAGGCCGGCATGTCGGCGAGCGGGATCATGTTCGGTCCGTCGGAGGGTGCGTGGTCGGGATCAGGGTGGGTTTCGATGAAGAGCGCGGCAACGCCGACTGCGAGGGCGGCACGCGCGAGAATCGGCGCGAAGCGACGCTCACCACCTGAACTCGCTCCCCGTCCGCCTGGCTGCTGCACCGAATGGGTCGCGTCGAAGACGACAGGGTAGCCGGTCTCCTCCATGATCGGCAGGGCGCGGAAGTCGTTCACCAGAGTATTGTAGCCGAAGCTCGCACCTCGCTCGGTGAGCAGGATCCGCTGATTGCCGGTGCTGGCGATCTTTGCGGCCACCTGGGCCATCTCCCATGGCGCGAGGAACTGACCTTTCTTCACGTTGACAGCACGCCCGGTCGCGCCAGCGGCGAGGAGAAGATCAGTCTGGCGGCAGAGAAAAGCGGGGATTTGCAGCACGTCCACGGCCTCGGCGGCTGGCCGGCACTGCTGGCTTTCATGCACATCCGTCAGTACGGGGATTCCGAAGCGGGAGCGGATCTCGGCCAGGATCTCGAGCCCCTTACCGAGGCCCACGCCGCGGGCGGCGGTGAGGCTGGTTCGGTTCGCTTTGTCGAAGCTCGATTTGAAAATCAGGCCGATGCCGGCGGCACGCGCCATAACGGCGAGCGCCTCGGCGACCTCGAGCGCATGGGTGCGGGATTCAATCTGGCACGGACCCGCGATCAGCGTCATCGGCAGATGATTGCCCACCTGCAGATCGCCGATGACAATGATCCGATTGTCAGACAAGTCGCGCTTGCGCCACTGCGGCCCCGATGAAGCCGCGAAACAGAGGATGTGGGGCAAACGGCTTCGATTTAAGCTCGGGGTGATATTGCACGCCGATGAACCAGGGATGTTCAGGATATTCGATGATCTCGGGCAGGACGCCATCGGGCGAGATGCCAGAAACGCGAAGCCCGGTAGCCTCCAGCGCGTCTCGATAGCGGATATTCACCTCGTAGCGGTGGCGATGACGCTCGAAGATCTGGTGCTTGCCGCCATAAAGGCGTTGGACGAGAGAACCATCAGCGAGCAGTGCGGGATAAGCGCCAAGCCGCATGGTGCCGCCGAGATTGCCGCCTGCGGCGCGGAGCTCGACTTCGTTGCCGCGCGCCCACTCGGTCAGCAGGCCAACCACGGGGGTGGCACACGGGCCGAATTCGGTTGAGGAAGCGCCGGTGAGCCCAGCCAGATTGCGAGCCACTTCGATCACCGCCATTTGCATTCCGAAGCAAATGCCGAGGAACGGCACATTGCGTTCGCGGGCGAACTGCACAGCGGCGATTTTGCCCTCGGTGCCGCGCTCGCCGAAGCCGCCAGGGACAAGAATTCCATGAACGCCTTCGAGCCGCGCGACCGCGTTCGGCTGCTCGAAAATCTGGCTGTCTACCCAGTCGAGCTCGACGCTGACGTGGTTGGCAATCCCTCCGTGCACGAGCGCCTCGGCCAGGGATTTGTAGCTGTCAAGGAGATTCGTGTATTTGCCGACGACAGCAATCCTGACGGCTCCCTCGGGCGTGCGTATAGCGTGGACGATGCGCTGCCAGCGCGAGAGATCTAGCGGTTGCTCGGCCGCTAGCCCGAAATGACGCAGCACCTCGCGATCGAGCCCCTCAACATGATAGGAAAGCGGCACCGCATAGATGCTGTCGACGTCGAGCGCAGGGATCACCGCGTCGGGGCCGACATTACAGAAAAGCGCGATCTTGCGCCGCTCGGCGGCGGGGATCGGACGGTCCGAGCGGCAGAGTAGCAACTGCGGCTGGATGCCGACATTGAGCAACTCCTTGACCGAGTGCTGCGTGGGCTTGGTCTTCAGTTCCCCGGCAGACTGGATGTACGGCACCAGGGTCACGTGGATGAACATCGCGCTCGCTGGGCCGAGTTCATTGCTGAGCTGACGGATCGCCTCCAGGAACGGTAGGCTTTCGATATCACCGACCGTACCACCGATCTCAATCAGGGTGAAGTCGATTCCTTCCGTATCCCTGACAATGGTTTCCTTGATCGCGTCAGTGATGTGCGGAATCACCTGCACGGTCGCGCCGAGATAATCGCCGCGACGCTCGCGCGCGATCACCTCGGAATAGATACGCCCGGTGGTGGCGTTGTCGGCGCGGGTAGCGGGAACGCCGGTGAAACGCTCGTAATGGCCGAGGTCGAGATCAGTTTCTGCGCCGTCGTCCGTGACATATACCTCGCCGTGCTGATAGGGGCTCATCGTGCCCGGATCGACGTTGAGATAGGGATCGAGCTTGCGGAGTCGGACGGAATAACCACGCGCCAGGAGAAGGGCGCCGAGAGCGGCGGTAGCAATGCCTTTGCCGAGGGAGGAAACCACGCCGCCAGTGACGAAGACGAACCGCGTCATGGGCCGCCGGTATAGCCTGTAACCGCGAGTCGCGTGAACCCGGGGCGGTGGAGCGCCAACTGCCTACTTGGTCGGAACCTGGGGAGCGGTCGGGGTGACGGGACTGGCCGCAGATGGATTGGCCGGCGCCGGCTGCGCCGGCGTAGGCGGCGCAGCCTGGATCGGAGCCAGGGTAGCAGGCTCGGGTCCCCCAGGCAGCGGCGACGAGGGCGCGGGGTGCTGCGGCGCAGCCGGGGCAGTAGCGGTATGCGCGGGCGGCGGCGGTACATTGAGGATCGAGTTAGGGTTGCCGCCACGGCCGAGGATCGCGAGCACGAGTGCCAGGCCCATGAAGGCAGCGGCCAGGATGGCGGTGGTGCGAGTGAGCAGGTTGGCTGTGCCGCGCCCGCCCATGAAGCTCCCCATGCCGCCTCCTCCCCCGCCACCGATGCCAAGGCCACCGCCTTCGCTGCGCTGGATGAGCACGATGCCGATCAGCGCCAGAGTGATGAAGAGCTCAACGATGAGGAGGATGGTCGCCATCAGCACCGCCCAGTTCGCAGCGCGGTTCTAGCCGGCCCGGCGCGGCGGTGCAAAGCCGACCCTCAAACCGCGTCACGCAGCTCTGGCGATCGCCAGGAAATCGGCCGCAACGAGGCTGGCGCCGCCTACCAGGGCGCCACCAACCTCGGCAAGCGCGAGAATGGCGGCAGCGTTGTCAGGCTTGACCGAGCCGCCATAGACGATCGGAAGCGCGCGGCCTGCAACGCCAAATCGCGCCACGAGGCCCGCCCGGATCAGTTTGTGCATGGCGACGATTTGAGCCGCGACCGGGGTCTGCCCGGTGCCGATGGCCCATACAGGCTCGTAGGCGATGATTCCTCCGGCCATGGCAAAATCGTCGGTGAGGTTGGCAACGAGCTGCCCGCCGACGATCGCTTCTTCCTGGCCCGCCTCGCGTTCAGTGAGGCTTTCGCCCAAACAGACGATCGGAGTAAGGCCAGCGGAGATGGCGGCCGAAACCTTCGCCCGCACAAGGGAATCCGATTCGCCGTGCCCGCCGCGGCGCTCGGAATGGCCGAGAATGACGAAGCGAGCGCCGATGTCGCGCAACATGGGAGCTGATACGTCGCCCGTGTGTGCCCCGGAGGGTGCAGGGTGGCAATCCTGCGCGCCGAGACCAACGCTTGAGTCGCGAAGGACGGAGGCAACCGGAGCCAGCGCGGTGAAAGGCGGGCACACGACGAGGGACACCCGCGCCGGTGGCAGGCTGCGCGCCTCCTGCGCCACCGCGCGGGCCAGCGCCACCGCGTCGGCCAGGAGGCCATGCATCTTCCAGTTTCCTGCCACCAGCTTGGACATCGCCTCCACACGCTCCCCGTCCACACGCGACGGCCCACCAAGCAACGCCGCTCTTCTTCCGGGCCGTGTCCATGATTGGCCGCCGGACGGACAGCCGGGACACTGATCCGAAGGTTTGGCACTTCTTCACCGCAGAGCGCGGCGGCGTACTCGTCCAGCCTGTTTCGCGGTCCCTTTTCGACCGCGAACGTGGCGGACGGCAACCCCTCGAAGACGCCGAAGTGGCGATCGACGCGCCGGCTTTTTGGCCGTGTCATGATGACGGGCCCGCATGGACCCAGGTGAGCTGAGCCGCGGCACCCCAACCGGTCTCTCACCGATTCTGATGGCAGCGACGCGGCGGCGATTTCCGAAGCTCGGGAAACGCCGTAAGCTCGGGGTATGAGCGAAGACACCCATCCCCTCGATTGCCTCCGCTGCCCGAGCTTCTGCTGCAAGATCGCGGGCTACGTCGAAGTGAGCGAATACGATATCCGGAGACTTGCCAAGTTCCTCGGGTTGACCAAGCGTGAGTTTGAAGAGAAGCACATCGTCGAGCGCACGCGCCGGGGCAGGAAGCGTATTAAATCTGAGTTTGCCACCTGCCAGTTCCTTGACGCACGCCGCCGTTGCACGGTCTATCCTGCCCGGCCCACCGACTGTCGCGGGTATTATTGCTGGGAGGCGAAAGACTCGAGCGTCTATCGTGCCGCGGCCTTCCTGCAGGTGCCGATCCGGGTGCAACAGAAAGAGGACGGCCAGGTGTAAGCGGCGAACCGCCTTCAGCCGCCGTTCTCAGCGCATGGCTGCACCGGCTACGGCCAGGATGACCTCAGAAGATGATCTCAGAATCCGCGCACGCGAGGGCGGATGATCAGATCCCAGATGTCGGGCATCGGGCCCACCGGCACATGGATCAGGGCCGGCTTGTTCCGAGCCAGCGCCCCGCGAAGCGCCGATTCAAGTTCGGCCGGCGTCGTCGCACGCAAGGCCAGAGCCCCGAAGCTTTCGGCATAGGCAATAAAATCCGGATTGCTGAGATCGCAGGCGATCAGGCGGTTTGCGAAACGATCTTTCTGGATCCGCCGCACGTTCCCGAACGCGCCATCGTCGAGCACGACCGCAACGGCGGCAATGCCATGGTGCACGGCCGTTGCCAGCTCGTTCGCTTGATAGAGAAATCCACCGTCGCCGATGACGCAAACCACCGGCTTGTCCGGCCGCGCCACCTTCGCGCCGAGTGCGGCGCCGTACCCCCAACCAAGGTTATCCTGATAGCCAGGCGAAAGATGGAGCCGCGGGCCGAACACGGGAAAGGCCAGGCGCGCAACGAAGCCAAGCTGGGTCACCTCTTCGACGAAGATGCCGCCCTCCGGCAACGCCGCACGGATCGCAGACAAAAGAGCCATCTGCGGCCCGCGTTTGGCAATCTCGGCGGCAAACCAGGCACGGTGCGGCGCGAGCTCGGCGTCTCGTCGCGGCCGTTCGGCGTGCGGCAGCAGGGCAAGCAAAGCCCTGAGCGCCGGGCCTGCGTCCGCCAGGATGGAGGCGGCGGGCCGGCGATAGCGCTCGATCTCCTCCGCATCGATATCGATCCGCACGATGCTGATTTTCTCATCGAGGCCCCAGGCGGTCTGATACGGGAACAACCGCGTGCCGACGGCGAGCACCACGTCCGCCTCCGGCCACAGGCGGTGGCCTTCCGGAAACGAGAGGGCGAGCCGGTGCGATGTCGGGATCACGCCGCGCCCACGTCGATAGGAGACGACCGGCGCCTCGAGTGCCTCGGCGATGGCCGCGACCTCGGCGCCTGCGTCCATCGCACCGCCGCCCACGACGATGAGCGGCTTCTTGGCGCGCGCAAGCAGCGCGGCCGCCTTCGCCAGCGCATCATGGTCGAGATCGGGTGTAGTTGTCGGTCGTGGCTCGGGGATTTCCACCGCCGCGGTCCGGCCCCAGACATCCATCGCGCATTCCAGCGCGACGGGCCCGTTGCGGCCTGAGCAGGCGATGCACAGCGCCTCCGCCACACGCTCGCCGGCTTCCCCGGGATGGCGGATGCGCGCGACATGTTTCGTGAAATGGCGAAGCACGCCGAGCTGGTCATGGATCTCGTGCAGATGGCCAAAGCCGCGGTCGATCGCTGCCTGCGGGATCTGGCCGACCAGTGCGAGCAGCGGCGCGTCCATGGAGTATGCGGTCAACAAACCGGCCGCCGCGTTCAACATGCCCGGGCCCGGGACGACGACCAAGGCCTGCGGCTTGCCGCTGGCAAGAGCTGCGCCGAGTGCCATATAGGCCGCTCCCTGCTCGTGCCGCGTGTGGATTACACGGATACGATCTGAAGCGCGATGCAGGGCATCGAAGAACGGATCGTTCTGAACGCCCGGCAGGCCGAAGACGGTGGTGATGCCGTGACGAATCAGGCTTTTGACTACCGCTTCGGCCGTGCTCATGCGGGACATTGCTGGTCTCTTCCCGAGCGTGGACGGGCCGCCCGCCGCCGGGCCTTGCCGGCGCTCACGGGCGGGGCGGAATCGTGAGGCCACGCTGCACCGCAGGCCGGGCGAGGCTCCGGTCCAGCCAGGCTGGAACATGCCGCAGCCGGTCGTACCCGACCAGAGCACCCGCCTCGTAGAAACCGACCAGATTGCGCACCCAGCCGAGCATCGAGATATCGGCGATAGTGTATGCATCGCCCATGATCCAGCTGCGGCCAGCGAGCCTTCCTTCGAGAACGCCGAGCAGACGCCTCGACTCGTCACGGTAGCGCTCGAACGGGCGCTTGTCGGCAATTTCGCGCCCGGCGAACTTGTGGAAGTAGCCAAGCTGGCCGAACATCGGTCCGACGTTGGCCATCTGGAAGAAGACCCACTGAATGGTCTCGTATCGCAAGGCGGGATCCGCCGGCAAGAACCCGTGCGTCTTCTCGGCGAGATAGAGCAGGATAGCACCCGATTCGAACAGACCAAACGGTGCGCCATTCGGCCCGTCAGGGTCGATGATTGCGGGAATCTTCCCGTTCGGATTGAGGGAAAGGAATTCCGGTGTCCAGGACTCGTTGGCGCCAATATCGACCCGATGCGCTTCGTACGGCAGCTGGGTCTCCTCCAGCATAATGGATATCTTGACGCCGTTCGGAGTCGGCAGGGAGTACAGCTGGACGCGATCCGGGTGCGTGGCCGGCCAGCGCGAAGTAATCGGAAACGTCGAAAGGTCTGCCATCCATCGCTCCACAAGACACGAGATGTCGTCGCCGACAGCCATTCCCAATGATGCTTCAGGTGTCAACCCGCAGCTCCGACCGCATGCAATGCTGCGCACGTGTCTTGCCTTGACACTCGGCGTGGCACGCATCTAGCCTCCCCCGGACGGTCCGAGGCGGCGCGGCGCATGACGATCAAGGGGAAGGCTTATATCGCCGGCGCATTCGAGCACCCTACGCGCAAAGCCGCCGACAAGTCGGTTGCGCAGCTGCATGCGGAATGTGCCAAGGGTGCGCTTCTCGATGCGGGCCTCAGCAAGGCTGACGTAGATGGCTATTTCTGCGCGGGCGACGCCCCTGGGATGGGACCGCTTTCGATGGTGGATTATCTCAATCTCCGTGTGCGCCACGTCGATTCAACAGATACCGGCGGTTCTTCTTACCTGGTGCATGTAGCGCACGCCGCCGAAGCGATCGCGCTTGGCAAGTGCAGCGTGGCGCTGATCACGCTTGCCGGGCGGCCGCGGAGTGAGGGAATGGCAACCGGGACGGCGCCGCGTCCCGGCAACCCGGCCCAGCCAGACATCCAGTTCGAATACCCATACGGTCCAACCGTCGTCAACATGTACGCGTTGTGCGCGATGCGTCACATGTACCAGTACGGCACGACCAGCGAGCAGCTTGCCTGGATCAAGGTCGCGGCGTCGCAGCATGCACAGCACAACCCCAACGCCATGCTGCGTGATGTCGTCACCGTGCAGGATGTGATCGATTCGCCGATCGTCGCCTCCCCCTTGCACCGGCTCGATTGTTGCGTGATCAGCGATGGCGGCGGCGCGCTTGTCGTCGTTGCCCCTGAGATCATGAAGGAATTGAAGCGCCCCAGGGTGAAAATCGTCGGCGCCGGCGAGGCACCGAAGGGACAGTGCGGCGGAGACGTCGATCTCACATTCAGCGGCGCCCGCTGGTCAGGCCCGCGCGCCTTCGCCGAAGCGGGAGTGAAACCGGCGGACATCCGCTACGCTTCGATCTATGACAGCTTCACGATCACCGTCCTGATGCAGATCGAGGATCTTGGGTTCTGCCCGAAGGGCGAAGGGGGACGTTTCGTTGCTGACGGCAACCTGATCTCCGGAGTGGGAAAGCTTCCCTTCAACACCGATGGTGGCGGACTCTGCAACAATCATCCTGCGAATCGCGGGGGCATGACGAAGGTGATCGAGGCGGTCCGGCAGTTGCGCGGCGAGGCGCATCCCGCCGTACAGGTAAAGGACTGCACGCTCGCGTTGGCACAGGGGACGGGCGGCGTGCTCGGCTCGCGCCACGGCAGCGCGACGCTCATCATGGAGCGCGAGTAAACAGCATGGGGCCGCGCACCCTCCCCGCTCCGGAAGCGAATCCCGAGACCAGCCCCTATTGGGAAGCGGCGAAGAAGGGGGTGCTCCTGCTCAGGCGCTGCACCACCTGCGGGCGGGCGCATCATTACCCGCGCGCGCTCTGCCCGTTCTGCTTCAGCGATCGCCTGGAGTGGCAGGCAGCCTCCGGCAAGGGCACCATCTACTCCTTCAGCGTGATGCAGCGTGCGCCGGTGCCCTACGCGATTGCCTACGTCACTCTGGACGAGGGGCCGACGATGCTGACCAATATCGTCGACTGGGATTTCGCGGCCCTCCGCATCGGCATGAATGTTCGCCTTGTCTGCAAACCCACGGAGGGCGGCGCGGCGCTGCCGATGTTCACGCCGGTCTGAGAGCCGCCTGCGCGGCTGTCGCGGGCGCATGGCGTGCGCGCCCGATCACGTCGAAGATGCGTACTCCGATCTCGGGGTCCTGCGGCGCGAGCCAGGGCGCCGCCTCGATCGTGTGGCGTGCGTCGAAAACGCCCCGCTGCCAGCGTCGGCGCATCGTGCGGCGACTGAACGCGAAGTCTTTGGTTGCTCCCTGCGGTTCGTCCGGGCGATAGATGATCTGCGCGATATCCATCGTCGTCACGCAAGCAATCTCGCCGAGGGCTCTCGCGGCGGGTTGGTTTTTCAACGCCTCGGGCAAGGATTCGAGCAAAAGGTTAAGGTTGTGGCGGATATCGTGCAGGGTACGTAGCTCGTCAGTGACCATGCGGGTGCGGCTGGAATAGCGGATATCGCTGGTTCGTTCGATGACTTCGTCCAGCGTCCGCGGCAGGCAGCCGCAGGCGGGAAAGAGATCCACCTGAAAAACGAGCCTGCTGCGCCGCGGATAGTACGAGAGCACATGCTCGAGCGGTGTGTTGGAATAGAGGCCGCCGTCCCAGTAGAACTGCCCATCGATCTCCACCGCCGGGAACCCGGGCGGCAGCGCGGCGCTCGCCAGTATGTGCTGCGGCCGGATTCGCATTTCCCGACTGTCGAAGTACACCATGCTGCCCGTACGCACGTTCACCGCACCGACACTGACGCGGGTTTTCCCGCCATTGATCCGGTCGAAATCGACCAGCCGTTCGAGTGTCGGAAGCAGGGGGGCAGTGTCGTAAAGGCTCGGAGAAAAACCGCTCAACACCCAAGACGCCGGGGTCCAGTGTTCGAAGAATCCCGGCTGCCCGAACAGTAGAGCGGGAACTGCTCCAGCCTGGCTATGCGCATCGCCGAACAGCGTGTCGGGCCATTCCGGCCAGCCCATCGAGGACGCGGTGACCGTTTCCCAGAATTCGCTGAGCCGATCGAGCCGGTGGCGAGGTTCGTTCCCGGCGATGATGGCGGCGTTGATCGCGCCGATCGAGGTACCGGCAACCCAGTCCGGCAAGATCCGCGCCTCGGCAAGTGCCTGATAAACTCCGGCCTGATAGCTGCCGAGAGCACCGCCACCCTGCAGAACGAGGGTGGGAAGCTTATCGTAAGCGGCGGCATCGGGTGGGCTTCGTGGTTCCATCCTGAGTGGCATCCTGTTGCTCCTTTCGATCCGTGAGCTCTTGTCCGGGTCCAGCGCGGTCCGCGGCTGTCGAAGCAGCAAGCGGCGCGTTCCGCCGGCGACGGTCCGCCAGCCGCAGCGCGGGCATCCGGAACAAGCCGTGGCGGCTGACATGATTTGTCATACTGCCGACACCCGCTGCAACAGACCTAGCGTCATCATCCGGTTACCTGCCGGCAAAGCGCGGAGGAGGGCGCGGAAATATCGGCATTGAAACTTCGACGGCCTGTCAACGAGTAACGTCAACGAGGATGCAAATGGATATGTTCGATCCAACGGGGACAACCCTAGCCGCGCCGCCTGGCGATCCACAAGAGTCTCAAGCGAACGTCCAGCTAGCCGAGATCTCGACGCGCTACCAGAGTGACGGCGCGACCGAGGCGCCGGCCATTCAGGCTTTCACCGGACCGGAGGCGGCACCGAGCCCAATCATTCCGCTGCCACGCCCGGTGCCCCTGCCGCCGCCTCTCCCGATCTACCAGAATGTCAGCGGGCGCTACCGCGGGACGTCCGGTGCGTTCCAGTTGGAACTCAGGGTCGACGTCGACCGTAGCCATACGCTGCGCAAGCTCAGCGGAGATTTTTATACTGTCTCGGGTGGCACAGTGGCTTACTTTGCTCGTTCATCGTCGATGGCCCGGCCGTTACATTGACGTCGACGATGATGATCGCGCGGGGGTCTGGCCGCTTCACATGGTCGGCCGCGCACCCTGTTGTCGAGCTCAGGATTCCACGGCGACCAATCTGGGCGGCGCCTGCGCCGGCGAAGCTGGTGCCAACCACACCTGGTCGGACTCCGAGCTGCACGCGTCGATGGTGCGCCACTTCTCGCTTTACCGAAACGAACCGCAATGGTTGATGTGGCAGGTCGTGTGCCAGCTCCATGATCTCGGCCCAGGCCTCTACCGCATCATGCTCGACCAGAGCGGGCAGCGTGACTCGCGCCGTTAGCGGGTCGGGGCCGAGTTCCGCTTGCGTTCATCTGGGCGGCCCGGCTGGGCCCGGCCGTGCCGCCCAGTGGCTTGCGATCTCGTTCGTTGACGATGGCAAGGGATGTAGGGGGATGCGCAGGCCATCAAAACTACAGGGCTCTGGTGCCGAGAGATGCCGCTCTCGGTGGAGGGCAAGCGTCGAAGCCGGCGCACTGGAATCTTAACACTTCGCAGATTGCATTTACGATCAGATGCCGAAACTTCACATCGCGTTGCACGACGGGTTTGCCGGTCAGCGCGTGCAAATCAAAGTGAACGGCCGGGCAGTGTTTGATCGGGCGGGCGTGCGAACGGATTTGCGAATCTCCCGGGCCGACGCCATCGATGTCGAGGCACCGCTGCAGCCTTCGCGGATCTCGATCACGATCGATCCGGGCGGCATTTCGGGCGCGACGGAGGTCGCTCCCGGGGCGACGCCGTATCTCGCCGCCGATCTCGAAGAGAACGGGCACATTCGCTGGACGCCGTCGGCGGAGCCGTTCCGCTATCTCTGATCCGATCGCGTGAGGCGGATCGGATAGCGCCCATCCCGCTCCGGGGCTCAGGGATGCGCGGCGCGCAACAAGGGCACTTGCCCTGCGCGGCGCATCTGGCATTCTCGGTCGTTGCTACAGGCGGAGAAATGCCATTGTACGTTCCCCCAGTGTTCCGCGAAGACCGCCTCGACACATTGTGGGCGGCGATGCGCGCAACGGGCCTGGCGATTTTGGTCAGCGAGGCTCCGGATGGCATCATTGCGAGCCACGTGCCGATGCTGCTCGATGCTGCGGTGGGGACGCATGGGAGGCTGCTCGGCCACGTCGCTCGCGCCAACACGCAATGGCGCACAAAAGCCTCGGAGGTAGAGGGGCTGGCCATCTTTCCGGGCCCGGACGCTTATATCAGCCCAAATTGGTACGTGACGAAGCGCGAGACGGGCAAGGTGGTGCCGACGTGGGACTACATTGCCGTGCATGCGTATGGGCGGCTCGTCTTCTTCGACGATCGGGAGGAATTGCTGGAGCTGGTCAGCCGGCTTACGAAAATCCACGAGGGAACGTTTCCGACACCGTGGGCGGTCAGCGACGCACCAGAAGACTTCATTGCCGCGCAACTCAAGGGGATTGTCGGCTTCCGCCTTGCGATCACGCGCCTCGAAGGCAAGTGGAAGATGAGCCAGAACCGGCCGGAGGCGGATCGACTCGGCGTCGTTGAAGGGCTCAGGCAGCAGAAGGGGGCGGCACAGGCCGCTGTTTCCGACGCCGTAGCCGACGCCGTTGCCCGCCGCAAGGCCCTGCACTGAGCGCCCGGAGCAGGCTTTCGATCGAAACCCTGCAGTCCCAGAAGCCGCTCCTAACCGACCCCGGCCATCGCCCAGCGCCAGGCTTCATGCCCGGGCGCGTAGGAGCGATTGGTCTGCCCGGGATCACGGTTTACGAGGTGGCGGTTGAAGAAGGGGTGGCGCATGCTGCGCACCTCGTGCTCAATTTCGAAGAGCGGTCGCTGATCTTTCGGATCCACGATCTGCCGGAAACGCCACTGGTGCTGACTATCCTCCGCGGTGATCAGGTTCCGATCGAGCAGCCACCGGTACGGGCCGGAAAAGTTGGCGATGTAGATTTGTACGTGGTGGCCGTCGAACGGTGGCGGCGCGCGGTCCGTCTCCAAAAAACAGAAAAACTGATCGACCCCGACCATGGCGCTTGCCGAGATGCCGCTCTCATCTTGCTGTACGGAAGCGGGCGTCGCGAACACCTCCCGATAGAAGCCCGCGATGCCTTCGGCAGAACCGCGCGGCACCTCGAAGGCGACGTAGGGGAGACCGAGCGTGATCGACCCGAAGCGGCGGTCAGGTTCATGGACGCGGATACGGTTTCCCCAGGGTGACGTGACAAGCACGGAAGTGTCTTCCTCGCGGAAGTCGAACGCTGTCCCGGCCAGCAGCGCGCGCACGCGCTCAAGGCGGCGCAACAGCTGGGCGCGGTCAGGAAGGACAATTCCGGTTACGCCACGCAGCGTCTGCGGCTCGCCGGTCGGCAGGTGGAACTGGCTCGTGCCGACATTCGCCCACATGTTGTCGGTGCCTGTCATCAGGTAAGGATCGCGTGTCAAGCCAAGGCCGGAGACGTAAAAGAGGGTAGCAACGCCCTGGTCCGGAACGCGCGTGTTGACGTGCTCGAGATGCACGATGTTGCCGAGATCCTCGGCCGCCCGATCGAACGGCTGCGTCATCTTCACCTCCGCCTGCCACAAAAGCTGGAGATTACGTGGGTTGGGGGCGCGTTTCCAGAATGGGGGGCGGATCTATCAGAGGATCGCGAGCGGCTGTTTGCGCTGCGGTGGTGGATGCGCCGCATCGAGCTCGGCCAGGTCTTCCGCCTCCAGCCGGAGCGTGGCCGCCACTGCGTTCGCGCGCACATGCTCCGCCCGGGCTGCCTTCGGGATGACAATCATTCCGGGTCGCGCGAGGAGGAAAGCAAGTGCGACCGCCGCCCGGGTCACGCCGTGGCGCGCGGCAACCGCTGCCAGCGCGGGCGAGCGGAGCATCCGCCCGGCCTGGCCGAGTGGCGTGTAGGCCATCATGGGTATCTTTCTGTCGGCGCACCACGGAAGGAGATCGTACTCGATTCCCCGCTGCGCGATATTGTAGAGTACCTGGTTGGTCGCCACCAGGTCGCCGGTGCGCACTTTCACAAGCTTTTCCATATCCGCAACATCGAAGTTTGAAACACCCCAGTGCCGGATCTTGCCGCCGGCACGAAGCGCCTCGAACGCTGCGACCGTCTGCTCCAGAGGGATGCTGCCCACCCAATGCAACAAGTAGAGATCGATGCGATCGGTGCGAAGACGCTTGAGGCTCTGCTCGCAGGCGGCTATCGTGCCGCGCATCGATGCATTGCCCGGCAGGACCTTCGAAACCAGAAACACTTCGTCGCGCCTGCCGCTGATGGCTTCTGCAACCACGCGCTCCGCGCCGCCCGAGCCGTACATTTCGGCGGTGTCGATCAGCGCCAGGCCGAGATCGAGGCCAAGACGCAGCGCTGCCACCTCTCTGGGTGCAATTTCCGCGTTCTCTCCCATATGCCACGTGCCCTGGCCGAGTGCGGGCACGGGGCCCCCGTCTGGCAAAGTGACGGTGCGGAAGGCACTCATCGCGCGTGCTGCGCAACCAGTGCCTCTGCCTTGCGCATCACGCGGAGGAAATTGCCGCCCCAGAGTGCCGCCACTGCTTCCTCATCATAACCGCGGCGCAGCAGCTCCGTGGTAAGATTGGGGCTTTCGGACGCATCGTGCCAACCATTGAGACCGCCACCGCCGTCGAAATCGGATGAAATGCCGACATGGGCAATGCCGATCCGCCTGACTGCGTAATCGATATGATCCGCGAAATCGGCGACGCTGACTTCGGCGGTCTTCGCATGGCGACGCAGGAATGCCGGCATCGCCGTGATCTGCACCACGCCGCCCGAGGAAGCGAGGGCGTCGAGCTGCTCGTCATCGAGGTTGCGTGGATGCGCGCAAAGCGCATGAATGGAAGAATGCGTGGCGGCGACGGGCGCACGGGACGCGGCAACGGCCTGGAGCATCGTGCTCTTCGCCGCGTGCGAGACATCGACCACCATTCCAAGCGCATTCATGCGCGCAATCACGGCGCGTCCGAATTCGGAAAGCCCATTGTGCAGCGCCGCTGTATCACCGAGGTCAGCGCGAGGGACCGCGGCGTCACCGAGCGCATTATGGCCGTTGTGTGTCAGGGTGAGATAGCGCGCGCCGAGGCGGGCCAGCGCATCGAGATGTGTGAGGTCGGTGCCGATCGCGTATCCGTTCTCGACTGCCGCCACGACCGCGATTGCGCCCTCGCGTGCGATTGTTTCGATGTCCGCGGCGCTCTGCGCGAGCCGGGCCTGGATGCTGCCGTGGCTCCCGGCCATCGCAGCAATGGCAGAGAGCATCGCGCAAGCCCGCTTGAACGCTTTCTGCCCGGTTTCGGCATCGCGCGGGCCTTGCGGCACGAAGGCGGCGAAGCAACCGGCCTTCAGCCCGCCGGCCTGCATCTTCGCGAAATCAACGCGCCGCGTGCTCGGTCCGAATGCATCGCCGCGATCGGGCCAGGGAATGTCGATGTGCGTGTCGATGGTCAACAGCCGGGCATGCATGGCGGCTGGATCGATCATTCGATCGGCGTTCACGCGAGTCTATCCTTCATTCCGTTCGGAGACCTTTGCAGCACGAAAAGTCCCTGCTCACCGAGCAGGTTGGCCAAGCGCGACGCGTGCCGCCAGGGAGCGCGCGTGCCCGCCTGGTCCGCAGCGAGCCAGGATTCGACGCGGTAGCCCTCGGCGGCGCACAGCTGGAAGAAATCGCGGATCGTGCAGGGATGGATATTCGGCGTCTCGTACCATGGCCGGTCCCAGGTCGGAGTGAGCGGCATCCGGCCGCGCGAGAAGAGTTGCCAACGCACGCGCCAATGCCCGAAATTCGGGAAACTGACGACGGCATGAGCACCGATCCGCAGCATCTGGCGCAGCACCTCGCGCGGCCGTTCCACTGCCTGCAAGGTGCGCGAGAGAACCACATAATCGAACGCCTGGTCGGGATAATGCGCAAGGTCGATGTCAGCGTCGCCGTGCATCACGGTAAGCCCGCGCGCCACCGCTTCTGCCACTTCCGCCATGTCGACTTCGATGCCGCGCGCGTCGCAGCCGCGTTCGCGGGCCAGATAGGCGATCAGCGTGCCATCGCCGCAGCCAATATCGAGCACGCGGGAGCGTGGCGCGATCATCCCGGCGATCAGGTGAAGATCGAGCCTGAGATTCTTGGCGACGTAGCGGATGCCGTTTGGCGCCGTGAGGTTAGGCTCGGCATTCATCAGAGGCCAGCCGCCACTGCCGAACCAGAGAGGAATCCCGAAAGCGTACGGTGGAAGGCCGGCTCGTCGAGCAGGAAGGCGTCGTGCCCTTTATCGCTTTCCACTTCGACGAAACTCACGTTCGCGGCGGCTCGGTTGAGGGCGCGGGCGATGGCGCGGGATTGCGCAGTCGGGAACAGCCAGTCGGAACTGAACGAGATCACGCAGAAGCGCGTCCGCGAACCCGCGAAGGCCAGGGCGAGATCGCTACCGTACTCCGCCGCCAGATCGAAGAAATCCATTGCCCGGGTCATGCTGAGATAGGAATTGGCGTCGAAGCGGCTGACGAAAGTCGAGCCTTGGTGACGCAGGTAGCTCTCCACCTCGAAGAGATCATGGAACAGGGTGAGGGATGGCCCGGAGCGAAGGCGACGCCCGAATTTGCGCGTCAGGGCCTGCTCGGAAAGGTAGGTGATGTGCGCCGCCATGCGCGCCACGGCCAGGCCATGCGCCGGCACCTTACCGTGCTCCCAGTAGCGGCCGCCCTCCCAGTCGGGGTCGGCGAAAATCGCCTGCCGTCCGACTTCGTGAAAGGCGATATTCTGCGCGCTGTGATAGGAGGCCGTGGCGATCGGCACGGCGGACCAGACGCAATCGGGATAGAGGGCCGCCCACTCCAGCACCTGCATACCCCCCATCGAGCCACCCAGTACGCAAAAGAGACGCCCGATCCCGAGATGCTCGATCAGCCGCTTCTGAGCGCGAACCATATCGCGGATCGTCACCGGAGGAAAATCGGTACCCCAGAGGAGCGCGCGGCCAGATTCGGGTTGATCGTCACGGATGCTGAGCGGCCCGGTCGACCCCATGCAGCCACCGAGCACATTGGCGGCAATCACGAAGAAACGCCCAGTATCGACCGGTTTGCCCGGTCCGACGACGGCGTCCCACCAGCCGGGTTTGCCGGTTGCCGGGTGGGTCTCGGCCACGTACTGATCGCCGGTCAGGGCATGGCAGACCAGCACTGCGTTCGTTCGTTCCCGATTCAACCGGCCGTAGGTGCGATAGGCAACCGTCACCTCGCGAAGCTCGATGCCGCAGTCGAGCGCGAGCCCTTCCGCAAAATGCACTGACTGGTGCGCGACCTGGGCGCCGCTGTCGGCAATCATCATGCACCCTGCATAGGCTGCACCGAGCCTGGCCGGCAAGGTTGCCGGCAAAGAGGCGGGCAGTAGGCAGCTTCCTTGCGTTCGGCTATCCACTCTCGTTCCCCGAGGAATGTGCATGCCTGCCCCTCTTCCCGCCGCCGATGATCCCCCGAATGAACCCGGCGACTGGGGGCTCGAGGCGCTTCGTGACGAGATCGACCGCCTTGACGAAGGCTTGCACGAACTCCTGATCGAGCGCTCGGAGGTCGTGGCGCGGCTGGTTCGCCAGGGCCTGAAAACGGGGAACGCACTCAGGCCGGGGCGTGAGGCCGAGATCATCCGCCGCCGCCTCGCGCAGCATCGCGGGCCGCTTCCCCGGGCGACGATCGTCCGCATCTGGCGCGAGCTTTTGGCCGGAACTACCGCGATGCAAGGGGCGTTTACGGTAGCCCTCTGCGAGGCCGACGCGGCTGGAGGGTATTCCGCGCTCGCACGCGAGCACTTCGGGGCTCTCACCCCACTCCGGGTCCGTCGCTCCGCGGCCCGCACGATCGCCGAGCTGGCGACCGGCGCGACTGTCGCCGTGTTGCCCTTTCCGGCCGAAGCGGACCAAGCCAGCGGATGGTGGCAAACTCTCGGCGGGCGCCAGTCTCCGCGGGCGCGTATCATCGCCCGTCTACCCTTCTGGACGCCCCGGCCGGAAGGCAGCCCGCCGCTGACAGCGCTTGTGCTCTCGACGTCTCAGCCTGATCCGTCGTCCAGCGACCGCAGCCTGCTCGGCCTGACGTTGCCGCCCGAACTCAGCCGAGCCCGGCTGATCGCCCTCCTGCACGCCGCCGGATTTGTTCCCGGACTGGTCCTGATCGAGCGCGACCGTGCATCCGGGCTTGCCCGCGCGCTGGCAGAGGTGGGCGGCTTCGTCAAGGAAGACGACCCGCGGCTTCCCGGCCTTGACGTCCTGGTGGAGCAGCCGCTCTTGCTCGGCGCCTATGCGATCCCGGTGGAACCCGCATGACGATCCTTAGCGCTCCCAACCCGCGCCCGGAAATCCTGAGAATTTCGCCCTATGTTGGCGGGGAATCCAAGCTTGCGGGCGTCAACCGGACGATCAAGCTCTCTTCGAACGAAGGACCGTTCGGAGCGCCGCCGGGGGCGCGTGTGGCCTTCGCCGCGCTGGCCCCGACCATGCACCTCTACCCGGACGGGACGGCAAGCGAACTGCGCCGGGCGATCGGACGCCGATTCGGCTTGGAGCCGGAACGGATCGTCTGTGGCGCGGGCTCGGATAATCTCATTTACCTCCTTGCGCTCGCCTATAGCGGCCCGGGCACGGAGATCATCATGAGCGCGCACGGCTTCTCGATCTACGGCATCGCCGCGCGCTTCGCCGGGGCACGCGTCCTGAAGGCGGCGGAGCGCAATCTCACAGCCGACGTCGATGCGATGCTGGCGCTCGTTTCTCCGGCAACCCGGATCGTCTTTCTTGCCAACCCGAACAACCCGACCGGAAGCATGCTGCCGGCCGCGGACGTGGCACGGCTGCGCGCCGGGCTGCCGTGCGAAGCGTTGCTTGTGGTGGATGCGGCGTACGCCGAATATGTCGCGCGCGCCGACTACGATCCCGGCATCACGCTGGTCAGGAGCGCGAACAACACGGTCATGACGCGCACGTTCAGCAAGATCTTCGGCATGGGTGGCATGCGGCTTGGTTGGGCTTATGCGCCAGCGGCGATTGCCGACGTGCTCAATCGCGTTCGCGAACCGTTCAACGTCAACGCTGCGGCACAGGCAGCAGGCATTGCTGCCTTGGCCGAACCCGGCTGGGTGGAACAGGGCCGCGCCCATAACCGGCAATGGCGTGCCCGCCTAGCCGCGCGGCTGGAATCCGCCGGGATCAAGGTCTGGCCCAGCGAAGGCAACTTTCTGCTCGCCGACTTCTCGACCGAAGTGCTGGCCCGCCGCGCGGACGCTGCCTTGCGTGCCCGGGGCATCATCGTGCGCGGTACCGCGGGCTACGGCCTGCCGCAGTGCCTGCGCATCACGATCGGCACCGCCGAGCAATGCCAGGCGGTTGCCGATGCACTCACTGCCTTCATGGCGTGCGACACGGCCAATGCCTGAGACCCTTTTTCGCCGTCTCACCCTGATCGGGATCGGGCTTATTGGCAGCTCGCTGGCGCGTTTCGCGCGTACCAGGGGGGATATCGCGGGCGAGCTCGTGCTCCACGATTGCTCGCCGGCCGTCCTGGCGCGCGCCGCGGCGCTCGCGCTCGGCGATCGCTACGAAAAGGACGCCGCAACCGCAGTGAACGGTGCCGACGGGATCATCCTCTGCGCACCGGTTGGCGTCCTTGGTGGCATCGCCGAGGCTATCGCCGGGCATCTTGCAACCGGCGCCATTCTCTCCGACGTCGGTTCGACCAAGCAGTCGGTGCTGCGCGACGTCGGGCCATTGGTCCCGAAGGGCGTGCATTTCGTGCCGGCGCACCCGGTCGCGGGCACCGAACATTCCGGTCCCGACGCTGGCTTCGCGACGCTGTTCGAGGGGCGCTGGTGTCTCCTCACCCCCCCGCCGGGCACCGACGCGGCAGCGGTGGCGCGAATTACCGAACTTTGGCGGCGCACCGGCGCGTTGGTCGAGACGATGGACGCCGCACATCATGACCGCGTGCTCGCGATCGTGAGCCATCTGCCACATCTGATCGCCTTCACGATCTGCGGCACGGCGGACGACCTCGCCGACGAGACGCGCCGGGAGGTACTGCAGTTCGCAGCCTCCGGCTTTCGCGACTTCACACGCATCGCCGCCTCGGATCCGGTGATGTGGCGCGACGTTTTTCTCAACAATCGCGAGGCGCTGCTGGAAATGCTCGCCCGTTTCCTCGAGGACGCCCAGGCGATGGCGCGCGCCGTCCGCTGGGGCGACGGAAGCTATATCGAGGACAAGGTGAATCGAGGCCGGAGGATTCGGCGCAACCTGATCGAGCTGAAGCAAGCCTGACGCTCCGTACTTCGCACTTGCCTTCACTCCGGCTCCGCCGCTTGATGGAAGCATGCTGAAAGGTGCCCTGACCGTCGGCCTCTGGACACTTGCCAGCCGCCTGTTCGGCTTCCTGCGCGACATCCTGATCGCTGATCGGCTTGGCGCCGGATTGATCGCCGATGCGTTCTTCGTGGCGTTGCGATTGCCCGACCTGTTTCGCCGGCTGTTCGGGGAAGGCGCGTTCAGCGCGGCCTTCGTGCCAGCGTTCGCCGGGGCAGTGGCAACCGAAGGAGCGCGTGCCGCCCGCCGCTTCGCCGAGGAGGTGATGAGCGTGATGGTCGTCTGGCTTGGCGCGTTCACGCTGGCCGGCGTGCTCTTCACGCCCGCATTGCTGCTGGTTCTCGCCCCGGGATTTGTTGCAATTCCGGGGAAGTTCGCGCTTGCCGTCACTCTCACCCGCATCACCTTCCCTTACCTGATGCTGGTCTGTCTCGCGGCCGCGTTCGCCAGCATATTGAACGGACTCAACCGCTTTGCGGCAGCCGCCGCGGCGCCGATCCTGTTCAATCTCTGCCTTATCGCGGCCTTGCTCTTTCTCAGTCCCTATGTGCCGACGCCGGGCCATGCGCTGGCCTACGGCGTGACGATCTCCGGCGTCGCGCAACTCGTGTTGCTGGCGGTTGCGACGCACCGGACCGGCATGACCCTCAGGCTGTTCCGGCCGCGTCTGACGCCGGCCGTGAAGCTTTTGCTGCGCCGGATCGGGCCGGGCGTCATCGGGGTTGGCGTGACGCAGATCAACCTTGCGGTCGATACGATCGTGGCGAGCCTGCTCGGACCCGGCTCGGTCTCGGTACTCTACTATGCCGCCCGCGTGAACCAGCTTCCACTCGGCGTGATCGGCGTCGCGGTCGGAACGGCGCTGCTGCCCACTCTCTCGCGCCAGGTTCACACCGGGGCGCGACTGAGCGTCCACCGCACCCTCAACCGGGCGATCGAGTTCACCCTCGCCCTGACCCTGCCGGCCGCAGTCGGGCTCGGCGTTGCCGCCGTGCCGATCATCCGGGTGCTGTTCGAGCGGGGTGCGTTCGGCGCCTCGGACGCCAGGGCGACCGCGGCGGCGCTCCTCGCCTACGCAGTGGGAGTGCCAGCAACGGTGCTGGCGAAAGTGCTTGCGCCGGGCTTCTTCGCGCGCGGCGACACGGTGACGCCGGTCAGCGTCGGCGTAGCGGCACTGGTCGTCAACATCGTTTTTATCGTGATCTTCGTGGCGCCGCTCGGTGCGACCGGTATCGCGCTCGCGGCGAGCGTTTCTGCCATCTGCAACGCCGCCGGGCTTAGCTGGCTTCTGCTGCGCCAGCGAATTCTTTACCTCGACCGCGCGCTGAGAAGGCGGGTTCCGCGCATGATCGTCGCGTCGGGTTGTATGGGCATTGTCGTCTGGCAAGTCATGCAACATCTGCCCCATGCGCACGGTGCACTTGGTTGGCTCCGGCTCGCGGTGATCATTCTTGCCGGTCTCATCACCTACGGCGTCCTGGGGCAGCTACTGGCCGCGTTCGATCTGCGGAGGGTCAAGCAACGGCTCGCGCGCGCCCGGGGTTGACCGGACGGCAACTTCGCCACATTCAGCGCGCGTTCAGGCGGACCAGCAAACTATGCGGCGAATCTTCTCGGGCATCCAACCTTCGGGCATCCCGCACCTGGGCAATTATCTCGGTGCGATCCGCAACTGGGTCGGCTTGCAGGACGATCACGAGTGCATCTATTGCGTGGTCGACCTGCACGCGATCACGCAATGGCAGGAACCGAGGATGCTCGCCGCACAGTCGCGCGAGATGACCGCCGCGTTGATTGCCTGCGGCATCGATCCACAACGGCAGATTCTGTTTCTGCAGTCGCTGGTACCAGAGCACGCGGAATTGGCGTGGATATGCAACTGTGTCGCGCGGCTCGGCTGGCTGAACCGGATGACGCAGTTTAAGGACAAGGCGGGCAAGGATCGCGAGAATGCTTCCGCCGGGCTTTACGTCTATCCGAACCTCATGGCCGCCGACATTCTTGCCTACCATGCAACGGCGGTCCCCGTCGGCGATGATCAACGCCAGCATCTCGAGCTTGCAAATGACATCGCGCAGAAATTCAACCACGATTACGGCGCGAATTTCTTTCCTACGATCGAGCCCCTGATCATGGGGCCGGCGGCGCGTGTCATGAGCCTTAGGGATGGAACGAAGAAGATGTCGAAGTCTGATGCTTCGGATCAGACCAGGATCAACCTGAGCGATTCCGCCGATGCGATCGCACAGAAGATCCGCCGCGCCCGCACGGATGCAGCGCCGCTACCGGGCGAACCCGCCGGGCTGGAAGGTCGGCCGGAGGCGCAGAATCTCGTTGGCATCTACGCAGCTCTGGCCAACACTGACGAGGCGAGCGTGCTCGCCGGGCACGGTGGCAAGGGATTTTCTGCCTTCAAAGAGGACCTCGCCGAGCTGCTGGTCGCGACCATCGGGCCAATCGCGGCGGAGACTGGCCGACTGCTTGCCGACCCAGCGCACATCGAATCGGTGCTGCAGCAAGGGGCGGAGCGCGCGCGGCAGATCGCGGGGCCGATCGTCGCCGAGGCGAAGCGGCTAGTCGGGTTTCTCGGTGCCTGAACGGACTCTCGGATCGATCGGGCAAAGAATACCGATCGGACTCGCCACTCCCCGCCTGGCACGAGCGAAATGCCGGCACCCGGAATCGTCGCCGAAGAGCACCCGAGCGAACCCGGCAGCTTGGCCATACGGCAGACGGCCGAAATGCGTTGGGAGAGCGACCGCGTGCAGCCGGCGTTCAGCCAGCGCTGTCGGCAACGTCGGCACGGTGTTCGAGGCCCGTGAGGCTGATGCGCCATGCCTGGTCGGCGGGATCGTAGCGAACCCTATAGCTGGTCGGATAATGGCCGCCCAGGCTGATATGCGCCGGCGTCTTCACCGCTGCGGCGAAGTTCGGCTTCCTGAGCAGGAAGTCGTGCGCGACCAATGGCTCCAGAAAGACCAATTTGTCGTCGTAGTAGCCGTAGATAAATGTAGCAGTGAACGGCTCGCCATGAAAATCGGCTGCGCCGGTGTCGATCGCGTGCACGCCCATTTTGTCTACTGCCGTCTCGGCGACCACCTGGTAACCCTCCGGCAGCAGCGAAGAGTCGGCTAAGCTGGCTGCCGGGTCATCCGCCCCACCGAATTTGACCTGCTCCAGGTCCTGAGCCCCGATCGCGTAGAAATGGAAGTCGAAGTGCGGCACCGTATAAATGTCCGACGGCGGATGGCCCTCTGCCATCCAGTCGATGACGACGGTACGGAAGCCGGTGTTCGATTCGTGTCCGGGCATTGGCAACAGATAGGACCATGCGCCCTCCGGGTTGTCAGGGTTGGGACTCGCCGGCAGCCCGCTGAGTGCGCCGCGGCTGAGCAGAATCGAGATCTCGGTCGGCTTCTCGA
>JBOHMN010000168.1:0-4010 GCA_050730175.1 Acetobacteraceae bacterium | reverse complement strand
GGTGTGCCGTAAGCTGTCCGGCGGCGGGGCCGGCTCCTTCGACCCCACGCCGCCTTAGCTCAGACGGCTAGAGCGACGCACTCGTAATGCGTAGGTCATCGGTTCGATTCCGATAGGCGGCTCCGCTTTGACCTCGGCCTTCTCGCCGGAGGGGCCGATTCCGGGGCTTCGTCAGTTGCAGTTCCGGTTGCAGTTGTCCCGAAGAGGGTCTTGCCCATCCGCTGGGCCGCGTCCTGGGTCAGCTTCGAGGCGACGTGGGTGTAGCCCCGCGTCACTCGGATGTCAGAGTGGCCCAGCATTTCTTGCACGACGGCCAGTGCTACACCTTGGTCGAGGAGGAGAGTGGCAGCCGTGTGGCGGGCAGCGTGGGTTCCCTTGTGCGCTATCCCGGCTTCCTCTAGGAGGTCTGCCCATTCCTCCCAGTCGTCACGGGGATCAATCAGGCTGCCGTCGGGTTGCGAGAACACGACGTCGTATTCCTGCCAGTAGTCGCCCGCGAGTGCCCTCTGTCTTTCTTGAGTCTCGTACTGGTCTCGCAGGACCTCCACGATTTCCGGCGCGAGCGGGATGGTCTTCTTCCGCTTTTCCTTGATTGGGCGGAAGGCCAGGCCACCGCCTGTCCGTTGCGGGCAGGTGCTCGCATGCCGCTCGCAGTTTTTCGGGCATAGCCGGTCATCGCCAGCCAGGAGGCACTTGTGCCGTCGGCCGGAATTCCTGGCCGCCTTCGGGCAATCCTTTGGGCAAGGTCTGCGGTGTTTTCCTTCGGTGCACTGTTTGACGTCTTCGCAACCGTGCCGCCACTTGAGCCTCTGGAGCTGGAACCAGATGCGCGCTTCGGCGGCGCATTTGCTGCCGCATCGCGGGCAGGGAAGCGAATGCGGGTCATCCCACGAGCCGCTGAGCGGACCTACGCGCCCGCATTGGTCGCACCGGGATACGAGGTAGGTCCAGCGAAGGCCGAGGGCTTCGCCCTGCCGCACGCCACAGGAAAGGCCGAATGACCATCGAGCGGAGTTATCACCCTTTCGGGCAGTTCGCAGGATCGCGCGTGCCTCGTCGTCGGTAAAGGATTCCTTTTCGGAATCACCGAGCTCCGGCGGATCGACCATGACGGTCGGGTTCGCGGAGACCTTGCCGCGTTTGATGGCGGCGCTGTACGAGCTGGAGATGATCGCATGGACCTTGAGGATGTGGCTGGGAGCCTTGCCCGCGGCGGCCATCTTTGCGTAGAGGGCTTCGAGATGCTCGGGATAGCAGCGGTCGAGCCGGTGGCGGCCGATGTTCGGGAAGATCCACGTGCGGCACTTCGACCTATAGTCGTCGATCGTCCGGGGCGCCCGCCCGGCCAGGGGAAGCACGGTCGTCAGCCAGTAGGTCGTCCACTCCTCGAAGGTCGGTACCTTGCCTGGTTTACTCGGCTTCCCGGCGTCGCGCTGGTTCTCTAGCTTCCGTACCTTCTTGGTGACTTCCGGCTCGGTCTTGCCTGTGCGGTGGCGGCGATCCAAAGAACCGTCGCTCTTTGTGCCCATGGTGACCCAACCGTGCCAGAGTCCGTCGGCACCGAGATAGATCGATGACCGGCCGTTGGGCGCTCTGGACCCTTCGACGCGTCGAGGCATGGTTCTCCCTACTCCTCGTTGAAATAGCGGGCACACAGTCGATTGGCTGCGTGCAGAGAGGACTCAGTGAGCTGCCTGTGCTTCGCGCTCAAGCAGCGAGATGTACTCGGCGATGGCGGAGAACGTGATGAACGTCGCGCGGCCCTGCTTGACCGTGTGCAGGCGGCCGGATCGGATCTGCTCGTAGATCATGCTGCGGCTCATACGCAGCATCCGCATCACTTCGGGGATCTTGAACAGGAGCTGCCCTGGAGCCGTGCCTGTCGACTGTGGTTCGGGATCAGGCTGCTCATTTTGCGTATCTTGGTCGTTCAGGGCGATTGCTGGCGCGCTGATCATGACTACCCCCGTGGTGGAACTTCTAGGACGCCCCGTGGGATGGAGGGGTCCTTTGAACCGTGGTCACGAGCCAGCGCAGTCGCTCGTTAGCGACGCGGTGCCCGCGCTTGCGGAGCTTTCTGGCCAAAGCCGCCTGGCTGATGCGAATGCCTTGACGCTCGGCGTTTCGCAGGATCTCGGCCGCCGTTGCGACGAGGATCCGGTCGGGATCATTCGGCAGCCCGAGGGTTCTGGGCGGTTCGGTTAGGCATCGCTGGGGCAGGTGACTGAGCAGCTTTTCCGCTGGTGACGCCTGCTCGGCGGGTGGGTCGGCTGCTGCGATTGATTCGGCACCGTCAACCGGGCTGATGCCTCCGAAGTCGATCGCGGTTCCGGCTGAGGCGAGGCGCAGCGCAAGGCGGTCGCGAAGCGGTGCCTTCCAACGCCACAGGTACTGGCCGTAGGTCTCCTGGAGGCGGGCGACCGCTTGCAGCCGCTGGTATTCAAGTGCAAGTCCGTGGCGGTAGCTGGTGACCTGCCACAGCACCATTCGGCGGGCGAGCAGAAAGCTGGAACGAGGGGCAAGCAGCCAGCGGGAGGCCGGGATGCGCTCGATCCGGGTACCTGTGGCAAGACCGGTCAACTGCCGGAGCAGGTGCCTGATGGCCTCCACGACGGTGATGAAGAGCAGGGGCATCGCGGCGTGCATGACGGCTGCGGTCAGGTTGCCGTGCGCAGCGGCGATGTTGAGGTAGACCGTCGCGCCGATGAACGCCCAGGCGACCCAGCGGGGCACGGGCCATGGGAAGCCGAGGTACTCGATCAGCAGGTCCCACGCAAGGAGGGCGAGGATTCCGATGTCGATGCCGACAGGCACGATCCACGCTGTCGAGCTGAACCAGGGGACGGCCAACTGGCGGATGGTGGCGAACGAGCCGATGCCGCCGAGCATGGCCAGGAGGCAGATCAAAGGGGTGATGGCGCCTATCGCAATCTTGATGGCCATGCTCGCGTGACCAGCCATGCGCGGTGGCGCTTGCGGAGGCATGATCATGCGCCTGGCGCTGCCGTTGAGTTCACCGTCGAGCGGCGGGGTCAGCGTGGTCATTGAATGTCCCCCATGAGGAGGCGCGATGCGGAAGAGCATCGGCATCTCCGCGTGTCATCGACTGGCGGCTTCCGCTGCCAGGTGCCATCGATTAAAGTTGATGAGATGAGCGTAAGGGATAGGATGGCGCGTTGTCAATTATAATCAATGAACGGATGATTGGTTGCTTCGAGTCAACCGGGGGCAGGTGGTCCCGATGACTGCGGACGTGCCGCCGGAGTCGGCGGAGCTCGGGCCGCGTTCTCTTGGCGAGAAGATCGAGTGGCTGATCCAGCACATGTGGCCAGCGGGTCAGCCGTACCCGAAGACCAACGACGATGTCGCGCGGGCGATCACTGCGGTGACAGGGGAAGATCTGTCAGGGACGAGCGTCTGGAAGCTGCGCACTGGCCGCAGCACTAACCCGACGTTCAAGACACTCACTGCCCTGGCGACCTTCTTCAAGGTGCCGATCGGGTACTTCGGCGAAGGCGAGAAGTCGGAGTCGATCGCCGATCAGGTTGCGCTACTGGCGCTAATGCGGGAGGAGGGCATAAGCAGCGTCGCACTGCGGTCGCTCGCCAACCTGTCGGTGGGAGGCAAGCAGGTGATCTCCGACATGATCGAGAGCATCGCACGCAGAGAACGGCAGAATTCTGGGGGTGCATCAGACTCGGGGAATTAGCCTGTCGGACGGTCAGCAAGCCAGGGTGCCAAAGTAGCTGGGAGCCTGGATCGCCTGGAATGACTCCTGTGTTTCAGACCGTTGTCGATTCGCCAGGGCGGTTGGTTGGGTGCGCTTGGCACAGGAGTGCCCCCTTCTTCTGCTCCCGGCGGCTGCGATCTGCGGCGGCCGAGCAGTCCACCTTACGTATACCTCATACCCCCTTGGCATACCGTCGGCAGCCGCACGCGTCGTGCAGACACCAAAAATTAGAGATCAGTAAGCCCCGTGCAATTATTTTCGAAGCGCAGAGATCAGAATA
>JBOHMN010000167.1:0-1915 GCA_050730175.1 Acetobacteraceae bacterium | reverse complement strand
GCGCCTGCGATGCCGCCGACTTTTTCTGGTATGAGGACCCGTACCGCGATTCCGGGATCGCGGCGGAGGGTCATAAGCGCCTGCGCGAACGTCTCAAGACCCCGCTCCTGGTCTCCGAGCATATCCGTGGCATCGAGAGCAAGGCCGCCTTCATCCTCGCCGGCGGCGCCGACATGATCCATGCCGATCCGGAGTACGACATGGGTATTACCGGCGCGATGAAGATCGCGCATTTCTGTCAGGCCATCGGCATCGACCTCCAGTATCACGCCTGTGGCCCGGCGCACCGCGCGGTAATCGCGGCAACGCCGAATACGCATTTCTACGAACTGGCCCTGAGCGGCCCGGATATGCCGAATCTCGTGCCGCCGGTTTATATTGACGGCTATTCAGACCAGCCGGCGGCGGTTGCCGCGGACGGCACCGTGCCGGTGCCGGACGGGCCCGGGCTCGGCGTCACATACGACTGGGACTTTATCGAGCGAAACCGGGTCCAGCATCTCGTCTTCGCCGATAGCTGAGGCCGCCGCTCACAGGCGGTACCAATGCCGGGCGTTGTCAGAGAAGAGACGGTTCCGCTCATCGGCGCTGAAGTCAGCCGTGATGGAATCGAAGGCGCCGTACAGCGTATCAAAGTCGCTGTACAACTTGTCCACCGGGAAGTTGCTTGAGAACATCGCCCGCCTGGTCCCGAAGATGGCGATGGTTTCGAGCAGGAACGGGCGGATGCTTGCTTGCGTCCAGTGCCAGTCGACCATGCCGAGCCCGGAAACCTTCACGGCAACATTCGGCGCTTCGGCAAGCCGTTTCATGCCGGCCCGCCACGTGCTGATCCCGGCTTCGTCGCGATCGAGCGGCATGCCGGCGTGGTTAAGAATGATCGGCGTATCCGGGTGGGCACGCGCGAGAGAAACGGCATCCGGCATTTGTGATGGATAGAGCTGCAGGTCGAAGGAAAGATCGTATTTCTTCAGCAGCGCAAAGCCGGCAAGCCAGTTGGGATCGCGAAGCCGGCCCGGTCGCTCGACGTAGGTCTTTGCCGGGTTGCGATGCCAGTTGACGATATCCCGGATGCCACGGCAGTTCCGGAAGGCGGCATGGCCGGCAAGAACGGCTTCCACTCCGGGAGCGTCGAGGACGGCGTGGCCTACGATGCCATGCGGAAAGCCGTGCGCGTCGGCGACGGATTGCAACCACGCGGTCTCCCCGACCGGATCGGCCGGGTCCCAGCCACATTCCACGTGCACCGACTTGGTCACATTCCAATGCTTGATGTCGGCGCGATAGTCTTGGAGGCGGTAACTCCTGGCGATCGGCGCCAGATCGCCTGCGACACTCGGGCCAAGCGGCCGCGCCTCGAGCCACGGGTAGTGGTTGCGCGTAAGATCCCAAAGGTGATGGTGGGCGTCGATGATGGGAAGCGTGGTCGGCATCTTCTTACGACGATCCTTCAACGTGTCTCGCGCTGCGAAAGGTGACCGAGCAGCAGGGCGGCGATGATCACCAGTCCATAGACAATATCGCGTACGCCTGCCGAGAGATTGACGATCGCGAGCATCGTCGTCAGCACGGTGAGAAAGAACGCACCGATGATCGTGCCGCCATAGCCGCCGCTGCCGCCGAAAATGGAGGTGCCGCCGAGCACCACCGCGGCGATCGAGGGCAGGACGAACTGATCGCCCATGCCGAGGAAGCTCGCGCCGGAGAATCCCGCGTAGAGCACGCCGGTCAACGCTGCCGCGAGGCCGGAGAGCACGTACGTGATGATGATGATGCGGTCGTTTCTGGCTCCGGAGAGATAGCTGACCAGCTGGCTTTCGCCGAACCCGAACAAACGACGCCCGCCCACGCTCATGCGCAGTGCCACGATGACGAATGCTGCCACGGCCGCCCAGAAAATGACCAGCATCGGCAC
>JBOHMN010000166.1:0-5050 GCA_050730175.1 Acetobacteraceae bacterium | reverse complement strand
ATATGCAAACGGGCACGTGCTGGGCAGGAAAGGCTACGGCCGGCAGGCGATCGCCCGGCGGGAGGAGCGCGTCCGTTCCGCGGCCGAGTGACCCCGACCGCCTGATCGCGTCGGAAGATGCTCGGGTGCGCGATGCCCGTCCGCAGCCATTCCGCGGACTTCGCCGCAGAGTCGTGAATGAGGCTATGGTTGCAGAGGGCAGGATGGTCGCAGATCCGACCCGGTCTGGCCGAACGGGAGGAAGCCATGCGTCCACGCGGTACCTGGAGGTAACATGACCGGCCGGATTTGGGATCGCTTCCTCACCGAGCGCGACCAGGAGGTGTTCGCTACCTCCGGATACGGGCGAGAGGCCGGTTTCGGTGCGCGGCCCGCTTTCCTCATCGTCGATGTCAACTATAACTTCCTTGGCGCGCGACCGGAGAAAGTCACGGATTCCATCCGGACCTGGCGCAACTCCTGCGGAGCGGAAGGCTGGGCAGCGGTCGGCGTGATCAGGCAGGTGATCGAGGCGTGCCGCGCGCGTAACCTACCCATTTTTTTTTCCACCAACAGCCGCCGCCCCGACGGCTGGGATTGCACCAGCCGCAAGTGGAAGAACTACCGCGCGCTCGAAAACTACGAGCAGGAGAATAGAGGCAACCGGATCGTCGATGAGATCGCCCCGCAGCCTCAGGACATCGTGATCGTCAAGGCGAAGCCGAGCGTATTCTTCGGCACGCCCCTGCTAAGCTATCTGATTTATCTCAAGGTGGACACGCTGATCGTCGCGGGCGTTGCGACCAGCGGCTGCGTGCGTGCGACCGTGACAGACGCGTTCAGCAACAACTTTCGCGTCACCATGGTCGAGGATGGATGCTTCGACAGGTCGGAGGCATCGCACGCCATCAACCTGCGCGACCTCGACGCCAAATACGCCGATGTACTCGCCAGCCGCGAGGTCATCGCGCGCATACGCACCGTGCCCGATAACCTCTTCGAGCTTCCCACGGGCGATGTCGTCAGCACCTGATGGGTAGGCTCAGGGTCTCGGTCGCATTCTGGAACTACGACCGAACGTTGCCGATTGCCGATGGCCGGGTTCGGATCGACGGTTGCGAGTTGTGCTGTTCCGTGCTCCGCCCGCAGGAACTGTTCCCCCGTGCGTTCGGAACAGGAGAGTTCGAGGTCGCGGAACTCTCGTTCGTTCGCTATATGATGGCGTGTTCCCGGGGTTCTTCCCTCTACACCGCCCTGCCAGTATTTCCGTCGAGGACGTTTCGACATGCTTCGATCTATGTGCGTCGGGATCGCGGGATCCGGCAGCCCAAGGATCTCAAGGGGCGGACTCTCGGGCTGAACAACTATGATGACACGGCGGCGGTTGTGGCACGCGGCATGCTGCGCGATGATTACGGCATCGAAATCCCGGACATCACCTGGTGCATTGGCGACCTCGAAGCGAAACAGGCGCCACGGGTCGCTCTGGAGGTCCTGCCTCTGTCCGTCAGGCTCATTCGCGCCCGGGACGGCGAGACATTGGATGCGATGCTGGCCGCCGGCGAATTGGACGGCATCGTCAGCATCGTGCCCCCACCCTGTTTCCGCAGCGGACATCCCGCGATCGTGCGTCTTTTTCCGGACTGGCGCGCCGCCGAGCGTGATTGGTTCCGGCACACGCGGCACTTCCCGATCATGCACGTCATCGGAATCCGTAACACGCTTCTCGCTTCGGAGCCGTGGCTGGCGCGCAGCCTGTTCGACGCCTTCTGCCGAGCGAAAGATCTGGCCATCGCGGAACTGGACAACCTGCAGGCGACGAAGGTAACGCTTCCCTGGGCTGCCGCCGAACTCGCCGAGACGCGCCGGGTGCTCGGGGCCGATTTCTGGCCTTACGGCATGGCGGCGAATCGTTCAGCGATCGAACGGCAGATCCGCTACGCCAGTGAGGATGGCCTGCTCACGAGGGTCTTGACGTCAGATGAGCTGTTCGTTCAGGAATTGCTGAGTACCTGAAATCAGGAGATCAGCCATGCGAGCGCTGGCGACGTTGGTGTTCCTCGCCGTTTTCGTCGCATCCGGCGCCCAGGCGCAGCAGCTCAGCACGGTGCGTCTTGCCACCCTCGCTCCGGGGGCGCTGCTCTGGATCCATTATATCGCGGAGGCCGAGGGGTTCTATAAGGAAAACCAACTGAACGTGCGGGCCTTGCAGGTTGCCGACAGCTCGACCCTCGTGCAGGCGGTCGCGACCGGCAGCGCCGACGCCGGCATATCGCTCGGCGATCTCGACATGAGAGCCATCGATCAAGGGGCCCGGATAATCATGGTCGGGGGCTACGTGACCAAAAGCTCCTTGGTCCTGGTCGGCGCCAAGGGCGTCGAGACCCCACAGGCTCTTGCGGGTTCGGCGGTAACTGCCGGCGCAGTACGCGGTGGAACGGCCAATCTGATGCTGTATGAACTCAAACAGTTCGGTGTGGACCCCGACAGCGTCCATCTGGTTTCTATCGCCAACTCTGCCGACCGCCTGATCGCACTGGAAGATGGTCGGGTGCGCGGCGCCCTGATGTCGCCTCCGTTCGACATCCTGGCAACCCGCAAAGGCCTGCCGATCCTGTATAACTACCCCGAGCCCTACTTGCAGACTCCGCTGATCGTCAACACCCGATGGGCGGCGAGGAGCCCGGAGGTCGTAAAGCGGCTGGTGCGGGCGAGCCGCGAGGCGGCCGCGTGGCTTTGCGATCCGGCGAAACGGGCAGAGGCGGTCGGAATTCTGGCGAAGGAGACCGGCATCGCGCAGGATGTCGTTGACGACTCCTATCAGTTCCTGGTGTTGGAGCAGCATGCATTCAGTTGCGATTTGTCGATTTCCGACGAAGCCATCGCCAATATTCTCAAGGTCAACCAGGCGGTACAGCGGCCGGGGCCGTCGAAGAAGATCCACGATCTCAATATCGCAAAGTATTACGACCCGAGCTATCTCGCGGCGGCGCGGTAGGATCTTGTTCGGTCCCGCATTCGGAAACGGCGACGAAGCTGCCGTCAGCCTTCGCGCCCGGGGATCGCCCGAGACCCGAAGAGAGCGCATCACCGGAGAAAGTGCGCCTGGCCACCGGACGGTGGGGACGCGGCCCTCCTGCGAAGCTCGGCAGTCTCCGCCGCGTGGTGCGTGGTGAGTGCGTCGCGCGAACAGGGAAAAGGCTCGCTTTACGCGCGGCTTGGGCTTGGCCAGGACAACTTGTACGCCATCGCGGGACGTAGTGTCATCTCGCTGGTAGCCCTGCTGATCGTGTGGGAGCTGGTTGCCCAGTTCTTGATCAAGAATCGTCTCGTTCTTGCGCCGCCGACCGCAGTGCTGGAGGCGTTGATCACCGATGGTTTCAATGGTGACCTGCTCAAAAATTCTTTCGCGACACTGACAGAAATATTTGTTTCCTTCCCGGTGGCCGTGCTGATCGGCGTCGCGATCGGGGTCGCTTTGTCGGCGAGCCGCGAGCTCGGCCAGATCGCGGAGCCGCTGTTGACGGCGCTTTACTCGGTACCGATGATTGCGCTCGCGCCCCTCTTCATCGCTTCGCTCGGGCTCGGGCTGGCATCGAAATTCGCCATCATCCTCGCTGTCTCAGTGTTCCCGATCATTATCACGACCGAAGTCGGACTGAGTTCGACCGACAAGATATTCCTCGATGCGGCGCGGTCATTCAACGCGACCAGGCTGCAGATCTTCACGACCGTCCAGTTCCCGTTCGCCCTGCCGTACATTATCAGCGGCTTGCGCGTGGCCTTCGCCCGCGCGCTGGTCGGCGCGGTCGTGGGGGAGTTCTTCGGTGCCTTCGCCGGCTATGGTTTCGCCATCCTAGCGGCCAGTCAGAATTTCAACACCGCGCGCTTGCTGGGCTACGTGGTGCTGCTGGCGGTCCTCGGGATGATAGGCAGCATCACGCTCCGCTGGGTGGAACGGAAGATGAGCCCCTGGCGCGAGACGGGCTGAAATGGCGGGAACACTCGATATTCAGGGCGTAAGCAAGGTGTTCTACAGCCTGGGGAAGGCTCCCGTCGAGGCGCTCCGGGACATCAGCCTGACGGTCACCGAAGGTGAGTTCGTCTCCATCGTCGGCGCCAGCGGAAGTGGCAAGTCGACGTTGCTCAGGATCATCGATGGCCTCGAGACCGCCACCAGCGGGGTGGTCCTCGTCGATGGCACACCGGTCGCGCGCCCGGGGCGTGATCGCGCCATGGTCTTTCAGCAGGATGGTCTCCTGCCATGGCGGACGGTAATCGAGAACGTCGGCTATGGGCTGTCGCTCGCCGGCGTGCCGCGCGCCAAGGCGGCGGCGGCGGCCCAGACTTTCATCGATCTCGCCGGCCTTGGCGGGTTCGAGCGGCATTATCCGCACCAGCTCTCGGGAGGCATGCGGCAACGGGTGAACGTGGCGCGCGCGCTCGCGGTGGATCCGAAGATTTTGCTGCTCGATGAACCCTTCGCCGCCCTGGACGCGCAGACACGCGAGATCATGCAGGCGGAACTGCTCAAGATCTGGGCGGAGGAGCAAAAGACGGTGCTGTTCATTACGCACCAGATCGATGAGGCGGTGTTTCTCTCTGACCGGGTGGTCGTGTTCAGCGCGCGTCCCGGCACCGTCCGCGAGGAAATTCCGGTTCCGTTCCCGCGGCCGCGGGAGCTGGGACTCAAGCGGACGGAACAGTTTGGCCGCGTCGTGGATCGGATCTGGCACCATATCGAGGGCGAGGTGCGTCGTTCGATGGGGCTCGCGGTCAAGAACGCATGAGCCGGGTCATCCGCTGCCACGGTGCCGGGCGATCTCGGCTTCCTTTTGACCGCGCGGCATATCGCGCCATCGTCTCGACCTTCGGCGGATAAATGTAGGCGCTCGCCATCATCGCGCCGTGCTCGCCAACAGACGCTCGTGCTCACATTGGCCGCCAGCAGGGATTCGGCTGCGCGAACCCGGGTGTGGCCCTTCTCGATAACCAGGGTTCTGGCGACCTCCGAGGTGGGGAAGCATCGGAAAATGTGGGGTCGCCCCACCGCTCGCGTGCGCCCCGGGCC
>JBOHMN010000165.1:0-12865 GCA_050730175.1 Acetobacteraceae bacterium | reverse complement strand
AATCTGGCTCTTTACCGCTGCGTGCAAGGATCTTCGGCAGATCTTCGATCCAGATCGGCCCCGGCCTCGGTTCGCCGTTCAGAAATGCCGCTTGGTCCGTTATCACGAGGTCGGGTGCGCATTCCATCGCTTCTACCATCGTCCGCACCCGCGCGAGATGGCCGGGATCGGTCCAGCAATCGTCGTCATCAAGGAAACAGAGGTATTTTCCCTTCGCAGCGTCCGCGCCGGCGTTGGTCGCATAGGCCCCGCCATGACCCCTCGGCCGCTCGAGCAAAGTGACGCGGCGAACACGTGCGCTGGCGCTGCCATCCAGGATGGCATCATAGGCACGTTGGTGCTCGGCGTCCGAGCCGTCATTGACAACGATGACTTCAGTGTCCGGATAGGACTGGGCGAGGACCGAGCTGAGCGCAGTGTGGAACAATGCCGGGCGATTGCGCGTGGCGATGACAACCGAGAAGAACGGCATCGAGTTTCCTTTCCGGGAACCCGGTCAGCCCGCGACAAAGCTCGGCAACAGCGCTGCGTATGCGGCGGTCAACTCGGGTGCGGGGCGGTAGACTGCAGCGCGCATGGCGCAGGATTGTCCTCGATTGCCGGATTCTGTCCGGCTCCCGTTTTGGGCCGGGCCCACTTCGGCGCGTCGTTGCCACAGTTCGACGTGCATTGATACATGACGTCGTCCTTCAAACGGATAACTATCGCGCGACCGCTGCACCCGGCGGTTCCAAGGCGCTGCTCCTCGAGCGCCCCTGGTGCGGACCGCGCCCGGCAAGCAAAATCGGCGGTTCAAGCCTCGTCATCCAAGGAAGGTTCGCCGCGGCCGGGGTCAAGCAAGGCCTGGGCATCGTCGGCCTCCGGTGCCTCGACGGCGCGGAGCTTCGAGCGGACGACGCGCGTGCGGCGCCGAGCGGCTTCGATGGTGCCCGACATCGTCCCGGTCTGCCTGGCAAGCCGTTCCAGCACCTCGTCCATCCTCCCCATCTCGACCTTCGTTGCGCCGAGCAGCCGGCGCACGTCGTCCGCCTTCTGTTCGAGCGCGAGGGTGACGAACCCGAGCTGGATGGTGCGGAGAAGGGCCGGAAAGAGGGTCGGGCCGAGGATTAGCACTTTGTGCACGCGGCCGAGCTCCTCGATCAGGCCGGGGATCCGCGCAACCTCGAAGTAAAGCCCGTCGGTCGCAAGGTAGAGCACCGCGAATTCCACGGTGCGCGGCGGACGGACGTACTTCGCGGCGATCTTCCGTGCCTCCTCGCGCACGCGCCGCCCGATCCCGAGCCGGGCGGTGCGCTCGGCCTCGGCATCGCCGGCCTCCGCGGCTTGCAGCATCCGTTCGTAATCCTCGAGCGGGAATTTCGCATCCACCGGCAAAAGCGGCTTGTCGGCGCCCCGGGCAGGCATCCGGATCGCGAACTCGACCGCCTCGTCGCTGTCCTCGCCAAGCTTGCAGTTGGTCTCGTAGGCGCCCGGCGGAAGCAAATCGTCGAGCATGGCACGAAGCTGGGTTTCGCCCCAGCCACCACGCGTTTTGACATTGGCGAAGATGCGCTTGATATCGCCGATCTCCGCGGTCACGGCCTGCACCTCGCCCATCGCCTTCTGCACGGCGGCGAACTGCTCGATGACGCGGGAAAAGCTCTCGTCCATCCGCTTCTGCACGCTCGCCTGCAAATCCTCGTTCACGGTCTTCTGGATTTCCGAAAGCCTCGCCTCGTTACCAAGGCGAAGCTCCGAAAGCTTCTCCTCCGTCATCATGCGCAGCCGCTCGAACCGCTCTTCCTGCGCGCGTCCGCCGCGCTCGGCGGTTTCCGCCAGCGCCAGGCGGAGCTTCCCCTGCTCCTCGGCGAGTGCTGTGCGAAACTCGCCAAGGCTCTCCGCGAGCTGCACCCTGAGCCCTTCCTGGCGCGCCACGATGAGCTGGGTGAGCGTGCGTTCGGTGTCGGCCACGCTGCCGCGGCTCCGCTCGATCGCGGCATAGGTCGCTTCGGCTTGCCTCCTCAGGCCCGCCAGCGCGCGGCCCTGAACGACCAGGGCGATGAGGGCGAGCAGCAGCGCGAGGCCGAGCAGGGTGAAGGGAAGGGCGGGCGGCATCTTCGGTCTCCGGCGAGAATCGGCTGATTATCCTAGTGTCCTGCCCCCGTCGTTTGCCGCCCGCGGCAGCCTGAGATTGGCGGCTCAGCGAACCGGGTGCAGATTCGCCGCGATCCGCCTGGCGGCGAAGGAGTGATGATGGGCGAAGCGGTGCGGGCAGTACGCGAGAGCGGGTTTGCGACGTGGCGCAGGCGGCCGCTCGGCCGGCCGGGGAACGTGTGGCGCCCGGTCGGGTTTCTGATTTTGATTTGCATTGCGGCGACAGCGTTATCGCCTGCGTTCCTGACGGTGCGCAACCTGCTTGCGGTGCTGACGAGCTCGAGCTTCCTCGTCGTGCTGGCGGTGGGCGAGTCGTTTGTGATCTTGACCGGCATGATCGATCTCGGCGTGGAAAGCGTGCTCTCGGCAGGCGGCATGTTCGTGGCCTGGCTCACCGTCCTGCACGGTGTCGCTTGGCCTGTCGCCGTGCTGCTTGGCTTGGTGGTAGGCGGCGCTTCGGGCCTTGGCGTCGGCCTCTTGGTAAGCCGCGGCGGAATCCCTTCCTTCATCGTCACGCTTGGCACCTTCTGGGGCATCCGCGGCGTCGCACTTCTGTTCAACGCCGGCAACTACATCAGCCCTGACAGCGTGACCCCCGCGCGACCGTTCGGGTTCGCCTGGATCGCGGGCAACATCGGGGGCGTTTCCGTGCTGATCGTGGTGGCACTCGTGGTGGTGTTGCTGGGCCAGGCGGTCGTTTCGTTCACCCCGCTCGGCAGCTGGATCAAGGGTGTCGGGTCGAACGAGAATGCGGTTCGGGCAGTCGGGCTGTCGAGCGGGCAGATCAAGGTATTCGTCTTCGTGGTCTCGGGCACGCTGGCCGCGCTCGCGGGGATCATGCTCACCGCCTGGCAGCAGTCGATCTACCCGCTCAGCGGAGAGGGAGATTCGCTCACGGCTATAGCCGGGGTGATCCTCGGTGGGATCCCCTTCACGGGCGGCCGTGGCAGCATCATCGGCACTTTGCTCGGCGTCTTGGTGATCGGCGTGATCTATGACGTGATCGTGCTGCTCGGGCTGCCCTCGCTTTACCAGTACATCTTCGTCGCCTGCATACTGATCCTGGCAGGCCTCCAGGCCCGGCTGCAGAATGCGAAGTGAGGCGCGTGCCGCCGCGCCGCTCAGAACATGGCGTGCACCAGATCGGCAACGCCGATATCTTTGTTGGTCAGGATCGTGCGAATCTTACCATGGAAGAAAACTGCGATCCTGTCAGCGACGGCCAGCAGATCTTCGAGCCGGTGGCTGACCAGCAGAACGGTCTTGCCGGCGGAACGCAAGCGGCGGATCAAGTCGAGCACGTCCGCGACCTTCTGCACCGAAATCGCCGCGGTCGGCTCATCCATGATGACGATGCTGCGCTCGAAGAGGAGCGCGCGCGCGATCGCCACGACCTGCTGCTCGCCGCCGGAGAGCTCGGAGACAACATCATCCGGGTGGATTTTCGTGTTCAGCGTCGCCAGCACCTCGGTAGCGCGCGCCTGCATGGTGTGCCGCGATGTGAAGAGACCGAAGCGGCGCGGTTCCTCGCCGAGGAAGAGGTTCTCGGTCACCGTCAGGTCGGGCGCCAACTCGAGTTTCTGATAGATCATCTCGATCCCGAGCAGGCGGCGGGCAACCGCGGGAGATGCGATGCGGACCGGTCGGCCGCGATGCAGGAGGGCCCCAGAATCGGGGCGATTATAGCCGGTCAGCAGAGACAGGAACGTCGATTTCCCAGCCCCGTTGTCGCCAATGATGCCGAGCACTTCTGCGGCACGGATGTCAAGGCTGATCCCGTCCACGGCGTGAACGGGACCAAAGGTCTTGACGAGATTCCTTACCGCAAGCAGCGGCGGGTCGGCAGAGTCAGGCAAGCTATTTGGTCGCGGCGACGGGGTGGGCCTCGGACTTGCCGTAGGGCAGCGGCGGGATCACTGTGGGCGTGCCCCATGCAGCGATACCCGCGACGTTCTTAGCTGTGACCAGCGTCATCGGAATGAGGATGTTGCCGTCCTTGAACTTGTCGGCTGGCGGCTTCACGCCACCGTTTAGATAGTTTTCCATCGCCTCGACCGCCCAGAACGCCTCGACGTAGGGCGAGTGCGTCACGGTGTCGACCTGCGTTCCAGCTTTGACGGCATCGAGGCTTTCCGGCTGGGCGTCGGCGCCGGCAACCAGCGTGGCCTGGCCTGGCGTGATGCCGTGGCTCTTCAGCGCATTGATGACGCCGAGTGCCATCGCGTCATTGGCGCAAGCCACGAGCTGGATGTTGGTGGTCTTGGCAAGCAGCGTTCCCAGCATCGACTGTGCAGTCACGGTCATGAAATTAGCAGACTGATTGAGCACGATCTTAACCGCGCCACTCTTCACGAGCGGGTCGAGTAGGCCCATCGTCCCTTTCTGCCTGCCGATCGCGGTGGAGTTGCCCAGCGTCCCCTGCAGCACGACGACGTGCCATGGCTTCGGAACGTGGCGTTGAGCGAGCGTCTCGATGCCGAACTGGGTGAGCTCACGGCCGAGCGTTACATCATCGTCGCCGATGAAGGCGATGCGGGCGGCGGGATTGCTCACGTCGCGGTCTATGGTGATGATCGGCACGCCTTGCTTCGTCGCATCGAGCGCTGAGGCGGTGACGGACTCCTGGATCGTGTTGAGAATGATGCCCTTGGCGCCGGCGGCGACCGCCTCCTTGACGTCGGCGATCTCCTGGGTCGGGGAGTTGTTGGCGTTGACGATTCGGATCTTAAGGTCGGGCGTGTAGGTCGCGGCCTCCTTCACCGCCGTCGCCATCGGCGCAAAGAAGGGGTAGGTGTAGCCGGTGAAGATAAAATAGATAAGCTTCTGCGCTGGTGCCGCCTGTGCCGAGGGCACAGCGACGGCGAGCGATGCAAGCGCTGAGAGCGCGAGCAGGAAGCTGCGGGGTCTGGGCTTCATTCTGGGTTTCCTTTCCTCCCTGGAGGCCGGCCATCAAGGGCCGCAGCTTACGGCAGCGCTGGAAAGAGAACAAGCCACGCTCACTCACGGTGGTGGGTGACGGACCAGGAAGTCATGTCCCAGGCGTTGCGGATGCCGATCAGGAACAGAAGCCCGATGCCGCACGGGGGAGCGCGATCAATCCGGCTAGGCCCTCCGCGAAGAAAAGTGCCGCTGTGGCGATCAGAGCGGCATACGCGACGGCCGGAAGGACCGCGTACCAGAGCGATCTTCGAGGTCGATCCCCCTGGTCATGCCAAGCCGGATCATGGCGGCCCTGATGATAGCAGAATAGCCGAGGCCGAAGAGTGCAAAGCCGCCTTCGACGTCGCCCGGCACAGGCCAGTGCTCCATGGGGCGAGGCTGGCAAGCGAGAGGGCAAAGGCGCAGGAAAAATGCACCACGCTCGGCGAGACGAACGCGCGGAAAGCGGGGCGCCCTTCTTCGGAGTAGAAGCTTGCACCGATGGACGCGGCGACGAACAGCGGGGCGACGAGTGTCTCCGCAGCGGTGCCGCTCACGACAGAGAAGTCATGCCAGGGTGCAAGCAGGGCGGGAAGGTTTGGTGGCTCAGCGCCGATAGTCCGCACCCTTACGCTCGATGGCGCGGAGCAGGCCATGCCATTCCTTGACACCATAGTCGGGGCTGGCACGCCGGCGCTTCATCCACGATGCGGCGCCGGCGACGACGGCAGGCGCGATTTCCACTGCCGTGGCATTCATGGTGCGTGCGATCAGCTCGAGCTCGCATGAGCGCTCGAGCATGTAAAGCCGAAGCAAGGTGCCGGGGATGGTATCCCCGAGTGCGAGCAGGCCGTGATTGAGGAGCACGATGCAATTGCCGTGCTGCGCGGTGCGGCCGAGGGCTTCGCACTCCTCGGTGGAAGCGGGCACGCCGTAGGTGTGATAGGCAATCTCGTCGAGAACGTGGAGTGCATCCTGGCTGATCGGGCGGAGCGCGTTCGGAATGAGCGAGATACCGGCGCCCGCGCGGGTGTGGGTGTGCATGATGCAGTTGGCGTCCGGTCGCGCCTTGTAGATGCCGCTATGGATAGTGAGCCCGGCATCGTTGTACTCGCCCGGCGTGCCATGCACATTGCCGGCGAGATCCATCTCGAGCAGGCTCGATGCCGTGACCTCGTCGAACATTTCTCCGTATCGATTGATCAGGAAACGGTCCGGCGCGTCTGGCAGGCGCGCGGACATATGGGTGTTGATGAGATCGGTCCAGCCAAGGTGATGGACGATCCGATAAAGGGCAGCGAGATCGCAACGCGTACGCCACTCCGTGTCGGTGAATTCGTTCGGCTTGTGTTGCTGGGCTGCCGACATCTTGGCTTCCTCCGTTACGCGAAATTTGTTTAGCCCGTGCGCGGCGAACTCCCGTCATTCTTGCCCGAAGCGGTGCCCGGTCAGTTCGTCGAGCGGCGACGCGCGACGGCTTCGGACAGGATGCAGAGGATCTCGAACATGATGGTCGCGGCGTTAAGCGCCGTGTAGCCGCTCGGATCGAAGGGCGGGGAAACTTCCACCACGTCGGCGCCGATCAGGTTGAGGCCGCGCAGGCCGCGCACCATCCGCTGCGCTTGGAACATGCTGAAGCCGCCCGCTTCGGGGGTTCCCGTACCCGGAGCATAGGCCGGATCCAGCCCGTCAACGTCGAAGCTGATGTAAGTCGGGCCGTCGCCGGCGACCCGCCGCGCCTCGGCGATGACGGCATCCACCCCCTTCTCGAAGACTTCCTCGATCCCGACGACCCGCATGCCGCTCTCGTACGAGAACCGCCACTGGTGCTCGTCGTTGAGGGAGCCGCGGATCCCGATCTGGATGGTGCGCTTCGGATCGAGCAGCCCTTCCTCGACGGCAAGCTTGAAGGTTGCCCCATGGTGCAGCGTGGTTCCCATGTACGGCCCACCGGTGTCGCAATGCGAATCGAAGTGCACCAGGCCGACGGGACGGTCGTGCGCGATGCCGCGTAGCACGGGCAGCGTGGTGAGATGATCGCCGCCGACACTGATTGGCGCCGCCCCCGCGTCATGAATGGCACGGTAGAAACCGGTGATACCCTCGACACTGCGCTCGATGCTGAAGAGGTCGATCGGCGCATCTCCGAGATCGCCGATGCGGCAGAGTTTGCCCGGCGTGATGTGGCTCACGTGATGGGTGGCGCGCATGAAGCTCGAGTAGTCGCGCACCTGGCGCGGCCCGTGGCGTGGGCCGGGGCGGTTGGTAACCCCGAGATCGAACGGAATGCCGGCCAGAACGATATCCGCCTCGGCGGGATCATGGATCGCAGGCAGGCGCATGAAGGTCGCGATTTCGGTGAAGCGCGGCCGATAACGTTCTTGTCCGCTCATGATCGAACTCTCCCGGCTGGTGGCCGCAAGCGGCGCATGTGGCTCTGCCGCGGTCTCGGCGAGGACGCGGTAGAGGGCCGGGCGCCGCTCGTCAAGATAGTGGAACGGAGAGGCTGCAGCGTCATCCGCGACCGGTGCAATCTGTACGAGGGCCAGGCTGCAGGGCTCCCAGCGTATCAGCCGAAGACGCCGCGGGTAAGGCGGGCGAGGATGGCGACGCTGACGAAGGTTGTCAGAATGAACAGTGTCGAAGCGACCGCAATGAGCGGCGAATACGAATAACGGAGGGAAGAAAATATCTGAATCGGCAGGGTGGTGATGGTGAAGTCGGAAACCAGGAAGGCGATGATGAAATCGTTGAGCGAGAGCACGAAGGTGAGCACGAGCCCGGCGAAGATCTCGCTCGAAAGCATGGGCAAGGTGATCGTGCGCATCAGGTGCGGAACCGTCGCGCCGAGGCTCATGGCAGCCTGCTCGATTTCCGGGTTGATCTTCGCGAGCGCCGCGAAGGTGAGCAGGAACGGGAATGGTTCGTTGAAAATGGCGTGCGAGAGCATGAGTTTTACGAAGCCTTGCCCGCGCACCCCGAGGTGTGTATAGAAGGTGAGAAAAGCAACGCCCATCACAACGGGTGGAAAGAGCAGCGGAAGCACGGCAAGACCCTTGAGCACGCCTGTCCAGCGCACACGAAAACGTGCGAGCGCGACACCAAGGCTCACGCCGATGCTGGTCGCGAGGATCGAGGAGCAGAAGGCAACCGCGAGGCTGACTTCGATTGCCGAAGTCCACTCGCTCTTCTCGAAGAGCTTCTGGTACCAGCGCAGTGAAAGCCCCTGCGGCGGGAAGATCATGAAGGCACCAGCAGTGAGCGATGCGCCCGTGATAACCGCGAGCGGTATCAGCAGCAACAGGATGACGATCACGGTGACGACACGCAGGCTGAGCATGAATGGCTCGACCGGCGCCGCCCGCGGTGCTCCGCGCGCCGTCAGCGACGCCTCTGACGGGCCAGCGAGGAGAAGGCCAGAAGCGGTAGGCCGATCACGATCGCCAGCACAACGGAGAGCGCCGACCCGAAGGGAATATTGCTGTTGAAGACGACCGCATCGGTAATCAGCACGGAGGTGTTCCACTGCGCCGGCGAGCCGAGCACATCGGGAATGATGAAAGTGCCGACCGAGAGGAGAAAAACGAACACCGTGCCGATGACCATGGCGCGGGCGATCAGCGGCAGCACGATATGAAACATCGTGTAGGCGCGGGGAGCGCCCAGCATCATGGAAGCCTCTTCCAGCTCCGGATTCATGTCGCGCAGAGCGCCGAACAGGCTGAGCACCATGAACGGAAAATAGACGTAGGCCATGCCCACCAGCGTCGCCATGAACCCGGGCGCATAGCTCTGCGGGACCGCGGTCAATCCGAGCACCGCGAGGAGCTTGCCGATTCCGGCGGTGCGAGAGAAGAGCACGGACCATCCATAGGCACGGACAATGTCAGTGAGCCATAACGTGCTCACCGTGAGGCCCATGATCCAGCGGCGGAGCGCGACCGAGCGGAGATGGGCGATCACGTACGTGAATGGCACGCCAAGGGCGAGGCAAATCGCCGCTGTCAGCGCCGAAAACCATATCGTGAACCACAGTCGCAGCAGATAGAACGGCTCCAGCGCCTTCGCGTAATTGGCCCAGGTGAAGCGGGCCTCGTAGAGCCCGCGGCCGGAAACGTGCGTGTAGAAGCCGAACACGAGAAGGCTCACCAGCGGCAAAAGAAATAGGATCGAGAGCATGGCGCCCGGATAGCCCAGCAGCGTGCGCCGCAGCCATCGTGGCTCCCATCCTTCTTCGTGCATGGGGCTATTTCAGAAGCGAACCGTAGCGGACGGCGAGGCGGACCGCGACCGTCTGCCCCGACTCGACCGCGGGGGCGTCAGCGCCCTGAAAGGTTGCGACGAGCTTATGGCCGCCCGCAGTCTCCAGGCGCACCTCGCGCTGCTCGCCGACGAAGCGGACGAGCATCACGCGCGCGGTGAGCGTACCGGGATCGGCGCCACTCTCCGGCTGCAGCGAGACGAATTCGGGGCGGATGAAGAGATGGCTCGGCCCCTCTCGCGGCGGCGTAGGATGACTGAGCGGCAGGTCGAGCACGACGTTCTCGTTCTCGATCGCAACCCGCACTGTCCCATCCGTACGGTCCGTGATGTGAATCGGCAACAGGTTGCCGATCCCAACGAAGTCCGCAACGAACCGGGTGGCTGGCCGGTAATAAACCTCGAAAGGTGTGCCGACCTGCTCGAGGCATCCCTCGTTCAACACGGCGATGCGGTCAGAAAGAGTGAACGCCTCGCGCTGGTCATGCGTTACGAACACGGTGGTGATGCGCAGGCGCTCGTGCAGGCGGCGGAGTTCGACCTGCATCTCCTCGCGGAGTTTACGGTCGAGCGCGGCAAAAGGTTCGTCGAGGAGGAGGATTTTCGGATTGATCGCCAGTGCTCGGGCGAACGCGACGCGCTGGCGCTGCCCGCCGGAAAGCTCATTCGGCATGCGTTTGGCAAGGCCGCCGAGCTGGACGAGATCCAGCATGCTCCCGACGCGCTCGTTCATCTCGCGCGCTCTGACGTGGCGGACCTTGAGGCCGTAAGCGATGTTTTCGAATACAGTCATGTGGGGGAACAGCGCGAGCGACTGGAAAACCATGCCGATGTTGCGGCGGTATGGCTTGAGGCCGACCACGCTCTCGGTGTCGAAAAGGATGTCGCCGGCGCTTGGCGCAAGGAAGCCCGCGATCATGCGCAGCGTGGTGGTCTTGCCGCAACCGGAAGGGCCGAGCAGGCTCACGAATTCGCCTTGCGACACCTCGAGCGAAACGTCATCGACGGCAATCACATCGCCGAACTGCCGCGCGACATGATGGAGAGTGATGGAACTCATGCCGGGTGTTGCCGTCGCTGCATGAGTTTCACCAAGTTCTCATTTCTGAAACGGCCAGGCTGCTGGCCCGCGCCGGGTCCTGGTTCTTACGGGAGAAGTCCTCCACTTCGTGCATACGGCGCGCGCGACAGGGAGCAACTCCCACCGCCGTCTGCCACGCGATCCCCTGGCTCCCGGATACCGATGCCGCCGGAGCACGGCCCGCTCGGGATCAGCCAACCAGCACCTTGTTCCACTGGTCCAGCACCCAATCCGCCTGGTCGAGGTAGAGCTCATAGTCCGGAATGATCGCGTGCTCCGGCCCCGGCCCCAGCACGCGCTTGGCGAGGCTCGGGTCCATTTTCACGTACTGATGCTGGACCGAGGGGATGGTGTAAAGATTTGTCGAGATCGCCGCCTGCACCTTCGGGTCACAGGCGTAGTTGATGAAGGCCATCGCCTCTTTCGCCTTCTTCGTGGTTTTCAGGATGCACCAGTTGCCACGATCGATCACCGGCCCTTCGACCGGGAAGACCGAGCGGGCTGGAACACCCTTGCCGATCATCACCTGGGTGACGTCGTTGTAGAGCTGGCCCATCGGCACGTTGCCGGATTGCAGCGCGCTTTCGAACGTTGCCTCGTCTTTGTACCAGAGCGCGACGTTGGGTTTCACCTCGGCGAGCTTGTGCAAGAGCTTCATCACGCCGCTCTTGCTCTTGAGGAGGGTTTCGTCTTTGAAGACCGCTTTGGCTGTGATGTCGAGGAGATAGCTGTTGCTGGGCAGCGCGAGCAGCGCCAGGTCCTTGCGGTACTGCTTGTCCCAAAAGGCTGTCCAGCTCGTCGGATTGGTTTTGATGTAATCGGTATTGTAAACAAGATTGATGTACCAGGCGAGCGCGCTCACGGCGTAAAGCTTGCCATCGTGACGCTCGAAGAAGGGCTTCTCGATATACTTGAGGTTCTCGACCGCAGACTCGTCGTAGGGCAGCCAGAGGCCGGTGCGTATGCCCTGAATCGTCTCCGTCACCTTGATGATCGCGACATCGACCGGTGCTTCGCCGGCCGGCACTGCATTGCTGAGCTGGACGAACATCACCTCGCCGGTCGGCTCGGGGAGTGATTTGACAGCGATACCTGTGTCCTTTTGGAACGGCTGGAAGAGCACCTTGTCGAGCACGTCTCTGAACACGCCGCCATAAGTCGCGACCTTGAGCGGCTCTGCCGCGCGTGCGAACCGGGCGCCTCCGGCAGCGGCAACGCCTGCCACTGCTGCTCCCTTGACAAAGCTACGGCGTGAAAAGTTCGATGCCATGGCCGTTCCCCTGCGCAAATCGCGCTGTCATTATGCAGCGCTCAACGGTGCATGCAACATAGCGCCGGGATTGCGGAAAAGTAAATTCGCGATCCTTGATGTTCCGCGGCGGCCGCGTGGCAAGCACGCGCGGCGCGTGGCGCTTTATGGTCAGTCTCCTGGCAGTGCGGGAAGTGTTCCTTGGTGCGCGAGTGAGGGGAGCAGGGGCAGCAGGAGTGCGAGATCGCGCTCAGCCACGCAGGCGAGATAGCGTGGCGGCTGCATTGCCGGCTCGGCCGCGGGAAGGCCGTCAGCGCCAAGGGGAAGGGTTGTCAGACCGATGTCCGCGTAGGTTGCAAGGAGATCGGGCCCGGCGCCCCAGATCGCCGGGTCATAGCCGTCCTGCAGCGCGAGGTCGCGCAACCGCCAGAGCGCCGAGATTCGATCGGAAGCGAGACCGACCGGGTCGCCGAGGCCGAGCAGAATTCGCCCGACCCGGCGGAAGGCGATCGCCGATTTGCCCGCCTCCCCCAGAACGAGTCCGTCCGCCGCCGCCGGTGGCGTCGCGCCAAGTGCCGCAAACCGCTCCCACGCCATACCGTCCCACGGCAGGAAAGCAACCCGGCCAGGCCGGACCAGCCGCCACAGCGCCGCCGTAGCAACCACCATGGCAAGGGCGACGCTGAGCCGCAGCGGGCCGGGCAGATTTGGCGACAGAATGAGCTGCCACCACGGGCCTTGCGGTAGCGAGGGAACGTGGCGGGCGAGCGAGGCGAACACGATCGTGACGACCGCAAGCGCGAACAGCGCGAGCGCGGTGCCTGGCGACAGCGGCTCCGCCGACAGGCGCGCACGGCGATAAAACGCTCTCTGATAGGGCGCAAGCAGGAGTGCCGTGAGCACGAGCCACGCCGGCACCCACCAGGGTTCGCCCTGGATGGCCGTTACGGCGCAGGCTGCGGCGAGCAGCGCGAGCGTGGTGCCCCAGGCAAGCTTCACCCGCCGCGTCAGGCCAACGGCGAGCACCAACAGCGCGGCCCCGGCGAGCGAGGGAATGAACGGGCCGGCGAGCGCCGCCATGCCCGCGATGTCGGCAATGGCCTTGGGCAGGTGCGGGCGCGGCTCGAGCATGGCAAGCGACAACAAGAGCACGCCGGAGAGCGCGACGGCGGCACTGGCAGCCGCGACAGCGGGCGCGGTTTCGCCCAATGCTCCGGCGCTCG
>JBOHMN010000164.1:0-8162 GCA_050730175.1 Acetobacteraceae bacterium | reverse complement strand
GGCTTGCTACGGCGCCGATTCAGAAGCGATCTGCACAGCCTTTGTCGCCGGCATCAATGCCTTCATCGACCTCGCCGACAAGGAACCTGACCGGTTGCCGCCGGAATTCGCGCTCGTGGGCACACGGCCGGGCAAATGGGCCGCCGCCGACGTCGTGCGCATACGGACCCACGGCTGGGTGCGCAATGCGCTCTCGGAGGTGGTGCGCGCCAATGTGATCGCCAGAACGAACGCCGAGACAGACCTGCTGCGCACAAATCTGGAGCCACACGTGACCCCGCACATCGCCGCGGGGCTCGATCTCTCCGCCATCCCGATGCACGTGCTCGACGTCTATAAGCTTGCGATCGCCCCGGTATCCTTCAGCCGCGAACGCCGCAACGCAATGCTCAAGGACGCTCACCTGTGGCGCAACGTCATACCGACCGGCGAGGTGATCGCCGCCCAGGCGACGCAAGGATCCAACAACTGGGTCATCGACGGCAAGCATACAGCGAGCGGACGGCCGATCCTGGCCAACGATCCGCATCGCCTGCACGCCGCTCCCTCGCTCCGTTATCTGGTGCATCTGAGCGCGCCCGGTTTTGATGCAATCGGCGCCGGCGAGCCGATGCTCCCCGGGATCATGCTCGGGCATAACGGGCACAGCGCGTTTGGCCTGACGCTGTTCTATGGCCCGGATGAAGAGGACGTCTATGTCTATGAAACGAAGCCCGGTGATCCGGACAGCTATCGCTATCAGGACCGCTGGGAGACGATGCGGGTGGTAGAAGAACGCGCCGCCGTCAAAGGATGCGCTGACCAGACGCTCAGACTCAAATTCACCCGCCACGGCCCGGTCATCTTCGAGGATCACGAAAAGCATCGTGCCTACGCCGTCCGCACGGTCATCACCGAGCCGGGGACTGCCCCCTACGCCGCCAGCCTGATCGCGATGCGCACCGAAAGCTTCGATGCGTTTCGCGAAGCCATGCGCCACTGGCGCGTGCCAGCGGTCAACCAGGTCTACGCCGATGCGGCCGGCGACATCGGCTGGATTACCGCGGGATCGGGCCCCGTACGCGACGATTGGGACGGCCTGCTGCCGGTGCCGGGCGATGGACGCTACGAGTGGAACGGTTATCTCGATCCGGATCGGATGCCCTGGGTGAAAAACCCGGCGATCGGGTTCTGCGCGACTGCGAACGAAATGAATGTGCCGGCCGACTGGCCGACCAGGCCCGAGGCTTTTGGCTTCGAATGGTGGGAGCCATCGCGGGCGGTTCGCCTCAAGGAGGTGCTCGGCGCCACGAGTGCGCATACCATCGCCGGTTCCAAGGATTTGCAGACGGACGTGTCCTCCGTGCCGGCGCGCCGGCTGCGACGCCTGCTTTCGGGATTGCAGGCAGAGGATGCCGACGCCGCACGCGCCCTCGCCCTGCTCGACGCGTGGGACTGCCGGCTTACGGCGGAAAGCGCCCCGGCCGCTCTGTTCGAGCTCTGGTGGAGTGCGCACCTCAAGCCCGCGCTCGTCGCACATGCCGTGCCGGACCCCGCCGTACAGGAACTCGTGCTGGCGCCGGGCGACGTGCAAAGCATCCTCAGCGCGTTGGAGACGCCAGCTCAGTATCTCAGATCCACCCGGGCGCGCGACGCGCTCCTGCTCTCGACGCTGGCCGCCGCCTGGCGCGACGCCGCCCGGCGGATGGGCAACGATGCGTCGGCCTGGGCATGGGGCCGGTTGCACCAGGGCTACTTCGCCCACGCGCTGAACGCGCTTCAATCCAGCACATCCGGAGAGCGGTTCGATATTGGCCCGCTGCCGCAGGGTGGGGGTAACAGCACACCGATGCTGGCGGCTTATCGCCCGACCGACTTCCGGGTGTATCTGGGCGCCTCGGTGCGCATCGTCATCGATGTCGGTGAGTGGGACAAGAGCGTCTGGATCAACGCGCCCGGTCAGTCGGGCGATCCGCGTTCAGCGCACTACGCCGATCTCGCCCTGCTCTGGGCGAAAGGGGATTACGTCCCGATGCTCTACACACCCGGAGCCATCGCCGAGGCAACGGAAAAGCATCTCGTTCTCTCGCCCGCCTGAATCCGGCTCGCAGTCCCCGCCTTGCTCAGGCAAACCGCGGTGTGGGCCGGATGCAGCAGCTCCGGCCCCGTCATCGCGAGGAGGGCCGCGCGCGCTGAGCGCGCGGCGTGACTTGGCGATCCGCCTTTCACCCGCACCGCAACCCCGTCGCCCCGCCTTGCTCAGGCAGGCAGCGGCGCCGCCGGATCGAGCAGCCCTTCGTGCTTGAGTTCTGCCCACAGAGCAGGAGGAATTTTCGTCGCCATCAGCGCGATGTTGCTCTCAACTTCCTCCGGCCGAACGGCACCCGGCACGATCGCGGCAACTACAGGATGCCCGAGCGGAAACTGGATCGCCGCCGCCGCCAGCGGCACGCCGTGCCGCCGGCAGACCGCTTCGATTCGCTTGGTTTTAGCAATGATCTCCGGCGGCGCCGGCTTGTAATTGTATTTCGCGCCGGCAACCGGCCCGGAAGCGAGAATCCCGGAATTGAACGGGCCGGCAAGCAGGATACCCACACCTTTGCGTTCGAGCAGCGGCAGCAGGTCTTCAAGCGGTTCCTGTTCCAGCAGCGTATAGCGGCCAGCCAGCATCAGCACATTGATGTCTGTTTCCTCGACAAAACGCCGCGCCGGAACGATTTCGTTGACCCCGAGCCCGATCGCCTTGACCGTGCCGGCAGCGCGCAGCGCAGCCAGCGCGGGGAACGCGCCGGCGACCGCCTGGCGGAAGCGCTCCTCGAACCCACTTCCGTGCGTCCAGACATCGACATCGTGGATCAGCGCGATGTCGATGCGCTCGATGCCGAGCCGCTGCAGGCTCTCTTCGAGAGCACGCATCGCCCCGTCGTAGCTGTAGTCGTATTCCGGCTGCATATTCAGCCCGCCCGTCCATTGACCGCGATCGATGCGGGCTGGATCCGTCGGCACCAGGATGCGCCCGACCTTGGTCGAGAGCACGTAGCTCGCGCGCGGCTTGCGGCGCAGTACATGACCGAAGCGATGCTCGGAAAGGCCATACCCGTAGAGCGGCGCCGTGTCGAAGAGGCGGATGCCACGCTCATACGCAGCATCCAGCGTGGCAATCGCGCGCTCCTCCGGAATGCGCTCGTAGAGGTCGCCGAGCGGCGCGCCCCCGAGCCCGAGGCAAGAGACGCTAAGGCCGCTGCGGCCGAGTGGGCGAGTGTCGCTGAGGTTCATGATTCTTCCCTGATCATCGGGCACACGAAACGCGCCCGATGCGAACGATACCACGAGGGCACGCTCGGAAAATGACGGGCGCCGTCTCAGCCGGCCGGCTGCGGCGCGCCCGGCACCTGCGAATTGCCAAGTCCGTGCGCACGGAGATGATAGCGAAACTGGTGATAGGTGAGGCCGAGGGAGCGAGCGGCCTGCCGCTGATTGAACCGGGCGGCCTCGAGCGCTTGCCTGAGCAGCCCCGCCTCGTACGCGCGGACGCGGGCACGGAAGTCGCCCACCAACGCCTGCGCGGGAGCCGCGAAAGTTGCAGACCGCGGCCCGGCAAACGGATTGAAGTAGAGCACCTCGAGCGGCCGGTCGATGCGCACCATCCGATAGACGCTGCGCTCGACGACATTGCGCAGCTCGCGCACGTTGCCCGGCCACGGCGCCTGTTCCAGCCGTTGCAAAGCGGCCTTCGTGAACCCCGGGAAATAGTCGCGCTTGAGCTCGCTCGTCATGCGGGTCGCGAAGTGCTGGGCCAGCAGACGAACGTCGGAGGGGCGCTCGCGGAGCGGCGGGATCAGGATGACGTCGAAAGCAAGTCGATCCAGGAGATCGGCGCGAAACCGGCCCGCTTCGGCCAGCCGCGGCAGGTCCGCATTGGTGGCGGCGATGATCCGCACATCGACCTGGTGCTCGGCATTGCCGCCGACGCGCTCGAAAGAGCCGTATTCGATCACCCGCAGGATCTTTTCCTGCACCGCAAACGAGGCGTTGGCGATCTCGTCGAGGAAAAGGCTGCCGCCGTCGGCCAGCTCGAAGCGGCTCGCCCGCCGCAGCCTGGCACCGGTGAACGCGCCGGCCTCGTGGCCGAACAGCTCGCTGTCGAGCAAGCCCTCGGCCAGGGCAGCGCAGTTGAGCTTGAGGAACGGCTTATCCCACCGAGGGGAAAGATAGACGAGCCGGTTCGCGATCACCTCTTTGCCGACCCCGCGCTCGCCTGCCAGCAGCAGCGGGCGGTTGAGGGGCGCGAGTTGCGAGACATGGGCCAGCATGTCGAGAAAGGCGGCGCTTTCGCCGATCGGCGTCGGGTCTGCCAGGGTCGAGGAAAGCTGGGCCGAACTCATGACCGTTTTTGTCACTAGTTAGCGAAATACGTCAACCACCCACCACGTGGGACGGACGTGTCGATGGTAAAACCGGCGTATTTCAGCCACTTACTGGCCCACGGCCTGCTGGCACGGGAATTGCTTCCGGAATGGCTCAGGAAACCGTAGACGCCATCAGAGAACAAGGCGGGCCGCTTCGCCGGCGCGCCCGCACAGCCAGAAGGATCGCCGCGATGGGAATCTTCTCCCGCCTGACCGACATCGTGAACTCGAACCTCAACGCCCTGCTCGACCGCGCCGAGAACCCGGAAAAGATCATCCGGCTGATCATCCAGGAGATGGAAGACACCCTGGTCGAGGTGCGCAGCGCCGCCGTCAGGAGCATCGCCGAGAAGAAGGAACTCGACCGCAAGGCAGCCTCGTTCCGCGAGCAGCAGGAAGACTGGCAGCGCAAGGCGGAGCTCGCCGTCACCAAGGGGCATGACGATCTCGCCAAGGCGGCGTTGCACGCCAAGGCACGGGCAGGCCAGAATCTCAAAGCGCTCGAGCAGCAGCTCGGGTTGCTCGCCGAGGCTCTCGCCCGCCAGAGCGAGGATATCGGCAAGCTGCAAGCCAAGCTCACCGATGCCAAGGCGCGCGAGAAGAGTCTGGCCGCGCGGCACAAAACGGCGGCGGCGCGACTGAAGCTCAAGACCAAGCTCTACGACGAGCGGATCACCGATGCCTTCGCGCGCTTCGAACAGGTCGAGCGCACGCTCGATGTCATCGAGGGCCAGGTCGAGGCGCATGATCTCGGGCGCAAGCCTGCGCTGAACGAAGCCTTCGCGGAGCTGGAGGCCGATGCCGGCCTCGACGAGGAGCTGGAGGCACTGAAGTCCCGTCTCGGCAATCGCATCACGCACGCGGCGAAGGTCTAATGCCGTGACGTTCGGCCTCTTCGTCCTCGGCATTCTCTTTCTCGTCGTCGTCGCCCCGCTTTGGATTCTGGCGCATTACCTGACGCGCTGGCGCAGCGCCCGCGGGCTCTCCGTGGAAGATGAGCGTGCGCTCGGCGAGCTCTGGAATGCGGCGCAACGCATGGAAGCGCGGCTCGCGAATCTCGAACGCGCCCTGGACGCCGAAACACCCGGCTGGCAGGCGGAAACGGAGGCCGATCGGCGATGAATCTCGGTTGGCAATCCGGCTCCGCCCTCTATCGCGATCGCGAGCACGCCTGGCTTGGCGGGGTGTGCGCAGGCATTGCACGTTATCTCGGCGTGAGCCGGATCGCGGTCAGGCTTGCCGCCGTGCTCGCGCTGATCTTCTTCGCGCTGCCGACATTGACGGCTTATATCGCATTGGCAATCGTGTTGCCGGCTGAGCCGGCGCGCGTCTTTGCCAGCGCGGCGGAAGAGGATTTCTGGCGTGGCATAGCGAGGGAGCCGCGTCAGACCGCCTCCGCGCTCAGGCAGCGCTACCGCGAGCTGGAATACCGGCTGCGGCGCCTCGAGCGGGCCGCCACTTCGGAAGATATCACATTGCGCCGGCGCTTTCGCGACCTCGGAGATCGAAAATGACGCTGCTGCGCCTGCTTCTGAACGTGCTCTGGATCATCACCGGCGGCATCTGGATGGCGGCAGCCTGGATCATCGCAGGGTGCTTGATGCTGCTCAGCATCATCGGCATTCCTTGGGCCTTCGCGGCATTCCGGATCGCCGCTTTCACCTTGCTGCCGTTCGGCCATCGCGTCGTGCAACGCAGTCGCGGCATGGGCAGAGGCGGCCCTGGCAGCGGGCCACTGGGCGTGCTCGGCAACATCATCTGGCTCTTGCTTGCGGGCTGGTGGCTGGCACTCGCGCATCTGGTGGCAGCGGTGCTGCTGGCAATCACAGTCATCGGCATTCCGTTCGCCTGGGCGCATCTGAAACTCGCCGGGCTCGCGCTCTGGCCGGTCGGCACCGAGATCGTGCCGGTTCGCACAGGCCTTAGGCCGCAATTCCGTTACTGACTGCGGGCAGGGTACAGCGATTCCGGGGTTTCCGTCCCCGGGGTGCCAAAAGTGGCGGTAAGGAATCGCAGTCTTTTCAAGGGCGTACGGTGGACCTCGTACCGCGACGCGTTGAAAGGTGGTAATTTCAGCTTTGTCGTTTCGTTGCGTATCCAGACTCTGCCGGGCAGGTCGCACTCGTGGGATTCAGGTCTTCCATTGCTGTCGTTTTCCCACTCTTGACACTTCGCTGGCCGGTCGGGGGCAAGAATATCGCCCAAGCCCCCCAGAACTGCCCCCGCAAGAGGCCGGACTCTTTACAAAAGGCCCGTTTTCTAAAGCTATGGCCTCCCCAACGAACGCGAAACGAGACAGCTGTAGGTCACCGATAGAACTGTCACCTGCCTCACCGATAGAGATGTCACTCGGGGTATCGATCGTCGGGGCGGCCGGAGTGGCATGCGATGACGGTGACCACGGTGAGCGAGCGCGAGCTCGCTCGATTGCGGGTTATGGTGGAGCTGGCGGACGGTCGGCTCACCGTTGCAGCGGCGGCGGCGTTGATGAGTATTGGGCGACGCCAGGTGTTTCGTCTACGGCAGCCAGCGCGGCGGCGAAGATGCTGACCAACTCCCCGGCGCCGGCCGCGCCCGACAGCCCCAGCGCAACCACCAGCACGACCGCCAGCAGCCCAACTGGATGCGAGGCACGCTGAAGATTTTGCTTAGCTGCCGCCACTTCATCCGTCTTTGCTGCAATAGCTGGAACGGCAGCAGCAGCACCCTGAAGGCCAGCGTGATGATCCCGGCCCCGTCCATGGCCTTCACCCCCGAGCGGGAATTTTTCCCGAAGGGGGAACATCGCGCGACTATCCCGAGAATCGCGACAAAACGCAGCCCCGCCTGCAAACCCGGCCTCTATCATCGGGATAGGACAGCCCGGCGCATCGAGGCCCGCATGGACGCCACCAGCCCGGAATACCGGCTTGACCCGCAGGGGGAAGACGAGCGGTGCATCATTCCCGGCGAATGGCGCATCAGCGAGGAACCGCCGATGATGCTGCACCGGCGGACGCGCCTTCTGTTCTCGATCTACCGCGACACCGCCGCCACCGCCCGCTTCAGCATCTACGACCTACGCGCGCGCTCCTCATCCACGTTTGCGACGGCCGCCGCGCTCCCACCGCCGAATTCGCGGCCCTCGCGCAAAGCGCGACTTTTGCCTTCACCCGTGCAACCGAAAGATGGAGCTTCACCGAAACCGGGAGCGACGGCGCACCGGCAGTTTTCCCAGACGCTGAGCCTGACGGCCAGCTAACCCTTTTCCCCGACCTCGATCTTGACGACGAGCTGCCCGAGCTTTCGGCAGAAGATTTCGCCGAACTGATGCCCGAGCCAGACATCCTTGAGGCCATGAAGCACCCGCTTGGCCCCGACGACGACCTCTCGTTTTGAACCGCACATGACACGCGCGCCCGACCTCGCGCCGCCGCGACCGGGCGGCAAGACAAACCGTTATCGCCGCGTTAGTGTGCTGTCACGGCACGACGAACGACCGGGAGGCCGCGCCATGTCCGCAGCGACGAAACGCCCGCCCAAGGCCGCCCCCGGCAGCTTTTTTTCCATGATCGAGCGGCTGCGAGCGGCGGCGCTTGTCGAATTTGCCCGCCAGCTTAGCCCGCAGCACCACGCCAGCGCCATGTGCCACTTGGCCGAGACACTGATGATGTTCGCCAAGAGCCGCAGCAGCACTGAATACGTCCGGTGCTGGCTGCGCAAGATCGAGGCGCATTTAGATGGCGACGATGCACGGGCGGTAGCCGCTATCATGCGCGCCGATGACTTCGCGCC
>JBOHMN010000163.1:0-7305 GCA_050730175.1 Acetobacteraceae bacterium | reverse complement strand
GGCTCATGGATTGGTTGCATGCGCATTTCACGCGAGGGCCAGGGGCCAGCGCGGCGGAGGAGTCAGCCGCGGTGACGGGCGATCAGAAGCTGGTGGAAATAACGCAACAGATCAATCAGCATCCATTGCTGCGGAATGCTCCGGATGCGCTGCCCTCTTACGTTCCGGCCAGTGACTTCTCGCTTGCTCTTCTTGAAGTGTTGCGCGACGGTTCTTCTTTGCCGCTTTTCAGCCAGATCGAGAGCACGGTCGCAGGGTTGCCGCCCGGCGATCTCAAGACCGTGCTTGCGGCGTTCGTTCACGCCGCCGCCGGGGATATCGACAAGTTGCGTGCCCATATCGAGCGCTGGTTCGACGCCGCCATGGACCGGGTCAGCGGCATCTACAAGCGGCACTCGCAATACATGCTGCTGATTCTCGGGGCAGTGCTCGCTGTCGTGCTGGACGTGAATGCGTTTCATCTCGCCCACAGGCTGTGGTACGAGCCATCCGCCAGGGCCGCCCTGGTGGCGAACGCCGGGAGCGCCAATCCCGACATCTCGCTATCAGAAGCTTGGGGTAGGCTGCGGATTCAGCCCCTTCCGCTTGGCCGGACTGAATGGGAATGGCCGAGAGTTCCTGAGATCGGGGGCTGGATCGTAAGCGCGCTGGCCATCTCTCTTGGGGCGCCGTTCTGGTTCGACCTCTTTCGGAAGCTCGGCAATCTGCGGTCCGCGGGCCCGAGGCCTGGCGAAGCGAACAGGGCGCCGTCGCTGTGACGTGCCGAATTCTCAGCCTCGACGGCGGTGGGACGTGGGGCGTGATTGAAGCTCATGCGCTCATCGAGATCTACGGCGCGGCGATGGCCGGGCAGGATCTGTTGCAACGCTTCGACCTGGTGGCGGGTTGCTCGGCGGGCAGCATCATCCTCGCCGGCCTCGTCGAGAACAAGACCCTCGGTGAGATCCTTCTGCTGTTCGAGCAGGAGGCGAACCGCCGCGCCATCTTCTCTCCGACCACCAATCCGGGCGACAAGGCGTTGCAGAACCTGACTGGCATCGGCCCGAAATACAGCGCCGTCGCCAAGCTTCCCGCGTTGGAGCGGCTTTTGCCGCGGAACGGCAACAAGCCGCTCCGGCAGGTGATGGCGGGCATCATGGGGCCGGCCGGCGGGCAGGTGCATCTTCTCATCATCGGCTTCGATTATGACCGCAATCGCGCGGCGTTCTTCCGCTCCGCCGCGGCGGGTGGTGCGGCCTGGGGCAACGGCGCACCGGCGGAGCTTTCTCTGGCGGCGACCGTGCATGCCTCGACGAACGCTCCTCTCAACTATTTCGACGCGCCCGCGCGCCTGCCCGGCGATGCCGACCGTTACTGGGACGGTGCGATTGGCGGCCACAACAACCCGGCGTTGGCCGCCGCGATCGAAGCGGTCACGCTCGGCTACCGGCCTGATGAACTGCGCATCCTGAGCATCGGCAGCGGAACCGTGCGGCTGCCTCTGGCCGGCGTTGGTGTGCAGTCTTCTCCCTATCTTGCACCGCGCCCTGCGTCCTCGATCACCAGCGACCTCGCCAAGCTGGCCACTTGCATCCTCGATGACCCTCCGGACTTTGCCACCTTCGCCGCTCACGTTCTTACCGGCGGCGGTGCCGGCTTGCCGGCGGGCGCGCAAAGCCGTGTCGTGCGCCTCAGCCCTCTCGTCAGCCCGGTTTCAGCGGGTCGTGCGAACGACGGCGGCACAGTCTGGACTGCGCCGCAGAACTGGACCGTCGCGCAGTTCGAGTATCTCTGCGGCCTGCCGATGGACGTGATCACTCAAGCGGACATGGCCTATATTGAAGATTGGTGCAGTCTCTGGATCGGCGGCGTCGCTCTGAACGAGCCGATCCGCATGGACGGACAGACGCTCGAGGCTGAAATCGGCTATGCGCACTTCCAGGATGCGGTTGCCGCCTGGAGGACGCTTGAGTCGGAGAGTTCGTAGTGTCGGCTGTCAGATCCGCCGCGATGCGCGCGCTGTGTTTCGATGCGCCAGCAGCCGTGATGGAATGCACGGATCGGTATTGGGACCGGGCGCGGATGGGCGCCAACGAGTCGGTGCTTACCGCCCCCGTCGGTGCCGTTGCGCTCGCCTATCGTCCGGCGGAACTACGTTTCCTGACTATCGGTAGTGCGACGAGCTGCGCGCCGTTGGTGCCGCGGAGCGCGCCGGGGTCGAAGCTTCCGGCAGCGCGTCCAGAACCGTCGCTCGTCGGTGACATGATGCAACTTGCAACGGCATTTCCGAAGGATCTGCCGGACTTCGCCGCTTTCGTGGCCCGGATGCTCATCTGTGGCGGCTCTCGCCGTTGGTTTTGTCGTCCGCGGGAACTCGACCGACATCGCCGGCGCCGTAGCGCGCAGGCGCGCCAGCGAGGGCGTGGGCGATGCACTGCTCGCGAACACGACGCCGCCAACGTGGGAGCACGTCGGGTTCTCGGGTGGTTTGCTCCGGAGGCGTGCCGCCGCCGCAAGGGGGTCGCCGCTCAACCGGCGCCGCGTACGGGGTGGGGTGTTGGGTTGGACGGCTCGACGGAATCGGATGTGCCAGGATTGGGCCGGGTGACGAACCAACCGGACGACCGCCCGCCCCAACGCTTCCCCACAGGGCAGGGTCTCCGGTCGGGATTCTCGGGACCCGGACGAACCGAGTCACACTGCTGTCGCACAGATCGCAGCTTCCCGTTCGTGATCGTAATGATTACGGTTCGCGACGACCCGGGGAGCAACGGCCGTGTGGGGTCCTGTGGGGGAGGCCTGCTGGGGGATGTCTGCGGCAACTCCTGCAGCGAGCATCGGCATGATCGAACAGGGCTTGTTCACGCCGTTGCAGCGAACCTTGGCCTTGAGAACGGTCCTGTTGCGAATCACCTGATCGATAGCATCCGAATCGATGGGACATCGCGCGTCATGCGAGCTGGTCATGGCACTCAGATCAGCGCCTCAAAAGAACCGCTGGTTAGCGCAGATCACCGACGCGGTGAGCGGTGCGAGCAGTGCGGTCATTGCCATGGCATACTCGCCGTAAGCGACCCGTTTGGCGCACGGCCGGGATCCCGGCACCTTCCGCGGTACCCTTGGGGCCGAAGGCGCCCGGTTCCAAATCACCCGTAGGACATTATGGGTCGACCCGAGGGCGTCACAACAAAAGCAACGCCAGGTTTGTTTTAGAATACGGCGGAGACGACGATCAGATCGCTCAGCCCCGGTCACATGCGATTGCGCCTGGCGGAAGAGCGTCATCGGGTCGAAGTTGGGTTCGTCTTCAGCGCTTGCGCGATGCAGGAGGCCGCTTCTTCGATGATCTCGATGTCGCGATTCAGGTGGGACGGCGGTCGTACTATGCTCCGGCCGGCATCTTCGGTGAGCGCGACTGAGCGCCAAATCCTGGCGGACCGCGATGTTGGCGGGGGGCTCCATGTTCGATAACGCAGTCGTCTTCTTCGCTGCGGTTGTAGCGACAGCAATGTGCTGGTGGGCATGGCCGCAGCTGCCTCGTTGCCGGCTGCCGCTCTGGGGACGCCCGGTGACCGCCGTTGTCGTGCTGGTGGTCGCCGTTGTCGCGTTGCTCGCGCTGGCCTTCGGATCCGCGCTGGTGCGTGAAGAATGGGTGCTAACGGTGTGGGGGAACTGGTCGTTGCGCTGGATCTTCGATGGCACTGGCCAAAGGTTGCTCGCCGGAATTATCGCCGGTGGTGTACTGATGGTCGCGCTTCGTAACGTCTGGAACGCGCGCAATGACGCTCCGGATCGGCGGCGGGCGAAGGTCCTGGCGGTCGCAGCCGGCCCGGCGCTACTGGTCGCCGCGCTCTTCCTGGTCGGCACTCCCGGGCTGCTCGGAAATGTCGGGCTTACGAATGTTTCCGTGGAGGGGGTGACGCTGAACTTCGCATCCGTCCCTGCCCTGCCGAGCACAGTGGAGAATGAGATTACTTCGCCCGCCAGTCCGAGCGGACCATCGGCCTCGTCCCCGAGCGCTTCGATCGCCGCGCTCGAGGACTATGCCGAGCTGGAAGATAATGATTTAGGTGCGGACAAGCCTTTCCTCATCGATCGCGATGACGCGAACTTGAGGGGAGTCGCAGGGCAAGACTGGCGTACGAACGCACCCGAGATTCGCGCAGCGATCGACCACCAGAAGGGGTTCCTGAAGGCTCTGCGGCCGTTCGTCGCTTGCGTCAGGAATTACGTGCGTCAGTATAGGATCAGCGAAAGCGGCAATTCTGGGCTGGATGGAATCCTGTGGCCGGCTGTCGACAGGCTGGCGAGACTGGAGCGGGCGTGGCGCACCGATCCGACTCACCGGACTGATCCCACGGACCTCCAAAAACTTCAGGGCGCAGCCCAAAGCGCGTTGCAGAACGCAGACGTTGTGCTGAGACGCCAAATGGGATCGCCGGCGATCTTGGGCGCGTCGCCGGCTGATACGAAGCAGGTCGCAGACCAGGCTTCCGGTGGCGCCTGGAAGGAATGTTCTAAGCCGATCTGCCTGCCGCGGATCGGCACACCGGGGGTTAATGTGCCCTATTTGGCGATTTTCGTTGCGTATAGCTACACGATGATCGGAAACGCCCAAGCTGGCCTCCGTGTTCTAAACGACTGGCTCGCAGCCAAAAAGGATGGCTTGAAGCACGGCGCGTACCGCGCCGCGCAGGTGCTTTGGGCACGGGTCGCGACGGAGTGGGGTGCGATTCAGGTGGGTCGTGCGTCCTTCCCCTTCTCGGAGACTTACCGTTCCAATCTTGGCTGGGAGCTGCGAATGCTCCAGCAGGTGTTGCCCAAGCGCCCGGACCGCTGGATGGCCAAGCACAGGGACTGCGCGAGGCCGACCAACCCCGCCGAAAGGAATCTTCTGGGAGCATACCTCAACGCCGCTCAGAACTATCTGCAGGCTGCGGTCGACACCGATGCCATCGAGCCCATCGGTCCCAAAGACTATGAACTGGCCAAGTCGCTGATCAAGTTTCACCCCCGCACGCTTTGTGCGTCGAGCCCCGGCGAGGAATCTGCGTTAGGCGCGCTTTTGCAGCTTGAGGGCGGGCGGACGCTGGTGTTGTGGGCGGCGAAGGGTCAACGCGACGGCGTGCTGAGCGCCAGGCAGTCGGAAAACATGAGATACACTGGGTCCGTGGCTCTGGTTAAGGCGCTCACAGCGTTCAAAAAAATGGCCGCGGCGAGCGCTGCTCGGGCGGCGGCGGCCGATCCGGCTGTTGCGCCGAGTCAATGGGAGGCTTATGAAGTGGAAGCCGAGCGGCAACTTCTTGATCTGGGAGCTCTCCCGTAATAGACTGCCCTTCTTGTGGAGGCGCGGGTGATCCGATGTGGCGGCGCATAGAATTGGCGGCACTGGTCATCGTCCTCGCGGCGGTCCCTTACCTGCCGGTGTTGGCTGCCTTTTATCAGAGGAATTGACGGGCGGCGGACGGCGAAGGGTGCGAGGTGCCGGTTGGAGAATGCGGACGAGGAGCATCTCACTTCGCGGCCAGGGAGTATCTTTGGTTCGGATTGCAGTTGCAGCAAGTCCGTCCAGCAGGTCAGATTTCGCCTTCGTGGAGATGGTTAGCGAAGCTGGTCGAGCCTGATGACCGGTGATTATGGTATTGCGTAAAGCTGATGCGAGTATTCTTTAAGTCCCCGCGCTCGATGCCGGGTGGAAGCATAGGAGCAGTCCGTTAAGCTCAAGTTGAGCACTTCGGTTCTTCGGAGCGCGAAGTGAAGTGGGCCATTTTGAAGGGGTAGCCTCGCGGGGGCGGGTTTTTCCTGTATTTGCGGCGCCACGTTTACGGGTTATTCCGAGTAGAGAATCGCCGCGAATCGCCGACCGGTGCGCGTAGCAACGCGGTGTCTCGTCGTTGCGAATCGGCATGTTCTTCCGCGTCAAACCGTCCGGTGAGCGCCGCCATCTGCGTCACATTGTCGAAGATCGGCCTGTCGTCCTCCGAGAGGCGGGCCGTCCAGAAGTTGGGTCGGGTAAGGCCCGGCGCTACGGTGGTACCGGTCAGGTAGCCGTCAAGTTCGAGCCCGGGCATCGTTTGTTTTCCTGCTCCGGGCGGGCGCCAGGGCGGCGCCGGCTTTGCCAGTCTGGATCGTCTGCTGCAGCGGCTGCACGGCAAGTCCGAACTGCTGCGGATGCTCGACCGGCCGGAAATTCCGCTCCACACGAACGGGTCGGAAAACGATATCCGCTGCCAGGCCACCAATCGCCATGTCAGTGGCGGCAGCAAAAGCAACGCCTGCCGCGACACCTTCCTCGGCCTCGCCAAGGCCTGCCGCAAACTCGGCGTCGCCTTCCGGGGCTACATCGGCGCCATGCTCGACATCCAAGGCTCCCCGACGGTGCCCTGCCTCCCCGACCTCGTACGCTGGCGCGGTCATCTCGCCTGATTCCGCCGCCGGCGCGCCTCGGGATTTGCCCCGGTTAGGGTTCTGGCGGGGAGAGTTCAACTGGGACAGCGCGCGGCTGGCAGGCTTTCGTTACGCGGAGCGGAGGGCCGAGCTGACCCCTGGCGTGATCCAGCTCATGTGCATTTCGTTCTGGATCTGCTATTGTTACAAGGCCGGTCAGCGCCGGTGCGAAGGAGCGCGGCCGGCGCGACGGGTCGTGCTTATCCAAAATAAGGGGGAGAGAATGTTCAACAGCACGGTGCTGGAGGTCGCGGCGGGCGTCTGCTTTGCGTTCCTTGCGGTAAGCCTTGCCACGGGTGTGATCGTCGAGGCGCTCGCATCCGTGACGACGTGGCGGGCGCGCAGCCTTCTCGCCGGCATCAAGCAACTGGTGAATGATCCGGAGTTCAGGGGCCTTGCGAAGGCGCTCTACGAGCATGCGCTCATCAACCCACGCGGTCCTGGTGCGCAGGCACCAAAGCGCAATCTGCCGAGCTACATCGAGCCCGGGCAGTTCGCCGATGCGTTGATGGAGGTGACGGGGCTTTCGACCGCTCTTGCGGACTCTGCCGCTGCGCAGGTTGCGCACACCTTGCCGGCCGCGCTGCTGACGGCGGTCAACCACGCTATTCCGCACGCTGTGGACCCGCAAATCAACGCGCTCTTGGCAGGGATTATCCAGCGCAGCCGGGGCGATGCGGACAAGATTCGGAAGGAGTTGGCCAACTGGTTTGATCAGGCCATGGACCGGGTCAGCGGAGTCTACAAGCGCCACGCTCAGGTGGCCGGGCTCGTCGTCGCGCTCGCTCTTTGTATCGGGCTCAATATCAATGCGTTCCGGATTGCGAGGACGCTCTGGGCAGAACCTGGGGTTGTACATATCGCCCGCATGGTGGCGAC
>JBOHMN010000162.1:0-10265 GCA_050730175.1 Acetobacteraceae bacterium | reverse complement strand
GATTCTACCAGCGCCATGTACGGCCGGGGTTCCTGGACAGAGAATCGCGGCAGGACCTGACCGAGCTGGCTCGCGACGGGTCGGCCGCCCACTGTCTGGGCATGGAGCATCGCAAGCCGAAAGCGGTGTCGCGTAAGCTTGGTCCTGAGAAGCAGGCAGCGTTCATCAAGGCGTATGAAGAGCTGCTGAACCACTTGGCCGATGATGAGGCGGTATTGTTCGCCGCTGCCGTGCATCCGACGCATGCGGTGCGGCCGGTCGGCTGCTGGGCGCCGAGAGACAGCAAAATCGCCGTGTCGCAGACCAGCGGGCGGCAACGCCTGAACATTCACGGTGCGATTGACCTTGAGAGCGGCAAGACCCGCATGCTGGACGTGGCGACGGTGGACGCCGCCAGCACGATCATGCTGTTGATCGCGATCGAGGCGATGTATCCGGGCAAACGGATGATCCATCTGTTTCTGGACAATGCCCGATGCCATCACGCGAGGCTGGTGCAAGCCTGGCTGGCGCGGCCGGGCTGCCGGATCAAACTTCGGCTCATCCCGGCCTACTGCCCGCATCTCGACCCGATCGAACGACTGTGGGGCTTGATGCACAAGCACATCACCCACAACCGATGTTACGAGACATTCGTCGACTTCCGTGGTGCTATCCTGACATTCCTGCGCGAAGAGGTGCTCAGAAACTGGGGCGCCTATTGTGATGCCGTATCAGACAACTTCCGCGTCATCTCGCCCGAGGATTTTCGGATCCTGGCTTGAGCGGGGTATATCAGCGAGATCAGCGACGTGAAGGGAACGTTCATCGAACGCTCTGAAGAGCGTCCGGCGGGAGGCGTGCCTGGACGAGCGTGCGGAGACTTGCGCGACGGATCGTGCGGCGGCCGTCGTGTAGAGTGCAGATGCCGCTGGGCCTGAGGCCGGTAGGATCGGCGGGCGAGTCGTTTCGCTTACAGTATCATGACGCAGGGATGCCGGTGGGCAGGCCGGCGAGGCAGAGGCCTTCGGCGACGTGCTCGGTGTCGGCGTGCCTTTGGAACGGGCTCGTGGTGCGGAAGCCGGCAACGGTGAGCCCGGGGGCGATCCCCATCAACCGGCGCATCACCAGCCCGGCCTCCTGGCGGCGGCCGAGATGGCCGAGCGCGGAGAGCGTGAACTTGAGCGTCGGACGGAAGCCAGGGTTGAGCTCGCTTGCCTGGCGGCCGAGCACGGCTGCGCGCGCATGGTCGTGCCGCAACAGGGCGGCGGCGACGAACCCGAGGTCGAGCAGGCCGGCATACGGATCGAGCGGCGACAGCGCCTTGTAGCGATCGAGCTGGCTTTCCGCCTCGTTCAGCTCGCCGAGCCAGGTCAGCGCAAGACCGGACAGTGACCAGGCCATCGCGAGGTTCGGATTGCGCGCCAGCGAACGGTCGAACAAGGCGAGCGCCTCGCGCAAGCGGTGCCGCATCCCGGCCCGGACCTGGCCCGCGATTGCCAGAACCCGGGCGTCGCTCGGGTCGATCCGGGTGGCGCGTTCGGCCAGCGCGCCGGCACGCGCGGCGGCTGCCACGGGGTCAGCGGCCCACCCCTGGGCAACCAGGAGCAGGTACCAGAGAGCTTGCCAAGCGTGCGCCGCAGCATTGGCGGGCTCGCGCGTCCGCGCGTCTTGCAACTGACTTCCTGCCTCTTCGAAGGCGGTGCGTTCGAGGCGGAGCATCGCCGGGACAGCGCGCAGAATGAGCTCGGAGGCGGACTGGTTGGACGGGTTTCCCTGGATCGCTCGGCGCGCTTCGAGGAGTGCGATGAAGCTGTCGAGCTCGGCGGCTGTACCGGCGGCGATTTCATCCTGGAGGGTGAGCAGGTCGCCTGCCTGGTCGTCGAAGCGGCGGGTCCACACCACGTGATCGCCGGCGCGCAAGTCGAGCAGGCGGAGCAGGACGCGGAGCTGCTGGCCGCGGCGCTGAATCGTACCCTCGATCAGAAGGTCCGTGCCGAATCGGCGGCGCCCGGCCGGATTGTCGCGCGGCAAACCTGGCTCCGCCGTGGCCGGCGGCGGGGCCACGAGGCAAAGGCCACTCACGCGTGTCAGCACGTTGGTGATTTCTTCGGCGATCGCGACGCCGAGTTCGGAATCGGCGCTGCCGATCGGCTGCAGCGGCAGCACCACGAGCCGTGGCCCGGCTGCGCGTGCGGAGCGTCGAACGGCCTCGGCGGGACGCCCTGATTCCTCGACGGAGCGGCGAAGTTCGGCGAGCAGTGCTTCGGTCTCCGCGGAAGGCGGGGCGTCGCGGACGGAGGCGAGAGCGACGCGGCAGCGCTCGTAGGCCTCGATCGCCATGCCGCGTTCACCGCGCGCGGCGTAGGCGCGCATCAAGGCGCGCCACGCCCCTTCGTGTGCCCGATCGATCGTCAGAAGCTGGCGGGCCGCGGCGATCACGCCCCCGGGTTCGACCTGCGCCCCGAGGCGGAGTTCGGCGAGGTTGCGAACGTGATCGCCAAGCCGCTCACGCTCACTGCGGAGCCATGCGTCAAAGGCGGGAGCGGCACCGTCGAGACCGTCGAGCAGTGTTCCGCTCATCAGCGCAAGGGGCGCCGGGTCCGCGGCGCTCGCCTCACGCAGTTCGCCGACATCGGTCCAGACGAGACCTGGTGACAGTGCCAGATGGTCCCGGGCGACGCGCAGCACCTCGATGCCGAGCGGCTCGAGTGCCTCGCTCAAACGATGAATTTCCTGGCGTAGCGATGCCCTTGCCTGCAATTCGGGGCGGCGGCCCCAAAGCAGGTCCGCAAGCCTCGCACGTGACACCGGGCGGGGTCCGGAGAGGGCGACCACCGCGAGGAGCGCCCTGGTCTTGCGGCCTGGCGGCAGGACGGATGCCCCGCTCGGCGCGACTGCCTCCATCGTGCCGATAAGGCGCAGCTTGAGTACCGGGGCGTGCGCCGCGGCGATGGCTTGTGCCGGCGTGTCCGGCAGCGGGAGGCGGGCAACTTCCATGCCACTATTCAGCCTGAATTCGGTTGCGGCCGCAAGACGTCCTGCTACGTATCCGTGCGTCTCGTCATCAGATTTTCGCCTCCTGGAAGATCGGCCGGACGTTTCCCTTCCAGGCTGTGTGGAAGCGATCGAGCCAGCGCTCCGCTTGGGTCAGACCGCCTGCGGCGATTGCCTCGAGGGGCGCGAGGTAGATCCGCTCATCCTCGCCCGCAGCGTTCAGCCTGCGGCGCTGGGCGAGGCCGGCGGCGGCGATTGCGAGCACTTCGCGTGCAAGGTCACGCAGCGTCCCATGCGCGAAGGGAGTTGAGAGTGCGGTTTTCGGTACCTGATCGCGCAGTGCCGCATACTCCTGCCAATGGTGGCGAGCGAGCAGTGAAGCTGTCGCAGAGAGCGCCGCGTCCTCATAAAAAAGCCCGACCCAGAGCGCGGATTGTGCGAGCATCATGGAGATGCTGCCGGCATCCGCGCCGCGCATCTCGAGATATCGTTTCAGACGCACATCGGTGAAGATCGTCGTCAGATGGTCCGCGAAATCACCGATCGTCGCCGTTTCGCCCGCCGCTTCGGCAACACGTCCGGCCATGAAATCGCGGAAGGTACGCCCGGAAAGATCGCAATAGGAACCGTTGCGGCGGATGAAGTACATCGGCACATCGAGGACCCATTCGACGTAGCGCGCGAATCCGAAGTCCGCCTCGAAGACGACCGCAGGGATACCGGTGCGGTCGGGATCGGTGTCACGCCAGACTTCACCGCGCGTCGAGAGCAGGCCGCTCGGCCGTCCTTCACGAAAAGGTGAATTGGCGAAGAGCGCGGTGGCGAGGGGCTGGAGGCAAAGGGCGAGGCGGAACTTACGCACCATGTCGGCTTCCGATGCGTAGTCGAGATTCGCCTGAACGGTGCAGGTGCGGAGCATCATGTCGAGGCCCAGCCGGCCGACCTTCGGCATGTAGGCGCGCATGATCGCATAGCGGCTTTTCGGCATCCACGGCATCGCCTCACGGCTTGCCAGCGGATGAAACCCGAGCGGTGCGAAGCCGAGACCGAGCCGGCCGGCGACGCGGTTGAGCTCGGCGAAGTGCCGTTCCAGCTCTCTTTTCGTTTCGTGCAGCGTTGTGAGAGGCGCGCCCGAAAGCTCGAGCTGACCACCCGGCTCGAGCGAGATTGCACGGTCACCGCGGTCGAGCCCGATCGGCTGGGTGTGGTCGAGGATCAGCGCGCCGCCGTTGGCGGCGAACCCCTCGAGAACGGCGCGGATGCCGTCCGGGGCGTAGGGTGGGGGCGTGTCATCGCTGAGGCGAAAGCCGAATTTTTCGTGCTCGGTGCCAATGCGGAATGCGTCGCGCGGTTTGCAGCCGGCGGCGATGTAGGCTGCCAATTGGGCGGTCGAAGTGATGGGCGTAGCATCGTCTGCTTCAGGATTGGACATCGTTTTCCCAAGTGGGGTTGCGTTCAGATCGGGTCGCCGGCCGAGGCAGCAACACGGGCGAGGCCGGCGATGGCGGCGCTTTCGGCGCGCAGAATGCGTGGGCCGAGTGAGACCAGTCGAACAAACGGGGTCCGTGCCAGGAGGTCAAGCTCCCGTTCGGTGAAGCCGCTCTCCGGACCGACCAGGAGCCCGGACGGTGGAGCGTCGCCCGGAGGAGGCAGCGGGCGGCGTTCGATCGCGGCAAAGAGTGTCCGTTCGGCGGCCTCCGTCGCGATCGCGACAAGGCGGGCGCGATCTCTGCGCCGACCTGCCGGCGTATTACGTGCAGAAGATAATGCGCCTGGGCCCGATCGAGGTGTACTTGCGCAACCGTTGTGAGTGGGCTCGTGATGAAGAGACGGATTGACCCAGGCATCTGAGGAGAGAGAGTAGCAGTGATGGCGGGGCACACCGACATCTCGGCGGAAGGCTGGCTTCTTCTGCGCCTGCCGGTGGCGTGGCGTCCGTATGCGCTTCTGGCGCGGCTGGATCGGCCAATCGGCGCGTGGCTGCTGTTCCTGCCGGCGCTTGGCGGAATCCTGCTGGCGGGGGAACCGCCGTGGCCGCGGACGGTCCGCCTGATCGCGCTCTTTGCCGTGGGCAGCGTGGTGATGCGGGCGGCAGGTTGCGTGGTCAATGACATGTGGGACCGCGACCTGGACCGGCGCGTGGCACGCACCGCCGGCCGGCCGCTGGCGGCGGGCCAGCTCTCGATGCGCGATGCGTCGATCTTCCTCTGTGCGCTGCTAGCGATCGGGTTTGGCATTCTCGTTGCGCTCGATCAACTTGCACAACTGCTTGGCGTCGGTGGACTGTTGCTGGTTGCCCTCTATCCGTTGGCCAAGCGGGTGACATGGTGGCCACAGATCGTTCTCGGATGCACATTCGGTTGGGGTGCGCCGATGGGATATGCGGCGGCGACCGGCCGCCTGGATGGTGCGGCAGCGGTATTCTATGCCGCGACGATTCTCTGGATTCTCGGCTACGACACGATCTATGCGCATCAGGACCGCGAAGACGACGCGCTGATCGGCGTGAAATCGACTGCCCGGCTCTTTGGGCGGCGCACCCGGCCTTTTCTCGCTGCCTGCTACGTGGCGATGATGCTCCTTCTCGCGATTGCGGGAAGGCTGGCGGGGCTCTCGGCCTGGTATCTGGTGGCGCTTGTTCTGCCCGGTGCACTCCTGGCCCGCCAAGTTCTCGCGCTCGAAATCGATGACCCGGTGCGCTGCCTTGCGCTCTTCAAGGCAAATCGCGAGGTGGGGCTGGCGATCGCCCTGGCGCTTCTGCTTGGCCGGCTGTAACGCGCCGTCAGCCGGATTTTCAGCGGCCTCTCTATCCCCTCCGTTCGCCGCGACCAAGGCGACGAACGTCGGGGGCGGGACGCTAGCGATTCATCAGAATCGGCAGGCGCGCGTGTTCGAGCACGTAGCGGGTGACGCCGCCGAGAATGAGCTGGCGCAAGCGGGAATGAGAATAAGCACCCATGGTCACGAGGTCCGCGCCGAATTCCTCGGCTTCGGCGAGAATGTCCGCGCCGACCGTTCCCCCGGTCGGCCGGATGGTGGCGAGCTCAGCGCTCACTCCGTGCAAGGCGAGGTAGGGCGCGAGTTCCTCGGCTGGGGGGCCACGGCGTTGATAGCCTTCGGAGGAGAGGATGCGTACGGCTCCGGCGCGCTGCAGCCAAGGCAGTGCGGCGGTGACGGCGGACGCCGATTCGGCGGTGCCGTTCCAGGCGACGCAGATCCGCCGACCGATATCGGTGGGCGGTGTCGCCGGGGCGAGCAGGACGGGGCGGCCGGAATCGAACAGCACCGCATGCAGGGCCTCGGCCGCGGCTGCATCCTGGGTGGCTTCAGGGTGGGCGACGACGGTGAGATCGGCCAGCCGCGCCTGCTGCGCCACCACGTCCTCCTCACGGCCGACGGCTGCGGCGAAGGTCGCAGTGGCGATGTTCTGGTCGGCCTTCGGCTCGGCGAGCGAAATCTGGTTGGCAGCTACCGCCCGGTCGAACAGGGCGCGGAGCAGCTCGGCACGCTCTCCGCTCTCCTTTTCGGTTGCCGCCATCATCTCTTCGATCATGGCGCCGGAGAGACCTTCGCCCGCCAGCGGTGCAACGTCGCGGGAGTCGATGCGGACGTGCAGAGCGAGCACATGGGCATTCCAGATGCGGGCGACCAAGAGGCCGCTCGCGAGCGCCGCTTCGCCGGCCCTGGTGCTGGCGAGCGGCAGCAGGATCTTGCGGATCGACATTGAAGGCTCCTTGCGTTCTGTTTTCACCCGTCGCAGTGGGCGCGGGCTTGCAGCTTCCCCTGGGGCTCGTCACACTTGGCGGCGAAGCTAGTACATCGATTCCACGAAGGCGCTCATATCACTACGATTCCCCTCTCCCTCTGGGAGAGGGCCAGGGGTGAGGGTCCGACCGGAGGCCCGCCGTCCACAAGATACGAGTTGTTCCACGGAGACGCTCTACAAGGGGATATGCTGGTCGCTGCAAACAAAGAGCGCGGCGCTGACCGAGACCAGGCCGGCCGGCGCGGTTTGGCAGCGGCAAGCGCGTGGCTGAGGCGGAGCCTATGCCAATGCCCGTGCCCAGTGTCACGGCCAGGGTCACGAAGAGGCAGCGTCACGGATAGAGCAGACTAGGCTGCCAGTCGGCACCAGTGCGGACGAAGGTGCGCCGGTCGTGCAGGCGGAACGGCTGCTCCTCCCAGAATTCGAAGCGCACCGGGGTGAGGCGGAAGCCCGACCAGAAGGGCGGGCGCGGCACCGGGTCGGCGGGATAGCGGGCTTCGAAGGCGGCAACGCGCGCCTCGAGGTCGGCGCGCCGGGCGAGCGGCCGGGACTGCTCCGAGGCCCAGGCGCCGATTCGCGAGAGGCGTGGACGGGAGGCGTAGTATGCGTCGGCCTCATGCGGGCTCACCGGCCCGATGGCGCCTTCGATGCGGATCTGGCGGGAGAGGGATTTCCAGTAGAACAGGATCGCGGCGCGCGGGTTGGCCGCCAGCTCGACACCCTTGCGGCTTTCAAGGTTGGTGTAGAAAACGAAGCCCCGCTCGTCCCAACCCTTGAGCAGGACCGTGCGGGCGGAAGGGGCGCCGTCGGGAGTGGACGTGGCGAGTGTCATTGCGTTCGCATCGCGCGGCTCGGCGGCCAGGGCAGCGGCAAACCATTCTCCGAACAGGATGAAAGGGGCGCGTACGAAGGTGGTGACGGTGTCAGGCATTGCTGGAGCCTCCTGCTCGCTCCGGGCAATAGAGCGAAAACGTGCTCGCAGGGAAATATGGCCCTTGTCGCATTGCCCCGAACGGCGGCAGAAGGATCGCCATGCCTGAAACTTCGGAAGGTCTTGCGAGCAGGCGGCCGCTGCTTGCAGGAAAGCGAGGCTTGATCCTCGGCGTTGCCAACGAGCGCTCGCTCGCTTGGGGTGTCGCGGCCGCTTGCGGAGCGGAGGGGGCGGAGCTTGCGTTCACCTACCAGGGTGAAGCGCTCGGCCGCCGCGTCAGGCCGTTGGCTGCGAGTCTGGGTTCGGACATCGTGCTGCCGTGCGACGTGGCGGAGCGGGGAAGCATCGAGGGCGTGTTTGCGGCACTTGCCGCGCGGTGGCAGCAGCTCGACTTCCTGGTGCACGCGATCGGCTATGCCGACAAGGCGTATCTGCGTGGCCGTTTTCTCGACACGCCGCGCGAAGCGTTTCTGCAGGCTCTTGATATTTCCTGCTTTTCCTTCCTTGCTGTGGCGCAGCAAGCGGTGCCGATGATGGCGAGGGGCGGTGCGCTGTTGACCCTCACCTACCTCGGGGCCGAGCGGGTGATGCCGCACTACAACGTCATGGGTGTCGCGAAGGCGGCGCTCGAAGCCTCCGTGCGGTATCTTGCGGCTGACCTCGGCGCGGCCGGGATTCGGGTCAATGCGATCAGTGCCGGGCCGATCAAGACGCTGGCGGCCTCGGGCATCGGTGATTTCCGTTACATCTTGCGGTGGAATCAGTTGAACAGCCCGCTCGAGCGGAACGTGACCATCGAGGAGGTTGGCGGGGCCGCGCTTTATCTTCTCTCCGATCTTGGCTCCGGCGTGACCGGGGAGGTGCATCACGTCGATTGCGGCTATCACATCGTCGGGATGAAAAATCCGAACGCACCCGATATTGCCGTTGCGACGGAGGGATAGCGTGGTGCGCGGATCGCCGGCACGGGCAGCGGGCGGCGCCTGAGGCGGGCGTGTCGTACAACAGCTTCGGCCAGTTGTTGCGAATGACGACCTGGGGCGAAAGTCATGGGCCGGCGATCGGCTGCGTGATCGACGGGTGCCCGCCGCGCATTCCCCTGTCCGAGGCCGACATTCAGCCGTGGCTCGACCGGCGGCGGCCGGGCGGTTCGCGTTTCACGAGCCAGCGGGCCGAGCCCGATCAGGTGCGGATCCTCTCGGGCGTGTTCGAAGGGATGACGACCGGAACGCCGATATCGCTCATGATCGAGAATGTCGACCAGCGTTCGAAAGACTACGCGGCGATTGCCGAGCGGTTCCGCCCGGGCCATGCGGACCTGACCTACTGGCTCAAGTACGGCATCCGCGATTATCGGGGCGGGGGGCGGGCTTCAGCGCGGGAAACCGCGACGCGGGTTGCAGCGGGAGCGATCGCGCGGCGGGTGCTGGGCGAAGGCGTGCGCATTCGCGGAGCGCTGGTGCAGATCGGGCCGCACCGGATCGAGCGGACGCGCTGGGACTGGGATCAAGTTACGGAAAATCCGTTCTTCTGTCCGGACGCTGCGACGGTTCCGGTCTGGGAAGAGTTTCTCTTGGGTGTGCGCAAAGCGGGCTCTTCGAGCGGGGCGGTGATCGAGGTGGTGGCGGAAGGTGCGCCGGTGGGGCTCGGTGCACCGGTGTACGGAAAGCTCGACGCGGACCTCGCGGGGGCGCTGATGGGCATCAATGCGGTGAAAGGAGTCGAGATCGGCGACGGGTTCGCTTCGGCCACGCTCAGGGGCGAGGAGAATGCGGACGAGATGCGCATGGAGGCAGGCGAGGTCAGGTTCCTCACCAATCATGCAGGTGGAATCCTGGGCGGAATTTCGACAGGTGCGCCGATCGTCGCACGCTTCGCGGTGAAGCCGACCTCCTCGATCGTGAAGCCGATGCGCACGATCGACAAGGCGGGACACGACACAGAGATCGCGACCAAGGGCCGGCACGACCCCTGCGTGGGTATCCGCGCGGTTCCCGTCGGCGAAGCGATGCTCGCCTGCGTGCTCGCCGACCACGCCCTGCGCCACCGCGCGCAGATGGGTACGTTCACGCGCTGAGATCAGTGCCGCTTCCACCCTTCGACAAGCTCAGGGTGAGGATTAAATAAACACCCTCATGCTGAGCCTGTCGAAGCATGAAATTTGCTACCGCTCGTCACCGCCATTGCGGGATTCGCGTGGCGGCGGCGGCGCCGACGAAGAGCTGCGGTTGCGACGGCGGGCCGACATGCTCCCGCCTTTCACGCGCGGCGACGCAGACTTGTGCCGCGCGGCCGAGCGCCGGAAATCCGTTGGCATACGGCCACACCGACAGCACGCACTTGTCGAAATAGGGATAGCGGTCGGTCTGTCCGCAGCCGAACGAGGTGCGGTCTCGCCGGGCGGCGGTGAGCACAATCCGGTTCGCACGCGCAAGCTGCGGAACAAACACACCGGAAAAACAAGCCGAAAGAACCACAACGGCAGGCCTGTCCCCGCAGACGTCGTCGATCATCGCGCCAAGCGTTCGCGGCCCCACCACGGAATTGCCGAGGACGATGCCATCGGGGGAACCTTGCGAGGTGAAATACAAC
>JBOHMN010000161.1:0-13130 GCA_050730175.1 Acetobacteraceae bacterium | reverse complement strand
CCACTGAACATAAAGAGTGTCCTGCCCCCGTCAGTTGTTGCCCTCGGCAACAACCGGCAGGACATCCACTTATCGGGAGCGAAACGCTGTTCAAACGAAGCCAGCCACCTCTTCCCCTCTCCCTCTGGGAGAGGGGCAGGGGTGAGGGTGGGACCGGAGGCCCGACGCCCACAACATATGAGTCGTTTCACGGAAACGCTCTACTAGCTCCCGGCGAACGGGCCGGATGCCTTGAGTGCGGCCTCGGTGCGCGGAACAACCGTGCTGTCGCCGCTCACCTGGTCGCTGATCACGGCAAGCCCGGCACCGGCCGCCGCACCGATCGGGCCGCCGGCCAAAAACCCGTGGGCAGCCGCGCCGAGAATCTGCAGGGGATGCTGACTGACCGCCCGGTAGATCGTGCCGACCAGCGGCACTTGTTGCAGCGGATCAAGCATCGCCTCAAGCGTCCCAGCGAAGCCTCCTCCCGCAGCCTGGGCCGGTTGAGGCGGCACAAGAGTGCCATTCGGCAGGCTCGGGGACGAGATTGGGTTGATCATGGGGCCTCCGCGACCGTTGCGCCTGAAGGGGAAAGCAATGCCCGTGCCAGGCAAGACAACCGCCGGCGAGGCCGGCTTTCTTCGCGCTGAAAAAGCCCCTCCGCCGGACGTCCCGCGGGCGACCGACGCCCCCGGGCGCGCACCGCCCATCTCTTCGCAAGGCCCCCTCCCCGGGCGAATAGCGCAGGTTTGACCCCGCTTGCCTTGCGCTCGCGCATCGAATCATGTGCATTGTGTCCGTCGGCGGCGGGACAGACGCCGGCTGGCTACCTGCCATACCGACATCACTTTCTGGTAGATGATGGGGCGGGGCGGCTGCGGGCCGAGGGCTCGCGCCGACGCGAGGAGGAATGACGATGGCGGGTGAGCGCCCGATTCTGGTGGTCGACGACGACCGCGCATTGCGGGCCACTTTGGCCGAGCAACTTGCAGTTGAAGGGGAGTTTGCCGCGACCGAGGCTGCTACGTTGGGCGAGGCGGAAACATTGCTCGCCGCCAAGGACGCCCGCTACGACGCACTGATCTTGGATGTCAGCCTGCCTGACGGTGACGGGCGGGATTTCTGCGTTCGGCTGCGCCGCCAGGGGCTGAAAATCCCGATCGTCATGCTGACCGGCTCGGACCAGGAGGCCGACGTGGTGCGCGGCCTCGATTCGGGCGCGAACGACTATATCGCCAAGCCCTTCCGCCTGGCCGAGCTCCTGGCGCGCCTGCGCGCCCAGCTCCGCATCTTCGAGAACAGCGAGGATGCCGTCTTTTTGATCGGCCCTTACGTTTTCCGCCCGGCCGCGAAAATGCTGCAGGAGCCCGTCCGCAACCGCCGCATCCGGTTGACCGAAAAAGAAACGTCCATTCTCAAGTTCCTGTATCGCTCCGGCAGCCGGCCGGTGGCGCGCCAGGTGCTGCTGAACGAAGTCTGGGGCTACAACGCCTCGGTGACGACGCACACCCTCGAGACCCACATCTACCGTCTGCGGCAGAAAATCGAGCCCGATCCGACACACGCGCGGCTGTTGATCACCGAGGGTGGCGGCTACCGGTTGGATCCGCAAGGCCTGCCACACCCAGCCTGAGTCATTTGAGGCCCGAGTCGTCCGGCGCATGAGTCCCGCGGGCGCCGCAACCTCCCTCAGGGACTGAGCGTCTGCGGCATCAGGGGAGTCGGCGCCGGAGTTGCCTGACCCGGCGAGATCGGCAGCGTACCGAGGATGCCGGGTTTCGGTGCCGCGCTCGGCGCACTTGGCGCGGGTGCCGCCGAGGTTGCAGGCGCGGGCGCCGTCTGAGCACCCGGCTCCGGCAGCGGCGCCGCCTCAATGGCGGCGGGCGTCGCCGAGGACTGCACCAGCCACGCCCCAAGGTTGCGGCGGAGCTGGTACTCGAACTCGACATTCATCGAATTCATCAGCTCCGATGTCAGACTGTAGAGGGCCTGGCGCAGCGCCTCGCCCTCGCCCGAAGGAGCATTTGCGCTTTTCGACACACGTGCCTGCGCAAAGCCGGCTCGCGTCCCGTCCGCCGAAAGGACCTCGAGCCGGACTGCAAACGAGCCGGTAAGCATGCCGTTGTCCCGCACCAGGGAAGCATCCTGGATCACGAACACGGCCTTGCCCGAAGTCCCATAAGCGCCCAGCCGGTCCTTCGCCATCTGCCGGAGCGCCGCGAGCGGCGTTTCCGGAGCGTACGATTCGACGTGGTCTGGCGCGTCGCCCGGCTGCCAGTCGTTCTCGATTTCCATCGACGCGACATTGAGCTTGAGTAGCGGCAAATAATTGTAGCGGAGCGCCGGGAAATTCTCGGCAACCGGTGCACTCGTTGCGCACCCTGCAACCGCTACCGCCAACAGCACGAAGGCGCGACGCGGCACCTCGCGGACGGTCATATCCAGCGGCTCCTTCTGATCGGTTAAGGCCAGTTCAGCCTGACCTTAGAGCGGATCGCGCTTGACGGGAATCGCGAAGCGATCCAGGAGCGCGTAAATCCGCTCGGTCAGACAAAGCAGAGCGTGTTCAGTCAACCTGGACATGCTCTACGCGGATCGCGCTTGACGGGAATCGCGAAGCGATCCAGGAGCGCGTAAATCCGCCCGGTCAGACAAAGCAGAGCGTGTTCAGCCAACCTGGACATGCTCTAGGCGGATCGCGCTTGACGGGAATCGCGAAGCGATCCACGAGCGCGTAAATCCGCTCGGTCAGACGACGCAGAGCACGTTCAGTCAACCTGAACATGCTCCAGCCGCCCGAGCGGTCACTCCGCCGGGCGACGCCCGGTGATCTCGGCGCGCGCGAAGCGGAAGTCGAGATTGCAGAAATCACACGTCATCACGATCGTGCCATCGGTCGTCATGTGGTCGAGATCGTCGACCCCGAACCCCTCGAGGATCGCAGAGAGCCGCGCCCGCGTGCAGCGGCAGCCATAGGCAAGCGCGCGGGGCGCCCCGGTGACAACGCCCTCGCTGTGGAACAGCCGATAGAGCAGTTCTTCCGCACCCAGCCCATCGTCGAGCAGTTCGGCATCGGAGACCGTGGCCGCCAGCGCCGCCGCGGTACGCCAGGCCTCTGCCTGGTCCGGCCGATCCCGCCCCGCCTCGGTGCCCCCGTCTGGCGCGATACGCTCGAGAATCAGCGCCCCGGCCCGCCATCCGTCCGCCCCGCGTCCTGCCGCGAGACGCACCAGACCGGCAAGCTGCATACTCTCCCGGAAATACGCTAGCGCCATCTCTTCCAGGCTCTCCCCGCTCAGCGCGACCACCCCCTGGTAGCGCTCGCCCCCGGCGCCCGGGTCCACCGTGAACGCGAGATAGCCCTGCCCGAGCAGCTTCGCCGCGTCGGGTGCTGGCCATGCGTCGAGCAGCGCGGAAAGTCGCGCGGCGTCGCTCCGTGCATAGAACCTCAGCGCACCGGTCTCCGTGCAATCGGCTTGCAGCAGCGAGACCGGGCCGTCGCCCTTGATCTGCAGGCTGAACGAGCCCTGAAAGCGCAACGCCGAGGCGAGCCCGCCCACCAGTGCCAGCGCCTGCGCGGCAACCTCAGCCACGCACGGATGGTGCCGATGCCGCCCGAGCAGGGCCTCGGCGAGTCGGCCCATCCTGACCAGGCGCCCGCGCACCGGGTGGCGCGGCAGAAAGAACGGCAGGACCGCGCGCGGCACCACGATGTCCGGGACATCCGGTCGCACGCGGTCGAGAAAGGCTGGCATCTCGGTCATCGGGAAGACTCTAACCGCATCCAGGACAAAAGCCGCGGCATCAGTATCGCGTCCCCTGCGGTCAGCCGCTCGTCAAGCGAGTCGAGACGGAGCGAGGCAAGGCCAAGCCGGCCCCGGCCAGAGCGCATGCTGCCGCGCAGAACGCCCGCGCTATCAACCGGAGTGGCCGGGGCAGGCAGCGGGCCGGTAACCGTAACCGGCACCAATCGCCGCTTGATCAGACCGCGATACCGCGTGCGCGCAGTGAGCTCCTGGCCCAGGTAGCACCCCTTGCTCCAGGAAACCCCCGCCAGCTCATCGAATCCCGCTTCCAGCAAAAGCGTCCGCTCCGCTTCGAGATCACGCGACCCGTCCGGCAGGCCGAGCGCCAGCCGATGCAAATCCCAATCTTCGAAGCGCGCATTGGTCGCGATCGGCGCCCGTGCCAAGAGCCGCCATCCGGCTTCCTTGAGGCGCGGATCGGGTGCCACGACCACCTCGCCCAGAGCCTCCGGCGTGCCGCCCCACCCGGCGTGGACAGCGAAATCCCCCGACACGTCCGCGATCTCTACCGCGGCCCGCAGCCGATAGCGCGCCAGCCGGCTGACCAGCATTGTCGCCTGCTCGCGCTCGCAATCGACCAGCAGGCGTTCGCCATCGGTCAGGATGAAAAAATCGGCGAGCCATTTCCCCTGCGGAGTGAGCAAAGCCGCCCACACCGCGCGTCCCGGCGCCACCTCGGCCACGTCGTTCGACACCAGGCCTTGCAGGAAGGCCACCCGTTCTCTGCCCGCGATCGCAACGACACCGCGCTCCGGCAGACACGCAAGCTGCAGCATGGCCCCCAAGGTGGGTTCTGGCGCGGACATCGGCAAGGCGTGCTACGCTCTGGCCTGGACAACCTCCGGCGTGGCAAGGCATTTGGTATTGGCATCCTTCGATCCGCACCGCTTTAGTGGTCCTACTCTACCGCTTGTTGCCCAGGAGGCAGGCTGGCTGGTCGGACCACCGGCCCTTTACTTTCGGTGGCCTGCTCATCCTCTTACGTTTGCTGCCGCGGGCAGCAAACGACGGGGGCAGGACATCATCAACCCGCGCGACATAGCCAATCGATTTGCTCGTCCGGCGCCGCGGAGCCGGCGCTGATGTGCGGCATCGCCGGCCTGGTCCTCAGCCACGACGCTCCGCCACCGCCACCCGAAACGCTGGCCCGGCTCACCCGCGCGCTGGCCCATCGCGGGCCTGACGGCACCGGACAGACAATGGTGGGGCGGATCGCCCTCATCAGCACCCGTCTCGCCGTCATCGACCCTGTCGGGGGCGACCAGCCGCTGTTCGCGGGTGGCGCCGCGCTGGTCGCGAACGGCGAAATCTACAATTACCGCGAATTGCGCACGGCGATGCCGGACGTGCAATTCGCAACCGAGAGCGATTGCGAACCAGCGCTCCATTGCTGGCTGCGCGACGGCGCCGACTACGCCAAGGCACTGCGCGGCATGTATGCAATCGCGGTGCACGAGCGCCAGGCTCGCACCGTGACCCTCTCGCGGGATCCATTCGGCATCAAGCCGCTGTATCTCGCAGCGATTGCCGGCGGCCTCGCTTTCGCCTCCGAGCCGCAGGCGCTGCTCGAAGCGGGGCTCGTGCCACGCTCGCTGCGCCCGGCGGCGCGGGACGAGCTCTTGCAGATGCAGTTCGTCACCGGGCCGGATACGATTTTCACCGGCATCAGCCGCCTCTTGCCGGGCGAAACGGTCGTCTGCGCCGACGGGCATGTCCTGCAACGGCGCCGCGTCGCCGCTCTTCCCGATGGCGGGCCGGAGGAAATTTCAGAAGAAGCCGCTCTCGCGCGCTTGGATGCGGCACTCGCCGAAAGCGTCGAGCTGCATCTGAGAAGTGACGTGCCGTACGCTCTCTTCCTCTCCGGCGGAATCGACAGCTCGGCGGTGCTCGCCATGATGCGCCGCGTCACCAACCAGAAGGTGCTAGCCTTCACCGCAGGCTTCGACGTGCGGGGCGTGGCGGATGAGCGAAAGGCGGCAAAGGCGGTCGCGGATGCGGTCGGAGCCCGCCACGAAACGATCGGCATCACCCGAGAGATGGTCTGGGAGCATCTCCCCGAGATCGTCGCTTGCATGGACGATCCGGCCGCCGATTACGCGATCATTCCAAGCTGGTTCCTCGCCCGCCGGGCACGCCAGGATGTGAAGGTGGCATTGTCGGGCGAGGGCGGGGACGAAATCTTTGCCGGTTACGGCCGCTACCGCGCCGCCATGCGCCCCTGGTACCTGGGCGGACGCATGATGCGCGCGCGCGGCACTTTCGATCGCCTGGATGTGCTGCGCGCGCGGCCCGGAACCTGGCGCGACGGTCTCGGCGCAGACGAAGCAGCGGCGCTCCGGACCGACCGCACCCGCCTCGCCGTGGCGCAGGCTACCGACATCGCCGGCTGGTTGCCGAACGACCTGTTGCTCAAGCTCGACCGCTGCCTGATGGCGCACGGCGTGGAGGGACGCACGCCGCTGCTCGACCCTGCCGTCGCCGCCGCGACGTTCTGCCTGCCGGATACGCTGAAAGTGCGCAATGGCCGCGGCAAGTGGCTGCTGAGAAGCTGGCTCGAGCGGCATCTTCCGCAAGCGCGACCGTTCGCACCGAAGCAGGGCTTCACTGTCCCCATCGGCGCCTGGATCGCTGCCGCGGGAGCGCAGCTCGGCGCCCTGGTGGCAGCGTCGCCGGCCATCGAGGAAATCGCCGAACCCTCGCGCGTGATCGCCCTGTTCCGCAACGCCGCCGGCCGGCGCGAAGGATTCGCCGCCTGGACCTTGCTCTTTTATGCGCTCTGGCATCGCCGGCATGTCCTGGGCTTGCCCCCCGCCGGCGACGTCTTCGCAACTCTCGCCGCGCGCTGATCGCAACGTACGAACGCGTCAACTGCGGGAACCGCGTGATCTTGCCTCGCGGCGCTGCAAGAGCAGACACCGCACTCCCCTCTCCGTAGACCGCGAAACTCGACGCAGAGAACGCGAACGCAGCAAATCGGTTCGCCGTGCACGGTCCCGCCGCCTCGCCCGGCCTGATCGACCGCAACCTCGATCTGTGCGACCCGCCAGACTCGGCGATTGACTGCACCCCGACCAGCACGCGCGCGCCACAATCGCCGCACGTGAGCTGTGCCGACTGGGGTCACAACACCGGCCGATCGATGCCAACCGCAACGCACAACGCCCTGGCCTGCGACTGCGGCGGTCTGCGATCACGCGCTTGGAGCGGGAACCGAGCATAATCCGCTTGCCGAGGAGCCAACAGGGGATAGAATGTCCGCGTCGTTTCGTGCAGAATCTGGTACGAAGCATCCTATGTGGATGATCCAAAGGAGCCGTCAGTGCGAGCGAAGCGAAGCAATCCACAACTCGTCGAGCCACCAGGATCGCTCCGATCGCTGCGCGACGTCACGATGACGCGCCACTGTGTGTCACCTGTGTCGGATTCCAGAGCCTAAGCTTTCTTGGTCGTCCTCTATGAATCCCGCGCGCAGCTCGCAATGAAGTCCAAGCCAATTCAGACGCTGCCTACAAGCGTGGCGGGATCAGGCAAGCTGCGTCAGCATGACGACACGGCGCCGAGGACGCCTCGGCGACGGAAAGACTCGGGCAAAATGTCCGAATGGAAGGGCTGATGCGATGAAGGTTGCAGTGATTGGCTGCGGATTGATCGGGTCTGCATGGGCCATAGTGTTCGCGCGAGCCGGCTGCGAAGTCGCCTTATTTGACACAGTAGCCGATGCCGTACCACGCGCGCAGCAGGTCATTCGCGATCGCGTGGACGATCTCGAGCGGAACAAGCTTGTGAGTGATCCGCGCGCCGTCCTTGCTCATGTGACGGCAGCTTCGAGCCTCGCTGCCGCGTTGCGCGACGCCGACTACGCGCAAGAAAGTGTATTCGAGACGGCCGAGGCTAAACGAGCTATCTTCGCCGAAATCGATCGGCAAATCGGCTCGGAAACGATCGTCGGTAGCTCTTCCTCCGGCATTCCGGCATCTTCCTTCACTGAGCCGCTTTCGTGCCGGTCGCGTTGCCTGATCGCCCATCCCGTCAATCCGCCGTATCTCATCCCCGTAGTCGAACTGGTCCCCGCACCCTGGACCGCGCCACAGACCGTGAAATGGGTACGCGATTTCATGGAGCGCATCGGGCAGAAGCCGGTCACAATGAGCCGCGAGCTGGAAGGCTTTATCCTCAATCGGTTGCAGGGCGCACTGCTGACCGAGGCGTGGAATTTGGTCGCCGAAGGCTATGCCTCGGTTTCCGACGTTGACCGCACCGTTGCCTCCGGCCTTGGCGCGCGTTGGAGCTTTATGGGACCATTTGAAACGATCGACCTCAACGCTCCGGGCGGCGTCGCCGACTATGCCCGGCGCCTTGGCCCTCTCTATAGCCGCATAGCTGCATCACAACGCAACCCCCATGTTTGGGATGAAAACCTCATCACCGAAGTCGAGCGCCAGCGCCGCGCCATATTGCCTGCAACGCAATTGCAAAAGCGAACCGCTTGGCGCGATCGACGCCTCATGGCGCTCGCAGTGCACAAGCAGGCATTGGAGCGGAAGGAGTGAGGTGAAGGCCCCGGATCGGTACGCGCACGATCGACCCTGAGAAAACCGTGGCTCGCTGGCGAGATACGGGGCAGAAGATGGTCCCTTCAGCCGGCCGTCCACCCACCGTCTATGACCAGCGCCGAACCCGTCATCAGCGCTGACGCATCGGATGCCAGGAACACGACTGCCCCCATCAGATCTTCAGGGCGCCCTAAACGGCCAAGCTTGATCTTGCTCAGGACCTGCGCTCGAAACTTGGCGTCAGCGAAAAACGGCCGTGTCATCGGCGTCTCAATGAAGGTGGGGCAAATGGTGTTCGCACGTATCCGGTGCGGCGCCAGCTCAATCGCCATCACCTTGGTCAAACCTTCCAACGCGTGTTTGGTGGCGCAATAAACGCTCCGCGTGGGGCCACCAACCAAGCCCATCTGCGACGACATATTGATGATGGAGCCCGCCTGTCCTGCGGCAACAAGGCCGCGCGCCACAGCTTGTGCGACAAAAAACGCCGCCCGTAGATTCAGCCCCGCAACCGCGTCGAACTCGGCCGGGGTCACGTTAAGGAACGGTGCCGGGCGGTTGCCCCCGGCGTTGTTTACAAGGACATTGAAAACGCCCGCGGCACCGATGGTTTGTGCTGCGGCCTCCACGTCGGTGACATCCAGAACCATCGGCCAAGCACGCCCGCCGGTGGCGACGATGGCCTCCGCTAGTGCGGTGATCTCGGCACGGGTGCGTGCGGCCACAGCAACCTCAGCCCCCGCTGCCGCGAGCGCGGCGGCGCAGGCCAAGCCGAGTCCGCGGCCTGCTCCAGTCACCAAGGCACGCTTACCCTCCAGCCGCAGCGACGGCGTTGACGGGAGCTGCACTGCAGCGCCCGACGCTGCCGCCGCCCCACCACTCATTCGATGCTCCTGACCGAGCGCTTGGGCTCGCGTAGAATGCTCATCAAACCCGGCTCTGCTCGCCATCCGCCAGTGTGATCTCAGATATGCGCAGGCCCTTGCTCGTGATGCGAGAATGGAAAAGGTCTTTCAGCCGCTCCTCGTGAATGGCGATTACGCGGCGCGCCTCCCCACCCACCATCTTCACCATCGCGTCGGTGGTCAGCAGCAGATTGGTCTGACTCCCGACGGCCAAGCCGATCGGAAGGTATTGCGGGTCCCCCTTGTCGATCGCACCCAGGTTTTCGAGGGTATAAACTAGGTCGCCGGCAAGAACCCACGCGTCCTGGCTGTCGCGCCTGCCATCATTGCGGAGCGTAACGAACATCGAGCCCCAGGTATGCGTATCCGGCGCAATGTGTAGGTCGATCCCGGGCACTACGTCTTCTCGATCTCCGTCAACGCACACCAGTCGCCCCTGCCGCGCCAGGTCGACTGCCCGCATTATGTCACCCGGGTCGGTAGCCAGCATGAGCCAGCGAAAGCGCCGATCAAGCGACATCGCCCATACCCATTTCGCAAGCTCGCGCTCCTGTATGTAGAATGTCGCGTTGGGAAATGCGTCAGTATTTCCCATGTGATCGAAGTGGGCGTGCGTGATGAAAATGTGCCGAACCTCCTCCGGTGTCACACCGCACTCCGCCAGGACTTCGCGGGCGGGGTGCCAGTTCTCGACACCAAAGTTGCTGGCCATGATCGCGCCATAGTCCCTGTTGTTGAAACCGACATCGACCATCGCCACCGTGTCGCGTCCCTTGATCACAACGTAGCAATACGGCAGCTTCCGATGACCCTCGTTGTGGGCGCCGTAAATGATCCCGCTGACGGGATAGTTGATTACGTAGCCGTATTCGAGAACCCAAATGGAGTAGTTGGCCATGACGCTTTTATCTCCTGTCCAGCGGCCGCGCTTGCTCGCTTAATCTCTTTGCTGTGCGGCCGGCGCACGCCGGATGGCGAGCGCAGCAGCCTTGTTCGAAGGCGACGATCTCAAAGCCCGGAAGCGCTCCAGCCGCCCACTGTAGTTCTTGGAATCCTCCGCGCAGCGGCTGAAGCACCGCATCTACTTGGGTTGCGTCGCGCGTTGATAGGCGCCGAGCGGCTCGCACTGCGCGACCGATCGCAGCGGCCGCACGGCGCAGGTGGAACTGGTGATGGCGGCAAGGCCGAGGTGCGCGGAGACCGCGAATGATGTCGGTTGCTTCCACCCAAACGTTGTCGGCGAGCGAGATCATAGGATGCCCCGGCGCACTGCCACCTCCCGAGGCAGCCAAGACAAGCACCCCGGCCAGTTGGCCGGCGGCCTGGCGCAGACCATCGAACGCGGGGCGTGCCGCCAGGACGTACGCGACGCTCGCGTCATCCAAAGACGTCGACAGAACGTCCGGAGGCAATCCCACCTGGGAAATGCTGGCACAGCGTAACAGTGGCGGCAGCGCAGCGTGGTCCAACGGTCGCATCGTTAACTCCGCGTCATCGTCGATTTGCGAACGATCAGCGGGCCAGGCACCACGTGGGCAACCACCGAATTTCCCCGATTGTTCAGACTGTCAAGCACGAGTTGTATAGTCAGGTCGATCATCGCTTGCACGGGCTGCCGCACCGTGGTCAGTTCGTAGGTCGGCCACCCCGCCATCTCGATATCGTCGAAGCCGACGACCGACACGTCTTGAGGCACGTGCAGGCCGAGCGTAGTGCGAAGAGCGTCCATTCCGCCAAGTGCCATGATGTCATTGGCAAAAAAAATGCAATCCGGCCCTGCCGGAGCGAGCGCGATCGCCGCCCGGCAGCCGGACGCATAGTCGTATTCCTCTCCCCCAGCCCGCGCGTAAAGCGGAACGCCCCGCTCTGCTAGCCGTTCAAGAAAACCGCGCTCCCGATCGACATTGGTGGAGGTATCTGGCCGCCCGGCTGCATAAGCCACGCGGCGGTGCCCACTATCGACCAGATGGTCGGCGAGCGTCCGGGCGCCACCGACATTGTCGCAAAGAACGCTCGCGATATCCGCCTCCGGCACAGTACGGTTGAACAGGACCGCTGAACGGCCCGTGGCGGTCCAGTCCCGGGCCATCGCCGATGAAATCGTAGCCGATGTCACGACGACCGCATCCACCTGATATTGCAAAAGAAGCGGCAACACCGCATCAACATCGTGTCCCGGAGGGACATTGAACAGAAGTGTACGGAGCCCGATCTCTTGCAGGCCGCGGCTCAGCAGCTCTAGAACCTCCGGGTAGAACGGGTTGGTCATGTTCGCCATGACAATCCCAACGATGCCGGTTCGTCGCGTCGAGAGGCTTCGAGCGATGACGTTCGGCTGATACTTCACCCACTCCGCCTGCTGCAGCACGCGAGCACGCATCGCAGGCGAAACGCTGGCCGTCGGACTGAAGGCCCGTGATACGGTCGATTGCGAGATTCCGAGGCTCCGCGCGAGCTGCCGCGCTGTTATGGGCCGGTGCCCGCGTGAGATGTCTCCATCCGCCATCGTCACAATCGACCCTGGCATTTCCCCGTCGCGGTCACGCCGCGTTCTTGTGGCCGTAACGGCGTACCCGCAAAGACGCCTGCTCCCTGTGTGCTGCAAAGTGCTCCAAGGTGCAAAGGCGTGCGCAAACTTCTCCGATCATCGCACTCGCCTCATCAGTCAGCACCTCCTGATAGGTCACCGTCTTGATGAACTTGCCAACCCACAGGCCGCCGGTGTACCGCGCAGCCCCCTTCGTCGGCAAAGTGTGGTTAGTACCGATCACCTTGTCGCCGAACGCAACGTTCGTGCGCGGCCCAAGGAATAGCGACCCGTAATTATGGAGGCGCTCGAGAAACCACCGCGGGTCCTTGGTGATCACCTGCACGTGTTCCGAGGCAATGCGATCGGCTTCCTCCACCATTTCGTTATCGGTATCGCAGAGAATAATCTGCCCGCGGTCGCGCCACGAGACGGAGGCGATGTCTGCCGTCGGCAGCCGCGTCAGCTGGCGGACGATCTCCCTTTCAACCTCCGTGCTCAATCGCCGCGAAGTGGTTAGAAAAATCGCCGGCGACGTCGGGCCGTGTTCCGCTTGGCCGAGCAAATCTGTAGCACACATCTCGGCGTCGGCAGTGTCGTCGGCGATGACAAGCGTCTCCGTGGGCCCTGCGAGCAGATCGATTCCGACGTGGCCGAACAACTGACGCTTGGCTTCTGCGACGTACGCATTCCCCGGGCCGATCAGCAAATCCACACGCTTGATCGTACCGGTGCCAAGGGCCATGGCAGCGAGCGCCTGCACCCCCCCGAGCAGATAAATGTCGTCGGCCCCCGCAAAGTGCATCGCGGCGACGGTGGCGGCAGGCGCCTGACCGTTCAGCGGCGGCGTGCACGCGATCACGCGGCGCACCCCCGCAACGCGAGCGGTAAGCACGCTCATATGTGCAGAGGCGACCATTGGGTAGCGCCCGCCAGGTACGTAGCAGCCGACACTATCCACCGGGATGTTCTTCTGGCCCAGACGCACGCCAGGGATCGTCTCGATCTCAAAATCGTGCAAGCTTGCGCGCTGCGCTTCCGCGAAGCGACGAATCTGAGCCTGGGCGAACTTGATGTCGGCAACCGTCTGCTCCGGAAGGCTGGCGACCAGCGCCGCGATCTCATGCTCGGACAGCCGAAACTGCGGCGGCTCCCAGTGGTCGAACTTGGCCGATAGCTCGCGAATCGCAACATCGCCGCGAGCCGCCACGTCGGCCAGGATGGATTCCACAGTCTGGCGGACCTTTCGGTCAGCCTCCGAAATCTCCTCCTCACTCGCTCCTTTTTTGACATGCCTGATCATCCGTTTATCTCCTTACTTCGCTTCGCGATACCTCCGGTGAGGCGCATTGACGCCTCA
>JBOHMN010000160.1:0-4694 GCA_050730175.1 Acetobacteraceae bacterium | reverse complement strand
CCGGGCCAGGGCAGCGCCATGGGCGGCAAACGCCGGATTTCGGGAAGGCCTTACTCCGCGCGCGGGATCGAGACTGTCCCGTGGCGCGCCGTTTTCCTGGACCGCGGCGGATGCCACCCTGTCGTGGCGCGCGGCTTCCAGTGTTCGCCCGAGCGCGGCCAGTGCCGCGGCAGCGCCGGCGGGATCACCACCCGCGACCGCACGCGTGAGCCGGCACGCCGCTCGGTCGGCGTGAGATCGTTCGGCCGGCTGAGGCTGTGGTTGGTTCCTCGCGTCCATTCGGACCTATTGGCCCGCCGGGATATGGCAACCTCATGGCAAGGCGGCCTCTGAGGGCAGTGCTTCCGGCTATCCCCCTGATGTGCTCAGCGGTTGGTATGCTCCGCACGGTCGAAGCCCGGACGTGGCACGAGATCCATGAGCGTGCGGCCGAAGCCGCCATCGACCAGGATCTCCTGGACGGTCACGTACCCCGAGCGCGGGCTCGCCAGAAACAGAACCACCTCGGCAATATCGTCCGGCGTCGCCACGCGCTGGAGCGGCACCATCCGGGCGCGGCGCTCCGCCACCCCGGGCACGCGATAGAAGGCCTCGCTCATCGGTGTTCGCACGAGGCCGGGGCTGACGACGTTGCTGCGGATGCCGGACTCGCCCCATTCCAGTGCAAGCTGCCGTGACAGCATGATGACGCCTGCTTTGCTGACGCTGTAGGCGCCGCTGAAACCCTGGGCATGCGAGCCGGCGATCGAGGCGACGTGCACCATCGCCCCGTGGCGGCGTTCCAGCATCGTCCGCCCGAACGCCTGTGCGCACAGGAAATACCCGGTCAGATTAACGCCGAGCAGCGCGTTCCATTCTGCGGGCGGAAGAGTAGCGAGTGCACCCGGCCGCAGCACTCCGGCGTTGTTGACCAGCACATCAACCGGGCCAAGCTCTCCCGCGACCCTCCCGGCTGCTTCGGCAACGGCAGCGGGATCGGCGACGTCGCAGGTAAGCGGCAGGACGCGCCTCACCTCGAGCATCGCCCCGGTGTCCCGGGCGGCTTCCCCGTCGCGATCAAGGAGCGCAATTCCGGAGACGCCGGCGCGTGCGAAACCGCCCGCGACAGCCCGCCCGATACCGCCGCCCGCCCCGGTGATCACGACGACGCGGCCCTTGAGCCCGAGCCACCCGCTCGCGTCCGGATCGCTGCCGATGACCATGTCTTCCTCCTTCGCTCCCTTCTCCCGCTCCGGGCCTGGAGCCTGTAAACGGGCTCCCCGCGGGCCGGCTTGTCAGGGGCGGTGCCGCCCTGAGGCGAATGTCGTCAGTGGAGACGGCGGATGAAGGCGGCAAACGCCTTGAGTTCGGCGGCGATGACATCGCGCGTCGGCCCGTCCGTGATCTCACCTTTCGCTGCGTCCACTTTCGACTGCACCGCCGGAACCATCACTTCGGGCCGGTTGAGCACATAAGCCTCGACGAACACCATCACCTGGCGAAGATGGTACTGGCTCCGTGCGCCGCCGAGCGCGCCCTGAGAGGCGGAGGCAAGTGCGACTGGCTTGCCCGCAAAGGGCTGCGGCGAGAGCCGGGAGACCCAGTCAATCGCGTTCTTGAGCACGCCGGGGATCGAGTAGTTGTACTCGGGCGTGACGATGATCACCCCGTCCGCCGCCGCGATTGCCCCGGCGAGCGCCATGACCGGGGCGGGAAAACCCTCGGCCTGCACGTCTGCATTGTAGAGCGGCAGATCGCGGATCGACGGGGCCGGCGTGATTGCCATGCCGGCTGGCGCGAGGCCGGGCAGCGTCCGCGCCAGCATCGCGTTGAACGAGCCCTTGCGCAGGCTGCCGAGCAGAGAGACGACCTTGAGAGGAGTGGCGTCCGACATGAGTGCTCCAACGGGAGGGGTATGCTCCAGCTTCTACCCGCGGCACCCCGCCGGGGGAAAGGGCAGGGGGCAAGCCTGGACATTGCGGCCCCGGTGTCGCATCGCAATATCTGTGGTCCAAGCGAGGACATCATGCCCCTGAGCAAACCTGACGCGCGCGATCTTCTGCACGCGCGCGAGATCACGATCCGCGGCTATCGGCGTAGCGACGGGAACTACGATATCGAGGCGCACCTGGTCGATACCAAGAGCTACAGCTTCCCGAACGAAGATCGGGGCACGATCCCCGCCGGCGAGCCGCTGCACGAGATGTGGGTCCGCCTGACGGTGGACGAAGATCTGACGATCACGGCATCCGAAGCCGCGACCGAGCATGGGCCCTATGCGATTTGCCCCGGTGCGGCTCCGGGATTCTCGAAGCTCACCGGGCTCAAAATCGGCCGCGGCTTCCTCCGGGCGGCGGCCGAACGGGTGGGCGGCGTCGGCGGCTGCACGCATTTGCGTGAACTGCTCCAGCAGCTTGGCACCACCGCGATCCAGACGCTCTATTCCGTGCGTGTGCGCAAGGCAGAATCCCGCGAGGCACGAACGCGACCGCCAGCCTTGCTCAACAGCTGTTACGCCTATGCCGCGGACGGCCCGGTCGTCCGGCGCCGCTGGCCGGAATTCTATACCGGTCCGAACATGATTCCCGCCGCGCCTGAAGCATGCGAGACGTGAACATCGCCGATGGAACGGCCGTCAAGAGCCGGACGAGGGTCGTGAATTTCTTCGCGCAAATAACCGGCCGGGGCGGAAAGCCAGCAGGGCGAACAGGAGCAGGCCCGTGCCGAGCAGCTTCAGACTCGCCGGCTCCGGGACGAAGTGGACGGTGAAAGTGTCACTGTAGGCTGGCATGGCCATGCTCTCTCCGGGCGCAAGGTCCACCAAATTGGGTTCGAACCATGCCGTGCTGGCGCCCCATTGCGTGTCCAACGACCGCTGGTAAATTTCGCCCTCAGCGTTGCGCGCTATGAGACAGGGTCCCGCGACAAAAGGCCCATTGCCGGCGCTGCAGGAGTAATCAGTGTCAACCCCCGGCCCGGACTGCTCAACTCTGAAAACCCCGTATTCTGCCACCGGGTTGTCGACACCGACGAACCCCTCTACCCAGAACCCAACATCGTAATAGAGCCACGTGTCGATCGTCTGATCACTCATGTTTGTCAGCTCGACCCCACCGACGGCGCCCACCGAATAGGTGCCTCCGGGGCTGATCCCGCCCACGCGCGCATTGATGAGGTCGGTGCAGCCTGACACTGCGTTCGGCACGCCGGGGGTGGCCGTCGCGTCACCGTAGCAGGAAATGATGAGACCTGGTGACGGGCTCCAGCCCGATTCCGGGAACGGGGCTAAGTTCTGGAACCTGAAATCCGTGATCACCTCGTAGGCGTAGACGAAGGCATAACCGGAGGCGAAAGAGGGCCGCGCCAAGGCTATCGGAACTGCGAGCAGTCCCAGCAGGAGGAAGAGGGATCTCACGTTTGCCCGGCTCAAGACGCCCTTGGCTCGGGAGCGCAAGCACGCGCCGTCCAAATCGCCATCGAAGTGTCGCACACGGCCCGAAATGGCGTTTTGATTGCGAGCAACACCATCGACCGCACTCGTGGATTGCGCCCTGATCGCAGGTGCTGCGGCGCTTCTCTCGTTAAAGTTGAAATTGGCTGGGCCGACCAGTGCCTGACCGACGCGGCAAGTCCGCGCAGCAACGCCGCGGCCGGTGGAGTTTTTTTGTTCGTATCGCATTGGGCCTCCTGACACCAGGCCGCCCGCGAGCGGCTTGGCCGCGCAGTATTTGATACGTTCCATGCAATTATCGTGCCGAATCCTTAGAACGTTGAGAGAGAAGGATTCTGGATTCCGACACTGGCGAGAACTGTAAAGAATCCCGACGGAAAATGGCGATCCGCGAAGCCCGACGCCCAAACTGTAAAAAATCTCGACAAGAAACGGCGGCGCCTGTGCACGAAGGTGCACGAAATTCGTGACACCTTCCGCTCACGGCTTCGTCAGCGGCAATCGATCTCGATCGAGCGCCGCTGGTGACGCCGAAGGCGATGGTCATTGTCAACCGGCTCAACGAGTTGCGAGGCCTCGCACAGATACGTGGGCAGTTCGCCGCGGCGTCCAGCGTGAGTGCGAAGGCTGAGCGGCTCGCTCAGCCGTTGGGCAGACCAGAGGCGTCGCGCATCAGGCTCACGAACTTTCCTCCCCTCGAGAGCTAAAGCGGCAGTGGCGCCGCCTTCAGGTTCTCCATCGCAAAGCGGCTGGTGACGTTGCGCAGCGGCAGCGCGTTGATCAACCGGCGATAGAAGCCGTCATAGGCAGCGATATCCGCCACCACAACATGCAGCAGATAATCGACGTCCCCGCTCATCCGCCACGCGGCGACGATCTCCGGCGTTCCGGCGACGACCGCGGCGAAGCGCTCGAGCCAGGCGGCGGAGTGATCAGCGGTTTCGACCGCAACGAAGGCGCTGACCGGCAACCCGACCAACTCGGCATCGATCACCGCGACCCGCCCGCGGATGATTCCGGCTGCCTCCAGCCGCCGGATGCGCTTCCAGCATGGGGTGGCGGTCAACCCGATTTTGCCGGAGATCTCGGCGAGCGACAGGCTTGCGTCCCTGGCCAGCAGCTTCAGGATCGCGCGGTCGGTGGCATCGATCTCCTTCGGCGGTTTGGCGACGCTCATCGCAACAAAAAATCCTTCTCTAATTCCGGAAGTTCGTCCCTAAGTATGCGCTGCCTTTGACACGACGGGAAATGTTTTAGCGTGATC
>JBOHMN010000159.1:0-16459 GCA_050730175.1 Acetobacteraceae bacterium | reverse complement strand
GCGCTATCGGCGGCGCAGATGACGGAATGGATGGCGGCGGATCTGTCGAAGCTGGAGCTGCTGGTGATCCAAATCGATGGCATTCATAGAGAGGACGACCTGGTGCTGCTGGCGGCGGTTGGCATCGCCACCGATGGAGTGAAGCACCCGCTCGGTGTGTTGGAAGGCGCGACGGAGAACGCGGCGGCGGCGCCGGCCGCCGCTTCGACTGGTGTCTGCAGCATGGGCATGAGCGAGATGATCCTTCTGCACCCTCAAGTCTAAATTCCCCAGGGGGCGATGTCTCATCATCATTGGCACGGAGGGGATGGCCCTGCGCTGGACCGGTGCAGCCATGCAGGGTTGGACCGCAAAGCGGACCAACGCCAAGCGGTTCCGCCGGTTGAAGGCTCACAAACAATTGCCGGCGCTGCGGAAGGCGTTGGCTGCTCTTGAGGAGCAGAACGTCAGCGCAATGACTCTTGCGCCGCACACTGTGGCCGCGTAGAGCCCTATTGGGCGATGACCGTCAGGCGATTTTCAACAGAGTACGGGACATTCCCGGTTTCGAGCGTAATATGTAATAACAATGTATATCTACCTCAAAGAGTTAACCGTTTCTATTTCAGACCGAGAGTGCACTTTGCGACAGGACCCTTACGTGCCACTATTTTGCGGGAGTACTTAACGCGGGGGCTGGTATCCGACCTAGGGCGTCAGGGCGCCAATGCCTGGAGGTGGCAGGGCGTGCTTACGGTGCCGGGCGACACCGGGGAGCGCCAGGATCGAGCGCTCCAGCGAGGATAGCGAGCCCGTCCGCGGCGGCATGCAGTTTCGATAGGGGTGTGACGCTTACCAGATCGCGCACCGCGCACCGCGCGCTGACAGCTGGAGATCGACGAGAATGGCGGCTCCTCCGCTCCTGACCGACCGGGCACCGGCCCGCATGAGGCTGGCCGAGCCCGCCGGCCTCGCCGGGCTGCAGGGACTCGCCATCGCCGTGGTGGTGGTGGCCGGCCTCTATCTCGGGCGCGAGGTGCTGGTCCCGATCACCCTCGCGGTGCTGTTGGCCTTCCTGCTCGCCCCATTCGCCAATCTGCTGGAACGGGCGCACCTCGGACGGGTGCCCTCGGCGATCGTCGCGGTGGTGCTGGCGATCGGCCTGATACTGGCCATCGGCGGGCTGATTGGCACGCAGATTGCCGGGCTTGCGGGCGATGTCCCCCGCTATCGGACCACGATCGAGCACAAGATCGACGCGCTCCGCGGCATGACCGTCGGCCGGCTGCAGAAAGTGACGAGGGCGCTGAACCAGCAGGTGAGCCGTACCGCCGAGCCGCCCAAGCAAGCCGCGACATCCTCGAAACCCGCGGCTACGCCGATGCCAGCGGCGAAACCGCCATCGCCCAAGCCCATTCCGGTGCAGGTGCAGCAACCGAGCCCGACGCCGCTGAAGCTCGCGCAGCGCGTTCTGGCGCCGGTGGTCAACCCGCTGTTCACCGCCGCAATCGTGTTCGTGTTCGCGATCTTCATCCTGCTGCAGCGCGAGGACCTGCGCGACCGGCTGATCCGACTGTTCGGCTCGGGCGACCTGCATCGTACGACCGTCGCGATGGACGACGCGGCGCGCCGCCTCAGCCGCTATTTCTTCACCCAGCTCGCGGTCAACACAGGCTTCGGCGTGGTGATCGGGTTCGGCTTGTTCGTGATCGGCGTGCCCAGCCCGCTGCTGTGGGGGCTGCTGGCGACGCTGCTGCGCTTCGTGCCATATATAGGCTCGCCGCTGGCGGCGGTACTGCCGCTCGTGCTGGCGGCCGCGGTCTCGCCCGGCTGGTCGATGGTGCTGTGGACGGCGGCCCTCTATGTCGTCGTGGAGCTCGTCACCGGCAACGCAATCGAGCCGATGCTCTATGGCCACAGCACCGGCCTCTCGCCGCTCTCAGTGATTGTCGTCGCAACCTTCTGGGCTTGGCTTTGGGGGCCGATCGGCCTGATCCTCTCGACGCCGCTCACGCTTTGCCTCGTGGTACTGGGCCGGCACGTCAAGCAGTTGGAGTTTCTCGACGTGCTGCTCGGCGACCGTCCGGCGCTCACGCCCATTGAGAGCTTCTATCAGCGCATGCTGACGGGCGAGACCGATGAGGCGGTCGAGCAGGCGGAGCTGCTGCTGCAGGACCGCGCCTTGTCGTCCTACTATGACGAGGTGGCGCTGAAGGGCCTGCGGCTCGCCGCCAACGATTCCCTGCGCAGTGTGCTGACGCAGGTGCAGCTCGAGCGAATCCGGGCCACGATCGGCGCCCTGATCCGGGATCTCGATGACGCCGACGACGCCGACCCGCATCCCCCCGGCGGCAAGGACGCGCCCATCACGCCGCCGCGTGCCGAAATGGCGCTGCCGAAGCGGCCGGCCCCCGAGGGCACGGCATCGCCGCCGGCGCAGCGGCCGCCGGGATGGCGGTCCGAAGCGCCGATCCTGTGCGTCTCGGGCCGCGGGCCGCTCGACATGGCGGCATCGGAGATGCTGGCGCAGCTGCTTGATAAGCACGGGCTCGGAGCGTGCGTGGTGGACCATGAGGCGGTCTCGCGCACGGCGATCCGCCATCTGGATGTCTCGGGGGTTGCGATGGTCTGCATCTCCTATCTCGAACTGACCGGCAGCCCGTCGCATCTGCGCTATCTGATGCGACGGCTGCGCCTGTACCTGCCGACGCAGAAGCTGCTGATCGGGCTTTGGTCCTCGGGCGAGGTGGTGCTGCACGACGAACGCCAGCGCGCGGCGGTTGGCGCTGACTACTACACCAGTTCTCTCCGCGAGGCGGTGGAGGCGTGCCTCGATGTGCTACATCAGGCCGAAATCGCTGCAGGTTCGGGCAGTCAGCCCGTCGAACGCACGGCCGGCGAGGATACGGCGACGGAGCGCATTGACTCTATCAGCGCAAAAGCACCCCCAGACGACCCCGTAGCAGCGTATCGGTAACGACATCGCCTCGGCTTGCCTCGGCAGCGCGCGTGCAGTCGAATATCACCAGCCGGCATGCGTTTGACGGCTGACTATCTCCATTACGAGAAGATGTGACGAGAAGATGTTTAAGACGAGGAGCCAGGCGTCGCCATCGTTTTCCGTTCCACGATTGATCTTGTAGGAGCAACGGCTATGCTAGACGAACGGAGTGAAGAGGGTAGCTCACCAGACACGCCGCCCCTGGAAAAGCAAGTGAACGGGGCGGCTCAGACGGAGCCCGATGAAAAGATAACTAACGCCTTGGTACGGGTGCAACAGGCCGTTACCGATATGAAGGACGGCGATTTGCGGGAATCTTTGGACGCTGCCATCGAGGAGATTGATTCGGTTCGTGGAATGCCTGCCGTGGGTGAAGATGACCAACTCGGCCCCGTGGCTGACGCGCTCGAAGGGGCGCTCGATGAGCTCGAGAAGGGCAAGGTGGCGAATCTCTTGCCCGTGATTGAGCAGGCTCAATCGATCGTCCAATCTGGGTCGTCGGACACCTGACCTGCGACATTCGCTGGGGCGCTGGGCGACACTGCGTGGCCCGCCGTATTCGAAGGAGCTAGCTGAGGCCATGAGGTTTCGAAAACGTCGCTCGGCTTTATCTGCTTCCCTGATGATGGCCGAGCTCACATGGGCGTCCTGGGAGACCATAACGCGCCGGGCGATCATGATGGCCCGAAGCACCTGCTCCCTGGCCGAATACCATCGCATGGTTCGAGAGAAAGCGGCTGCAGCTTGGGAGACCAGCAGATTGCTTGCGTCTCCGAAGGGCCCGTCGGCCCAAGCTCTTCTGAAGCCTTGGCACAGCAAGGCAACTGCGAATGCGAAACGGCTGCGTCGAAAAAAGTAATCGCAGCCCACGCCATTTCTACCAGCGCCGACTACATGCAGCTGTTATGGTTCTGTCGCAAAGTGCACCGGGCCCTACCTGCTCCGCGGTCGCCTCAGGCGCGTCCTCGCCGACTGGTGTCTTCCCTTTCCCGGCTATTATCTCTGGTAGCCGAGCCGGTGGCAGCCCTCGGCGGCGTTCGTCTTGGTGGTCGACGCACTGCGCTACCGCGCATAGGGATGATCCCGACGCGATCGTCGCCGTGCCATTTGGACGACCGGCGACGCCCGCTCATCCCCCGCCGCTGTTTCCCGCTGTTCCTGAGCCCGCCCATGACGGAGCGAAATCCCTTGACCTGCCTCGGCAATTTCCCCGCTCCTTCTCGCCAGCCCGCTGTTCCGCCGCTGTTCTGAGCGGCCGTCCCAACCGCGCGGCGGGTGCTCTTGCTGCAATGGCGCATCAGCCAGCATAATGCCTGGAGCGGTCCGGCACGTATGACTGACATTGCAGCGCCCGGACCTGGAGATCCTGATGCCCGAGAGTGCCGCAGACCTGCTCGCCGAGCTGGTCCGGATCCCCTCCGTCAACCCCGATCTCGTGCCGGGCAGCGCGGGCGAGGCTGCCATCGCCGATTTCTGCGAGGCTTGGCTTGCCGCGCGTGGCCTCAAAGTGCATCGCCTGGAGCAACGGACCGGCCGCCCGAGCATCGTCGGCATCGCCCACGGCAGCGGCGGCGGCCGCTCGTTGATGCTGAACGGCCATTACGATACCGTGACACTCGCCACGTACGCAGGCGATCCGCTATCCGCCGAACAGAGCGCGGGCAGGCTCTACGGCCGCGGTGCATACGACATGAAATCGGGCGTGGCCGCGATGCTGGTCGCGGCAGCCCGTTGCCAGGCCGCGAACCTCGCCGGCGACCTTTTGGTTGCCTGCGTCGCCGATGAGGAACACGCCTCGTTCGGCACCGCGGAAGTCGTCGCGCGTTTTCGCCCCGACGCCGCGATCGTGACCGAGCCGAGCGGCCTCGAGCTCACCATCGCGCACAAAGGCTTTGCCTGGTTCGAGGTCGTCGTGCACGGCAAAGCCGCGCATGGCTCGCGCCCCGACCTCGGCATCGACGCCATCGCCAAGGCCGGGCAGTTCCTCGTTGCACTCGGCGCGTGGGACGAGAGGCTGCGCGCCAACCCGACGCATCCAAGACTCCGCTCGGGCTCCGCGCACGCCTCGCTGATAGCGGGCGGCCAGGAGCTTTCGAGCTATCCTGCCGCCTGTCGCATCCATCTCGAGCGCCGCACCGTGCCCGGCGAAACGAGGCAGGGCATCACCGCCGAATTGCAGGCGATCGTCGATGGAATTTCCGCGCGGCATGCCGACTTTCGCGCGGAAATTCTGCCCGGCCTCGTTCGCTCGCCGTTCGAAATCGCCGAAGACGCGCCAGTGGTGCAGGCATTGCGGGACGCGGCGACAACGCGCCTCGGAAAAGCGCCGCCGTCGCGCGGCGAGTCCTTCTGGACGGACTGTGCCATCCTCGCGGACGCCGGCATTCCGGCAGTGATGTTCGGCGCCGACGGCGCCGGCGCGCACGCCGCCGAGGAGTGGGCGGATTTGGCCAGCGTTGCGGCGCTGGCCGATATCCTCACCGCGACTGCGGCTTCGTTTTGCCGGTGAGCCACGAGTGTCCTGCCCCCGAAGTCCGCCGTCTGTTGCGGCGGACGGAGGGGACAAGCAGGCCACTGAAAACAAAAGAGAGTGTCCCGATTCCGGCCGCTCGCAGATGATCAGGAACTTCGGAATCGGGACACTGGCGCCCGCTCAACCCGCGACGCTTCGCACGGCGCGCGCTGCATCGGGCGGAGTGCCTTCCGCGCCCTGCAGCAGCGCCGGCACCATCGCCTCGACATCAGCTCCGGCCTGCGACGTCGGGTGCCGGGTCAGCAGGAGGCATTGGCGGCGGATCGCTTCGCGCACGCGTTCGTCGCGCCGCACCACCCCGGCCAGCGACGGCGCGATGCCGAGAAAATTCCGGCACGCGCGAACCAGCGTCGCATACGTTCGCTGCCCTGCACCCAGGGAGGCCGCGAGGTTGACGACGATACGTGCATCGGCAGTGCCCCGGTCGGCAGCGTTGAGCTTGAGCACCGCGTAGGCGTCGGTGAGGCTGGCCGGCTCTTCCGTGGCCAGAACGAGCAGCGTGTCCGCCGCGCCCGCCATCCGCCGTGTGCTCCGATCGAGCCCGGCACCGAGATCGAGCAAAATGACATCGTAAAGGCCACCAAGCCCGATCAGCCCGGCCAGCAGCCGCTCGAAGGCCGCCTGCGGCAGCGCAGCCAGCGCCCCCGAGCCCGAGCGGCCCGGCAGAATCGCGAAGCCGCCCGGAGGATAAGCCCGCGCCGCCTCGGCAAGCGGCACCGCACCCGCAACAACTGCCGAGAGATCGGTCTCCGGCAGCAGGCCCAGCTGTATGTCGACATTGGCAAGCCCGAGATCGCCGTCGAACAACAAAACCCGCCGGCCGGCCCGGGCGAGTGCGTGCGCCAGCGTGATGGCAAACCAGGTTTTCCCGACACCACCCTTGCCGGAGGCGATCGCGATCAGGCGGGCATGGCCATGGCTCATGGCTGGAGATCTCCGTTGCGGCCTGCGCGTTGCAGGCGTTCGGCCAGAAAGCCGGGCGTGATCGGGGTCAGGCCGTCGGCTGCCCCCGGCCCGATACCGGCTTCAGTCAGAGCAAGCGAGCCCGCCTGCGCTGCCGCCAGCACGCCGCCGAGCCTGCCCACGATATCAAGCCGCGTTGGCAACAGGAGCGTCGCGCCGATGCGCGCGAATGCGGCTGCGAGCTCTGCTGCCTCATCCGTATCAAGTCCGGCTGGCAGCACGAGAACGATGCTCGCCCCGGCCGTCGCGGCCAGCCCGGCCAACTCTTCCTGCTGCACCGGGTCGAACGGATTCATCCCCGCCGAATCGATCAGCACGCACGCGCGTGCACCGCGCGCGGCCAATGCCCGGCCGAGCGTGAGCGGATGCCCGGCAACCGCGAGCTTCAATCCCAAGAGGCGCGTGAACGCCGCAAGCTGCTCCGCCGCACCGGCACGTCTGGTGTCGGTCGTCACGACCAACGGCGCTGCGCCGCCCATGACGAGGCGTGTCGCCAGCCGGGCGACCGCGAGTGTCTTGCCCCCGCCCGGTGGCCCGGCGAACAGGAGCGGCGGCTCGCCCGGCGCGAGCGGCATTTCCGAGAACTGCAGCGAACGCTGCAGTGTTTCTTCGAGCGGGCCTTCGAGAAGCAGCCGGTCGAGCGGTGGCGGCACACGATGCCAGGCCAGCGCCGCCTCCCGTTTGCCGTCGTATGCAGGCATCTCTTCAAGTGCCGGCTCGAGCGCGGCCGAAACCTCGATGCCGCCGCCGACACGCCGGCTCCCGAGAATCAATGCGTCCTGACCGAGATCGGCGCGAATCGAAGCGATCGCTTGAGCCATGCTGGTGGCCCGGTAGAGCTTCAGCCGCATCTTGGTCTCATTTCAGATCAGACCGTGCCGACGGTACGGATACGGGCACGCGCATAAATCTCATTTTGCGCGAGCACCGGTGTGGCAGGCCGCACGCGCTCGACGACGGCGCGGACATGCAAGCGGATGGCCCCCGAGGTGAGCAGCACCGGCTGCTCGCCGGCGCCGGTGGCCGCATCAAAGGCGGCCCGCAGCTTCTGCATGAATTCGCCGAGCCGCCCCGGTTGAATCGCGAGTTGACGATCCTCGGGTGGGCCCGTCAGCGCCTGCGCGAATGCTTCCTCCCACTCGGTGGAGAGGCCGATCAATGGAAGATAACCGGAGGAGGTGGTGTAGGAGTCGCAAAGCTGCCGCGAGAGGCGTGCCCGCACATGCCCAACCAGCGTCGGCAGCGAACGCGCCCCGCCTACCGCCGCTTCGTGGATGCCTTCGAGTATAGTCGGAAGATCGCGAATCGAGACGCGCTCGGCGAGCAGCGCCTGCAACACGCGCTGCACCCCGCCGACGCTGACCTGGCTGGGAATCAGATCCCCGATCAGCTTCTGTTGTTCGCGCGGCAGTTCATCGAGAAGCTTTTGCGCCTCGCTGTACGACAAAAGCTCCGCCATGGTCTGCTTCACCACCTCGGTCAGATGCGTGATCAGCACGCTCGCCGGATCGACTACGGTCGCGCCGCGAAACAGCGCCTCCTCCTTGCGGGTGGGTTCGATCCAGAGCGCCGGCAGGCCGAACGCGGGTTCACGGGTTGCCTCGCCGGGCACGTCCGGGACGGCGCCCTTGGGGTCCATGGCGAGCAGCATGCTCGGTCGCAATTCGCCGCGCCCGGCTTCGATTTCCTTGATCCGGATCACGTAGCTGTCGGGGCCGAGCTGCATGTTGTCCTGAATGCGTACGGGCGGCAGGACGAAGCCCATTTCGCCAGCGATGCTGCGGCGAAGGCTCTTGATCTGCTCCGTCAGGCGCGGGGCATCGCCGCCGGCCAGCGCGAGCAGTCCGTAGCCAAGCTCGAGCCGGATCAGGTCGATGCGCAATGCCTCGCTGATCGGCGGCTCCGTGGGCCGAGCGGGTGGCGGCGTCGGCGCCGGTTCTTCGCTTGGCGCGGGATGGCGATGGCGCATGAAGGCCGCACCGCCGGAAAGCCCGGCCAGCGCCAGGAAGGGCAGGGCGGGCAGGCCCGGCATCAGGGCCAGTACCCCCGCCGCGCCGGCCGCCAGCGCGAGCGGCTTCGCACTGCCACCGAGTTGGCGGACCAGGGCCCGGTCGGTGGTGCCCTCGGTGCTGCCTTTGGTGATGACGATACCAGCCGCCACCGAAACGAGGAGGGCCGGGATTTGCGAAACGAGCCCCTCGCCGATCGTGAGCCGCGTGAAGTCGTGCAAGGCGTCGGCGAACGGCATGCCATGCTGGATGATGCCGATTCCAAGCCCGCCTATGATGTTGATCCCGGTGATGATGACGGCGGCAATCGAGTCCCCGCGAACGAATTTGGCCGCCCCGTCCATCGCGCCGAAAAAGCCGCTTTCTTGTTCGAGCTCACTCCGCCGCCGGCGCGCGGCTTTCTCATCGATATGACCGGCGGACAGTTCGGCGTCGATCGCCATCTGCTTGCCGGGAATGGAATCGAGGCTGAAACGTGCTGCGACCTCGGCGATGCGGCTCGAACCCTTCGTGATGACCATGAAGTTCACCACGAGAAGGATCGCGAAGACGATCAGGCCGATCACGAGATCGCCGCCCATCAGGAACCCGCCGAACGCGTTGATCACCGCGCCCGCCGCATCCGGACCCTCGTTCCCGTGCGAGAGGATGAGCCGTGTTGCGGCAATATCGAGCGAAAGGCGAAGCAGGGTCGTCAGCAGAAGCAGGGTCGGGAAGCTTGTGAAGTCGAGCGGGCGCCGAAGAAAGAGCGCCACCATCAGCGTCAGCACCGAGACGGTAATGGAAAGCGCGAGACCGACATCGATCAGCGGTGTCGGCAGCGGCAGAATGAGAACGGCGAGCAGCGCGATGACGCCGACTGCCAGCAAGACGTCCGAGCCGGGAGCGAAGCGGCGGAGTTTCTCCGAAACGCCGGCCGGAACGAGGCCGGTGGGAAGGCTGAGCGCGGCCATCCGGAACCGTCAGGTAAGCGTGGCCGGAACCGCGGCGCCGGGCGGCGGTGGCACGGCCATCCCTTCCCTCGCGTAATCCCGCAGCTTGTTGCGGAGTGCACGGATCGAAATGCCGAGTATGGTCGCCGCGTGCGTGCGGTTGCCGAGCGTGTGTGCAAGCGTCTGCAGGATCAACGCCCTCTCGACCTCGTCCATGCTGTGCCCGACCAGTGCGGCGACCGCGCCGCCGCCTGGCACACTCGGGGCCGCCGCTGCTGCCGGCGCGGTTTGCGGGCGAGCCGCAACGAGGGCGACCGGCCCGGCTGGCGCAGCACCCGTTGGGCCAAGCTCGATGGCAGCTTCCGTGATCGTCTCGCCGTCGGCGAGAAGAACGGCGCGGTGCATGGCGTTCTCGAGCTCGCGCACATTGCCCCGCCACTTGTGTGCGAGGAGAGCGCGCATGGCATCCTCGGCGAGCGGTCGATCCGACAGCCCGTTCACCTCCGCGTAGTGGCGCGCGAAGTGTCGCGCCAGGGCAGGGATGTCGGCCGGGCGCTCAGCGAGCGGCGGCACGGTGAGGCCGACAACATTGAGGCGGAAATAAAGGTCTTCGCGGAACCTTCCGCAGGCCCCTTCCGCGACGAGGTCCCGATTTGTGGTGGCGATGATCCGTACATCGATCTTGACCGGGGCGCCGCCGCCGAGCCGGTCGATCTCGCGTTCCTGCAGGGCACGCAGCAGCTTCGCCTGCAGGCGGATGTCCATTTCGCTGATCTCATCGAGCAGCAGGCTGCCCCCGCACGCCGCTTCGAATTTCCCGATGCGGCGCGCGATGGCGCCGCTGAAGGCACCTTTTTCATGCCCGAACAGCTCGGATTCCAGCAGTGCTTCCGGGATCGCCGCGCAGTTCAGCGCGACGAACGGGCCGTCCGAGCGGCGCGAGCGGCGATGGATGAGGCGCGCCAGCAACTCCTTGCCGGTGCCGGATTCGCCACAAATCAAGACCGACGCTTCCGAGGCTGCGACCTGCTCGGCACGGCGGACCGCAGCCTGCATCAGGGGGTCGCGGACGATCAGCGTATGCGTTTCGCCCGACGCGGCTTCCAGGATCGCGGCAATCAGGTCGGGGTCGGGCGGCAGCGGCAGGAATTCCCGCGCCCCGGCACGGATCGCTGCGACCGCCGCACCGGCGTCGCTGTTACTGCCGCAGGCGACGATCGGAACGCTAATCCGCTCGCTCGCGAGCGCGCGCGCGAAAGCGGCAATATCGTGCCCGATCTCGATCAGCACCAGGTCAACGCCCGCCGCTGCGCGGAGCCGCTCGAGGCCCTGTTCGGCATCATCGGCCTGGTCGAGCCGCGCACCCCGCGCAATCGCGATCCGCGCTGCCTGGCCAAGCTCGCCGGCGAGGGAGCCGATGATCAGAACGCGCATCGCTCCGGCCTCAGATCGGATCGGGCTTGACTGGAATAGCGTCGCGATCCAGGCGCGTGAGAATCTGCTCGGTCAGGCAAAGCAGAGCATGTTCAGTCAACCTGAACATGCTCTAGCCGCCCCGCTCGGTCTTGACGATCTCGGTCATTGTCACGCCGAGCCTTGTCTCGTCGATCATCACCACCTCACCGCGCGCGACCAGGCGGTTGTTGACATAGATTTCGATCGCTTCGCCGAGCTTGCGGTCGAGTTCGATCACCGCGCCCCGAGCGAGCTTGAGGAGTTGGTTCACCTGCATCGTCGTCTGTCCGAGCACGGCGCTGACCGTCACCGGAATGTCGTAAACCGCTTCGAGATCGCGCGCTGTGTGGCTGGCCGCGCGCGGCGACTCGCGTTCCTCAGACTGTTTGCGGGCAAGCTCCTCGAGCGGCATTTCAGCCATGCCCTACCTCCTCCCCGGCGTCCTGCCCTTGCCGTTCGCTGCCCCCGCGAGCGGGCGAATGGGGATAGAGAGGCCACTGAAAATAGAGGGCTACCGGTCCGACGTCCGAGGTCGGTCGATGGGCAACAAATGACCGGGTCGGACCACTAGTACCCACAATCGTACTGAGGTAACTCGCCGGAGGCGTCATTGCGAGCGAAGCGAAGCAATCCACAACGCGGCGAACCGCCTGGATCGCCACAGCCGTGCCGACGCCTTCCAGTAACGTGATACTGGGGATCACGTATGTGCGATGCCGCGTACTAGCGTGCATCAGCGGAGACCAGCGGTTCAATAGACCATCTCCTCGTCCTTGCTGTTGCCGAGTTCGATCTCGCCTTGCTGCGCGAGCTCCTTGGCGGTGGCAACGACGGCTGCCTGCGCTTCGTCCACATCGCGCAGGCGCACCGGCCCCAGCGCCTCGATTTCCTCGCGCAGGATTTTGCCCGCTCGTTGTGAAAGATTCTTGAAGAACAGAACACGCACCGCTTCCGATGCACCCTTCAGCGCGAGCGGCAGCTTATCCTTCGGCACCGCACGCAGCACGGCCTGAATCGCCTGCGGCGTCAAGCGTTGCAAATCATCGAAGGTGAACATCAGGGCCTTGACCCGCTCGGCCGATTCGCGGTTGCGTTCCTCGAGCGCGGTGAGAAATCGGGACTCTGCCTGCCGATCGAGGTTGTTGAAGATTTCCGCCATGACCTCGTGCGGATCTTGCCGCGTGCTGCGCGCCAGGTTGGACATGAATTCGGCGCGCAGGGTCCGCTCGACTCCGTCGAGCACGTCCTTCTGCACGCTCTCCATCCGCAGCATCCGGAGCACCACTTCGATGGCGAAGGATTCGGGCAGTAACCCGAGCACCCGTGCGGCGTGCTCGGGTCGGATGCGCGACAGCACCACGGCAACTGTTTGCGGGTATTCGTTCTTGAGATAATTGGCGAGCACCGCCTCGTTGACGTTGCCGAGCTTGTCCCACATGGTGCGCCCTGCCGGGCCGCGAATCTCTTCCATGATCTGGCCAACACGCTCCGCCGGCATGGCTCTGCCGAGCAGTCGCTCGATCGTCTCGTGCGAGCCGACGAGCGTGCTGGAACTGCCGAGGCTTTCGGCGAACTCATGACAAAGCCGTTCGACAATCTCGGCGGAAATCGGACCGAGTGTAGCAACCGCGGCGGAGATCTCCTTGATCTCCTCGTCCTCCATCAAACCGAACAGCCGCGTCGATTGGTCTTCGCCAAGCGCAAGCATCAAAACCGCGGCCTTCTGCGCTCCTGTCAACGTGCGATATTCGGTCAGTCGTTCCATTCAGCCGGCTTCCTTTGCCATCCACCCGCGCACGATCGAGAGCGTCTCGTCTGGGTGTTTGTCGACCAGGTTGCTCACCCGACGGACCGACGAGACCCGAAGCTGGCCTTCGACGTTGGTAACATCGATCATGCGCTCGTCCTCGATCAGGCGAAGCGACTGAGGCTCGGCTGTTTCGGCCGATCCGCCAGCCGTCTGCGGCAGTGCTTTCGTTCCCGCTTGCGGCAACTCAGGAACCTCGCCCGGGCTGGAAGCCACGGCACTCAGGCGGAACACCATCGGGCGAAGCACGAGCAGAAGGGCAAGCACCGCGATCACGCCGAACAGCAACGTCTTGGCAAGCTGCATCACGTCGGCGTGGCTCAGTTGAACACCAAGCCAGGGCTTTCGTGGTACCGGCACGGCCTCATCAGCGCCGGCGAATCGCATGCTGGCCACCTCGACATCATCGCCGCGCTTGGCATCGAAGCCGATGGCGCTCTTCACCAAGGCTGTGATCGCCGCTAGCTCGGCGGGCGAACGCGCTTGCCAGACGACCTTGCCATGCGGGCCGGTGGTCTTCTTCCAGTCCACCAGCACGGCGATGCTGATGCGTTTGATCGCCGGCCCGTTATGCGTGAGATTGCGCACGGTTCGGCTGATTTCGTAGTTGGTGGTCTCTTCGCGCTTCTTGACCACCGTGCCGTTGGCGGGACCGTTCGCCGCTTGCGCTCCAGGCAGCTTGTTCTGCACCGTCACCGTTTGAGGTCCCTTGGAGCTGGTGCTGCTCGAATCGATGCTCTGCTCGGAGCGCGCCACCTGCCCGTTCGGATCGTACTGTTCCGTGGTCTCGGTGATGCGGTCAAAATCCATCGTAACGGTCGCTTCGGCGCGCGACTCGCCCGGGCCAAGAGTGCGGTTCAGCATCGCCTCGATCGCGCGCGAAAGCCGCATATCTGCTGCTTGCTCGACCGCCTGGGCGCTCTTGCTGCGGCCGATATCGCCAAGCGGCGCCCCCGCACGTGCGAGAAGCTCGCCGCGGCTGTCGACGATCGCGATCTCGTCGGGCTTGAGGCCGGGCACCGCAGCCGCGGCCAGATTGAGGATTGCTTGCACGCCCTCACGGTCGAGTGTCGCTGCGCCCTGCATGGTGAGCAGGATGCTCGCCCGCGCCGGTTGTTCTTGCTGCGCAAACGGCGCCCGATGCGGCAGGACAAGATTGACGCGCACCGCCCTGACACCGTCGATAGCAGCGATCGTGCGCTCGAGTTCGCCTTCCAGCGCACGGGTTTCGTCGATCGTCTCGACGAACTGGCTGGTGGTGAGGCTGTTGAGATGGTCGAAGATCTCGAAGCCGACCGAGCCGCTGTTCGGCAAGCCCTTCGCGGCTAAAAGGACGCGCACCCGCGGCACCGCGTCCGCCCCGACATAGATCGCGTGCCCATCCTCCCCGAGACGATAGGGGATGTGTTGGGCGGTCAGCTGTTCCGTCATCCGCGCCGCATCGGAAAGGCTGAGATCCCCGTACAGCAGCGCCATCGGGCTGCCGCCGCCGCTCATGGTCAGCAAAGCAAACAGCGCGAGCATACCGGCGCCGACGGCGCCAAGCGCGGCGAGTCGCACCGCGCCAAGGGATCTGAGCCCGGCGATGAGCGCACTCACCGCGCGGGCCTTCGTTGTAATCCGTCGGGCTGGAACCCGCTTGCGCGCATCGCACCCTCGGCCCTTCTGCCGCGCAACAAAGGTGCGGGGGTGTGATTACTGCCGGGTAAATGCCCGGCAGGAAATGCCGGGCGGGCAGAGATCAGTCTGCCGCGGCAGCCAGGTTCGCGCCCGTCACGTGCTCCCGGACCGCAGCGCCGAAGGCGGCGAAGATGTCGCGCGAGAGGGGATCCGTTTCGAAATCGTATTCGGGATGCCACTGCACGCCATAGGCGAAGCCACGCGCGGCGATGACGTGTACCGCCTCGATCGTCCCGTCGGACGCGGTCCCCTCGACCGCGAGGCCCGCAGCAAGGACGTCGATACCCTCGTTATGTAGCGAATTGACGGCTATCTCGCCCTTGCCGGCCAGATGGAACAGGAAGCCGCCCGAGGTTAGCCGCACAACATGTGCTTTGGCCGTGCGCAGCCGCGCCAGCGGTTGTAGCGGTGTGGAATGGTCGAAGTGGCCCGGCAAGTCCTGCAAATGTTGGTGCAACGTGCCACCGAGTGCGACGTTGAGTTCCTGGAGCCCGCGGCAAATGGCAAGCAGCGGCACACCCGCGGCAATGGCGCCGCGCACCAGCGGCAGCGTGACGGCATCGCGTGCATCGTCTTCGGGCGTTCTGGCCGCATGCGGCGGGCCATTGTAATACTCCGGCCGGACGTTGGAGCGGCTGCCCGTGAGGATAACGCCGTCGAGGTGAGCGAGGAGGGAAGGGATGTCCGCCGCCTCGCCGTTGGCAGGGATCAGGACCGGCACGGCGCCCACGACCCGATCGACGGCACGAACATAGGTATCGGAAGCCGCGTGGTTCGGAGAGCCGAAGGTGCCGAATAGCTTGCGGCAACAACTGATGCCGACCAGAGGTTTCATCATCACGTGTGAAGTGCTTGTTCTTGCCCGGAAGTTTAGCCCCGGCATGGGCTGATGGCTAGCCGCCGCGTCCCCTGGTGCCGATTCCGGGCGGGGGAACGTAGGTAAATAGGTGATCCGGGAAGTGCCCGCCAAGCTCGACATCGTAGAGCGTGACCCGCGTCACCTTGTCCTCGGCGTCGCGGATGGCCCATTGCCGGAGCCGGAGCAGGTCGGTGGAGAACACCAGTGTGAGGCTGCCCGCAGCCGGCGAAGCGGTGCGGACCAGGGTCAGATCGATCTCGCCGGGCAAGCGCTGGAACGCGGTGACCGTCACCGAGCCCGTGAGTTCAACGTGCGGCGCGAGCAGTATGCCAAGCGGAGTCGACGAAAGCAGAACATTGGTAGTCTGATTGAGCTGCGAGTCGTGGAATACCAATAGACCGTGGCCGGCCACCAGCAGGTAGGGACTGGGTGGGTCATACTGGAAGCGCATGCGCCCCGGCCGCTCCATCCACGCGAGTCCTTGGCTGACCGCTCCGTCCGGTGCGATTTGCAGGAACTTCGCCTTCAGCGAAGTGAGGCCGTTCAGATAGGCAGCAATCTGCGCGACCGCTTGCCGTTCGGCCGAGGTCAGGGGCGCAGGAGTGGGCTTTTGCGCAGCCGCCGCCGACCGCACTCCCGGCAACACCGCCAGCGCGGAAGCAGGCAGGGCCAACAGGAGGTCGCGCCGTCGCATGCCCCTGATCTGGGTCCGGGTCCGGTGAATTGCAAACCACGCTACAACCCGCGCGGCCCCCGGCTTGCGGCAATTGCCGCGGAACAATCCAGAGTGCCGTGTGGCCTTTGTTTCCGTCGCCCGCTTGTCCCCGTATCTTTGGCGCGGCGCGCAACTACCGGGTGACGGATCGTGAAGGCAATCGGAATCGATCTCGGGACATCAGCCGTCAAGGCGGTACTGATCGATGAAACGGGCGCCCTTTGCGCCGAGGCGTCCGCGCGGCTCTCCATCTCTCACCCCCATTCACATTGGAGCGAGCAGACGCCGGCCGACTGGTGGGCGGCGACTGAAGCGGCCATCGCCGCGCTGCGTGCCAGGACGGATTTCTCCGCTGTTCGCGGCATCGGCCTCGCCGGCCAGATGCATGGAGCCGTTCTGCTGGACCGCACAGGAAAGGTGCTGCGGCCCGCGATACTCTGGAACGACGGACGCGCTGCCGCGGAATGCCTGATTCTCGACCGGCTCGCCCGCCGGATCGCCGGCAATCTCGCGATGCCGGGATTCA
>JBOHMN010000158.1:0-1993 GCA_050730175.1 Acetobacteraceae bacterium | reverse complement strand
AACCCAGCCCGGCCCTGATTGCCCGCGTCCACACCAGCACCGCCCTCGGCTGCCGCGGTCCGCGTGATCGCAGCGTTGTCATGTATGGACGGCCCCCTTGGGGCAAGAGCAATTCGGCAGCGTGGCGCCGCGGTCTGGAGCGGTCATGTATTCGGCCTGTTGCTGCGGCCGGATGTGGACCGCTGGCCATGATGGGTCATCGCGAGGAGCAACGCGCGCAGAGCGCGCGGCGCGACGTGGCGATCCAGCCGTCAGGCACGGAGCGGCCTCTCTGGATCGCCACGGCGCTCAGCGCCTCGCGGTGACGGCTGAGGGACGGGTTGTTTTTCTGGGAGTTTGCTGAAAAGCCAGGGCAACGGGGTCAACGGGGCAATGGCTCCGCCCTTGACCCACCCAACGGAATCTCGGGGGCCTGAGGCCCCAGACCCCCAAACTTTAAGCCGAAGTCTGCGCGCCGATTCGTAACCGGGGTAGTGCGCTGGGAGACCGGCCAGGAGTCGTCGTCCGGGCCTGAACCGCCGCACCAACCTCGCACACGATGACGCGCCGCGTGAGCGGCGCGGCACGCTCCAGGCGGCATCAATCGTTCACGCTCAACACCAGCATCGGATTGGCGATCTGCTCCGGCGCGATTTCCTGGTCCAACGGCACCACCGCCGTGCCGATGGAAAAGAATTCGATCACGTGCGGCTTCCACACATGGCTGCCCTCGTGGATGTCCACGCCCACCACGCCTTCGGCGTGCGCCGCCTGCGCCTCCGCCTGCATGCGCTCGACCGCAATCTCGCGTGCCTCGTACATCGCCGAGGTGAAGTTCTCGAGTTCCACATTGCGTCCCGTGCTCGCCAGTCCCGCGAGCGCGGTGCGGTGCGCAACGTGATAGACGCAACTGCCCATCACCATCTCCACCGGCCGGTACCCGGAATGCAGCAGCGACCAGAAATCCTGACCGGAGAGATCGGAGGTGAACGGCCCACCGTCGTGCGCACGAAAACCCTTGCGGCCTTCGCCGTGCACCACGCCGGTGCCGATGGCGATGAATTCCAGCAGATGCTCATCCCATTCCAGACGCTTGATCGTCAGCTTTACCCCGACGATGCCGTCCGCTTCCATCGCGCTCGCTTCGGCGCGCATCCGCGCCATCGCCAGCTCGCGCGCGTGGTACATCGCCTTCGACAGCACTTCCAGTTCCTGGCTGGTGCTCCAGGCGCCGAACTGATAGCCGACGTGGTAGACGCAGGTGCCCATGCAGAGGCCGATCGGCTCAAAGCCCGCCTTGCGCACCAGCAGGAATTCGTTGACGGAAAAGTCCGAGGTGAAGACGCCGCTCGCGTGTGCGGCGGTGCGCAATCCCTGCAGCCGTTCACGGGCATGCTCCGGAATGTCGTAGGGCATGTCAGACCGCTCCTTCTTGTTCATTCGAGCCGTACGGCGGGTGATGGCGCGCGCCACCGGCGAGTGGCGTGCGACCGGCACGGACATCGACCACCATGCCGATCTCGTGTGGCACGGGCGAAGGCGCCTTCGGCAGCGCCCCCGGCGGCGGGCCCCACGGCATGTTGGCGAGCCGGTTGGGCTTCGGCACATCGACCGTGGTCGCAACCAGGATCTGCCGGCCGAGGAACCGGTTCGGTTGGCCTTCCGTCTCGATCTTGAACAACTGGCTGAGATTGACGTGCGCCAGCACGCCGTTGCCTTGCGGGGCGGCATTGCGCCTGAGTTCGGCGTGCGCGCGCTGCCGCACCCCCTCCCAGAACCGGCTGAGCATGCTCGCTTCCGCGTTGCCGGCGAAGGGTTGGGTGGCGTTGCCATACCAGTCGCTCACCCACTCGTACTGCGCGCCGACCGCGATGCCGGTCGGAACGATGTCGGCCTCCAGCAATTTGACGAATTCGAGCACCGGCACGGTCGCCACCACCGGATCGTTGCTTGGCGGCAGGCCCTCGACCCGCGCCGCCGTGCCGATCAGCGTGAAGTCCATGCTGTCCTGGCC
>JBOHMN010000157.1:0-5994 GCA_050730175.1 Acetobacteraceae bacterium | reverse complement strand
CATCTCCTACTGCAGCACCGGCGTTCGCTCCGCCGTCGCCTATTTCACCCTCCGCCTGCTCGGCTACCCCGATGTCCGGCTCTACACGGGTTCCTGGGCCGAATGGAGCCAGCACCCGGACCTGCCGAAGACAAAGGGAAACCGTCCATAAGGCGCCAGGTCAGATCTTCTGAAGGCCGGCACCGAGAAAGCCTCCTCTTTCCGGCGGCCTTTTGGTCGCGACGGCAACAACCGTCTGGTCGCGCCGTCCTTCCTCCCAGGCCACTGAAAACAAAGCGGTAGCCTGCCGCGACAGGCCTTGGTGCGTGCGATACTGGAAGACGGCGCGCCGCTCCGGCAATCGCTTGCCGATGGGGTCGGCGGAGCTGTCGCCTGCTCTGCACGCGGCCGCTCGCCAAGACGCCGCCGGCGGTGCATTCCAGCCCTTGAGGGCGGGCTGATCCTGTTGCGCGACGATTGACCGCGCGCGACGCGGCGGCGGATAGCCGCCTGACCCGAGATGACGTTCGAACAATGGGAGCGGCGACGCATCGTGCAGTGGCAGATGAACGGTGCCTCGGTCAGCGGCAAGCGTTCCGGTTCCGTAATCCGTTTGCGTGTTCTCTCGCTGCGAGCGGAACGCCGGCTCGAGGGCTGCAACGGCCTGAGCGTCGGCCTTCTGCGTCGAAAGGTTTGCCAAACCGCCAGCCGCCCGGCATCGCACAACGCATCGTCGCAGAGATGGCCGCCAGATTCGCCATTGGGGCGCAGATGGAATGCGGATAACGACGGGGGTGGTGCCTGTCGCATGGCTTGCTCCTCTCGCCGGAAAGATTCACGCGTACCGGGCGCGCCCACCTGGACCGGCGACGCTCTTGCGTGGATGCCACAGCGGAAGTGCCGATAGCCCGGGATCAGGCGGGTCTGGACTCGTGCGCCGATCAAACCTAGATTTCCCACGCAATACCTGACTGGCGGAGGTTCCTTTGGGAATTCGCCAGGTCTCGGAGTGAAAACGACGTCCTCGAGGCAGCAGCTTCAACTGTTACGTGTGGCTTGCGCGCTGACAGCGCTGATAGCGTTCAGCACTGCTCCTGTCGCGGGTCGTGCCGCCTGCCCGCCGGCCGGGAGCGGCGTTTACACCACGGCCCAGGCCGCCGCCGGCAAGACGATCTACGATGCCCACTGCTCGGTCTGCCATCGCGCCGATCTCTCCGGCGAAGCCGGGCCGCCGCTCGCCGGCAAGCCGTTCCAGTCCTGGCTCCAGCTCTCGAAGATCACCGGCGCTGAACTGTTCGACTTCATCTCCACGCAGATGCCCTACAACGCGCCTGGGAGCCTCGCCAAAACCCAGTACCACGACGTCTTCGCCTACGTCCTTTCGGTTAATCGCTACCCCGCCGGCACCACGTCACTCGGTGCAGGCTCGCTCGCCTGCCTCGACATGCTCCCCTATCCGAATCAGGGCTGAAGCCGCTCCCCACGTCCAGATCCCTCGCACGAAAACCCAATACAGGAGGAACCCATGAACACCGAAAAAAACACCTCGCCGAAACACTCTCTGCTGCGCTCGGCCCTTGCGTCGAGCGCGCTTTCTGCAGCGCTCCTGCTCGCCGCGGGCGGACTGGCCGCAACCGCCCGCGCTGCCACCCCTGCCTCGGAAAGCGGCGGCACCGTCCAAGCCTCCGGCGCCCCCGCGATCACCGCCGACGTCAATGTGACCGACCCCATGCTGAGCAAATCGGGTGGTGCCAACTGGGTCGACTCGGGCAACGGGTACGGGAACGACCGCTTCTCCTCGCTCGACCAGATCAACGCGAGCAATGTCGCCGACCTGATCCCGGTCGCCATCGCCCAGACCGGCTTCACCGCGAGCTTCGAGACAACGCCAGTGGTGGTCAATGGTGTCATGTACATCACGACCCCCATGGTCAACAGCAAGCAGGCTGTGATCGCCTTAGACGCCGTGACCGGCAAGGTCTTCTGGCGCTTCGTCCACGATGACAAGCTCAACCATATCTGTTGCGGCCCGGTGAACCGCGGCGTCGTCGCTGCCTACGGCAACGTCTATTTCAACACAATCGACGATCATCTGATCGCCCTCGACGCCAAGTCCGGCAAGGTGGTGTGGGACAAGGTCGTCGCCGACGCCAACATCGGCTATTCCGAGACCGGTGCACCGCAAGCCTACGACGGCATGATCATCATCGGCAGCGCCGGCGGCGAGTGGGCCATTCGCGGCTTCGCCGCCGCGTACAACGCCAAAACCGGCGAGCAAATCTGGCGCACCGAGACCACCGATCCGAAAAGTTACGCCGGAGACTCGTGGAAGGGCGGCGGCGCGGCCGTCTGGAATATCGCGGCGGTCGATCCGGCCAGCAATCTCATCATCTTCACCTGCGGCAATCCCAATCCGGACCTGAACGGCAAGGTTCGCGAGGGCGACAACCTTTACTCCGATTCCCTGGTCGCGGTGAATGCCAAGACCGGCGCCATCGCATGGCACTACCAGGAAGTCAAACACGATGTCTGGGACTACGACGCGACCAGCAACGTCGTGCTGTTCAATGCCGAGAACAATGATGGCACCACCGTCCCCGCTGTCGGCGAAGCCGGGAAAACAGCCTGGTTCTATATCGTCGATCGCCAGAACGGTCAGTTGATCCGCAAATCCGAGGCCTTCGACGAGCAGAAGGACATGTTCTCCCAACCAACCGTTGCCGGCGTGCAGATGCTCCCCGGCGCCAACGGCGGCAGCGAATGGTCGCCACCCGCCTACTCCCCCCTCACGCACCTCGCTTACATCCTCGGCATGAACCAGCTCATGACCTTCAAAACCGAGGCGACGACACATAATATTCCCGGTCTCATCCGCCTCGGCAGCAGCTTCGCCAATGTTCCGGGCGGGCTGCAGAATGGAACGTTGACCGCCATCAACGTCGACACCGGCAAGATCGCCTGGAACAAGATGCTGCCGCAGCCGATGATCGGCGGCGCGCTCGCCACCGCCGGCAATCTCGTCTTCACCGGCGAAGGTGATGGCTCGTTCGACGCCTTCAACGCGGCCGACGGCACGCTGCTCTGGCGCTTCAACCTCGGCGCCGGTGTGAATGCCCCGCCCGTTGCCTATGAAGTGAATGGCCGCGAATACATCGCGGTTGCGGCCGGCGGCAACTTCCAGCTCAGCTACCCGCTTGGCGATGCGCTCGCCATCTTCACGCTTCCCAAGAAATGACCCGGTCTACGCGGTAGCGAAGCCGGCTCCCGACTGCGGGGTGATCGTTGATCATCCCGCTCTCGGTTGACTTTCCGACCAATTTCATGGCTCTGGCGGATCGATTGACGATTTCGCCACACGCCACGCTGATCTAGGTTTCCAGGAGCAGCTCCAGCAGCACGACGGCGTCGTTGTGCGCCTCGTCGTGCGCCGAATAGACCAGGGTCAACCGGTCCTTGCGCGCAAACTCGCGCAGCTGTTCGAGCAGATCAGCATGCGCGTGAAGTTCCTGGCGGTAGCGGCGGCGGAATTCCGGGAACTTCGCCGGATCGTGGGCGAACCAGGTGCGCAATTCTGTGCTCGGCCCGATCTCCTTCATCCAGAGCACGATCGCAGCATCGGCTTTTGCGATGCCGCGCGGCCACAGCCGGTCGACGAGGACGCGGGTGCCGTCTTCCGGCGCCGCGGGTTCGTACGCGCGCTTCATGCGAACACGGTCATGCGAAAGCCTCGCGGTCATGGTCTGCCGCCGATCGCTTGCTCGAATTCGCGCTCGGCCTTCAGGCCATCGATGTCCCGGTGCGCCACTGCCACCGCCAGCCTACGGCCGTTCTTCATGTAGCTGAGCGTGCAGCCGTTATCGAAGTCGCCGTCCATCACGATGCGATCCCAGCGCTCGGCATGGCCGACGTAGGCCATGCCGAAATCATACTGCTCGGTCCAGAAGAACGGCACATGATCGAAGCGCTGCCGCTTGCCGAGGATGTTCTGTGCGGCGACCTGCCCCTGGCGTTCCGCCACAACCCAGTGCTCGACGCGGATTTTCTCTCCGGTGTGCGGGTCGGGCCAGCGCGCGATATCTCCAGCAGCGAAGATGCCGTGGACGCTCGTCTCGAGATATTCATTGACGAGCACGCCTCGGTCGATCGCAATCCCCGCCTTTTCCGCAAGTGCGATGCGCGGCCTGACGCCGACGCCGATAACGACGAGCTCGGCCGCGATGCGCTCGTCGTTTTTGAGCGTCACTCCCGCCGCATCGATTGTGGCCGGGGTGGTGCCCAGGTGGAAATGCACACCATTCCTGGTGTGGAGCTTGTAGAAAAACTCCCCGGCCTCAGGCCCGAGCACCCGCTCCATCGGCCGGGCCTCGGGTGCGACGACGTGCACTTCGAGCTTGCGCGCACGAAGTGCCGCGGCAACCTCCATGCCGATGAAGCTCGCACCAACCACCACGGCACGTTTCGAGGTGAGCGCCTTGGCAAGCAGTGCCTCGCTGTCCGCCTGGGTGCGGAGATAGTGCACGTGCGGCAGGTTGGCGCCCGGGAGGTCGAGCCTGACCGGCTCGGCGCCGGTCGCGAGCAGCAAGGCATCGTAGTCATGCCCGCTGCCATCGGCCGCGCGTACGCAATGATCGGCAGGCTCGATCGCGGTCACACGCGTGCTCCGCTTCAGATCGATCTGGTGATCACGATAGAATTGCTCCGAGCGGAGCGGATTCGTATCTTCCCCGGCGTAGCCGACCAGATAGCCCTTCGACAGATTCGGCCGGTCGCAGGGCAATGCGCCGTCATCGCTGAGCATGGTCAGTCGCCCGGCGTAACCCAGCCGGCGCAACATCTCGGCCGCCGCGTTCCCGGCACCACCGCCACCGAGAATGACAACCCTTTCGGGCTGACCCGACGCCGGCGCGGATGGCGCGTGGCGTTGCACCTTCTCGCGCACAAACACCTTGCCGTCGCGGAGCTCAGTGCGCCAGCAGGATACATCGTTCAGCGCCGGCGCGCGCAGCGCCTCGCCCGTGCGCAGGCTGAAGCAGGCGTGGTGCCAAGGGCAGCGCACGGTGTCATCGACCATGAGGCCGGTTTCCAGCGGTGCACCGTAATGCGTGCAAGTTGCACCGATCGCGAAGCAATGCGCACCGCGCCGTGCAAGGATCGCGGGCTCCCCGTCCGCATGCCCGCGCACCATGGCGCCATCGGCAATGTCTGCGAGCGCAACTCCCTGCTTGAGATCCGGCCCAGCCAGCCCTTCTGTCGTGCCACTCATCGCATTCTACCCCACCGCTTCAAGTTCCACCGCACGATCGGGACGATCCATTGGCCATCCGCCATGGAGAGGACTACCACCGAACCGTTGCGGCGTCACGCGCGACGCCTTTACCCATGCCCGAAACCTCGCCCGCGTGGATCATCGTTGAACGAGGATCGCGAGAAGTTTCTGTCTATCCTTGCTATTTCTGCGCCGCGCCGGGCAGGTCGAGATGCACGGCGATGGCCGCATCCGCGATCACGCTCACATCGTTCGTGCCCTCGTTCTCGATGTCGAGGCCACCCTTCACTGCATTCACCGTTACCCGCCCGTGCGGAAGGGCGGCCTTGACCCTGTCGCGGTTGACCTGATCAGGCTGCTGAACGCCGATCGTGACATCGACCTGCATCGCGGCTGGATCGATACCCAATGTGTGAAGCACAGGCAAAGAGCTGTGGTGAATGGCATCTTCCACCGCCCGCACCGCCGCTTTCGTATAATCACGACCGTGCAGATCATTGCCCTGCCCGATCTCGAGGAAAACCCGCTTTGTTGCCATTGCCCTCACTCCATTCGGCTCATCGCAACCCGATGCTCATCTCCTGAACCACCATCGCGGCTGCGCCCCGCCATAATAGAAGGCGAACCTGATGCGCGACAGTAGCGCTCGCCAGGAGTGTGCAATGCTCCCGCGCGATCACCCGGCGAGTGGTGTGGTCAGTGGAGCATGGACGCGGTGGCCTTGCCACCTCGGCCGACCGCTTCAGTGA
>JBOHMN010000156.1:0-1819 GCA_050730175.1 Acetobacteraceae bacterium | reverse complement strand
GCGGTTTCCGGCGGCGGCTATTTCATGATCGGAACCGTCATCTCGGCCGATATGGACCGCATCGGCCAGATGCAGCCGCACGCCGAGGCTCGTTTCGTCGCCGTGGATATGCAAGTCGCCCTTGCCGCCCGGCGCGAGGCGAATGATCGCCTGGCGCAATTGCGCGCGAGCCTCGGATCATAACCGCCCCCATGCCCACGCCGCCGCACCCTCGCCTGCACCAGGCGGGAAGATTGGAAACGACAGGAGGATCTGATGCCTAAGGTGGTCTTCGTTGCCGGCCGCACCCCCGCGCAACGTGCCTTTCCCGTCATCGCAGTGGTTGCCTTCAGCGCGCTCCTGGCACTCTCGGCCAAGATCGAGGTGCCGTTCTGGCCGGTTCCCATGACGCTCGAGACCTTTGCGGTGCTCGGACTTGCCGGCGTCTTCGGCCTTCGCCTCGCACTCGCAGCGGTGCTGGTCTGGCTTGCCGAAGGCGCCGCAGGAATCCCGGTCTTTGCCGGCCCGGCGGCCGGTTTTGGATATTTCGTCGGTCCGACCGCAGGCTACCTGCTCGGTTTCGTCATTGCCGCGGTTGTTGTTGGCGCGGCTGCCGATCGTGGCCTGCGAGGAAAGCCCATGGCATTGCTGCTCGTGATGCTGGCCGGACTCGGCGCCATCTACCTCGCCGGCGTGACCTGGCTCGCCGTTCTGGTCGGCTGGGAGCATGCGTTCCGGCTGGGCATCCTGCCGTTCATCCCCGCTGATCTGACCAAAGTGGCGCTCGCCACGGTCATCTCCGTTGCCGCCGGTCGATCGATCCGGCGCGGTTGAACGGCCGTCCGGAGGCGTTGCATGAGGATCGGCTTTATCGGGCTTGGCCAGATGGGCGCGGGAATGGCAGCGAGCCTGCTCCGGGCCGGGCACCAGGTGACGGTCTATAACCGGACGCCGGAGAAGGCGGCGCCACTTCAGCGCGAGGGCGCGATCGCTGCGGCCAGCATCGCCGCGGCCTCTGCCGGCGAGGCCGTCTGCACCATGCTCGCCGATGACGCCGCTCTCGAACGCGTCACGCTTGGCGAGGGTGGGATCGTCCAACACCTCTGCGCGGGCGCGCTGCATGTTTCCTGCGGCACGATCAGTGTCGGGCTTTCGGAACGGCTTGCCGAGGTTCATGCGGGGCGGGGGAGCCGCTTCGTTGCCGCTCCCGTGTTCGGCCGTCCCGATGTGGCGAGGCTTGGCAAGCTCTTCGTGATCGCCGCCGGCGAGAAGCAGGCACTGGAGGCAGCGGAACCTCTGCTCGCCGCCATCGGCCAGCAGACCTTCATCGTCTCCGAGACCCCGAAGATTGCCAATCTCGTCAAGCTGAGCGGAAACTTCCTGATGGCGACAGTCATTGAATCGCTCGGCGAAGCGATGGCCCTCGTCGGCAAGGCCGGCGTCGATCGCGCACGCTATCTCGAAATCCTGACGGCGAGCGTGTTCCCCGCACCCGTCTACAAGACGTATGGGGAGTTGATCGCGAGAGGAAAATTCGATCCGGCCGGCTTTGCCGCACCACTCGGACAGAAGGACATTCGTCTCGTTCTTCAGGCCGCCGAAGAGCTCCGCGTGCCGCTGCCCATCGCCAGCCTGTTACGAGATCGTTTCCTCGCCCTGTTGGCCCACGGCGGGGACACGCTCGATTGGTCGGCGATCGGCAGCCTCGCCGCGCGTGACGCCGGCCTTGAATAGTGTCCCGCCCCTGAAGTTCGCTCGATTGGCAGCGAACGGAGGGGATCAGCAGTACATCTGATGCGTCTTGAGCCGCTCTCGATGCGCTGCCTGCTTCACCCGGTTT
>JBOHMN010000155.1:0-20655 GCA_050730175.1 Acetobacteraceae bacterium | reverse complement strand
GGTGCAGGAGGACCTGCTCGACGGATTCATTACGAAGGAGCAGGCGCGCGCCGTTTACGGCTTCCGCTCAGCAGCTCTCCATCCACACAAGGACCCCGGCCAGGGGTGAAGTGCTCAGTTCCAGCATTTGATGGAGCGAGAGCGGGATGAGATAAATGGGGGTGGGCCGTTGAGCCAAGCATGCGGCGCGGGTTTCCCCTTGCAGCGTCGATGTGCGCATGCGTTATAGATTCCGCGGCGCACTCGCACGGACCGGGTTATTCTCCCAGTAGGGGAGGATATGGATCGTAACGAAATCCACGTGCTGCGCGACTTCGGGGAACTGCTCCCAGAATTCCCAGACATCGGCGTAGCTGACCGGCTGGTGCACCGCGCGCTTCACCTGCTCGATATCGGCGATCAGCGCCGCGGGCGGCAGGTCCCGCCTGAGCAGCACCTCGTTGCCGACGATCACCCGCGTCACGGTGTCAGGATAGCGATTGGCGATGGCAATGCCGCGCGCGATTTCTTTGGCATTCTGCTTGAGGTTGGAGCCGAGCCAGATGCCCTGCCACACCTTGAGGCCGACCTGATGCGCGAGGGCGGCCACGTTGTAATTCCCTTCGATCGCCGAGTAGGTCCTGACGGCATCGACATGGCCTTTGAGCAGCCTGAGATCTGCCAGTACTTCGGCGGCAGTCGGGAAGTTGCCCGTCAGCGGCGATTGCCAGGCACGATAGGGCGCGAATGAAACCGAATGCAGCTTGCCGGGCGGCATCCTGACGTCAGCGGCCTCTGGCCGGTTCGGCCACCACCACGCGAAGACGACGAGCAAGCAAAAGAGCGCCAGCAACAGAGCGGAGCGAGCGGACATGGCGCGTGCATAGCCGAGCGCCCGGCGGCAGAAAAGCCGCGGATTCCGCACCGTTCCGGCTTGAAGGGCTGCGCGGCTCGCGCCACATCCGGGGTCTTCCAACGGGAGGCCTGGCGGTATCATGACGAACGAGGAACGGGACGTCATCACCCGCTTCGTCGAGCGCACCGCGGGTAGCGCCGGTGGCGGCTCGGTTCCTGCCACCGGGGCGCTCTTGCCGGCGGTGGACGCGGAGTCGGACGCGCTGATCGCAGAGCTCTTCGCGCGCCATCCCGAGGCACGCTACCGCATTACGCAGATGGCGTTCGTCCAGGAGCACGCGCTCGCCGAAGCGCAGAACCGGATCAGCCAGCTGCAATACCAGCTTGCCGCTGCCCGGCAGGCCCCCGCGCCGGTCCCGCCCGCCGCGCGCGGAGGGTTCTTCTCCGGGCTGTTCGGCGGCGGCAGCGCCCAGCCATGGAATGCCGCCCCCGCGGCACCACCGCCGCAACCCACCTACGCGCCCGGCTATCAACCCGGCATGTTCCAACGTGGCGGTTCGGGCTTCCTCGGCTCAGCGCTCTCGACCGCAGCCGGCGTTGCCGGCGGCGTGGTGATGGGTAACGCGCTGATGAACCTGCTTTCACCCCATGCCGGGATGGCCAGCAATTTCGCCGGCCCGACGCCCGAGACCGTCGTTAACCAGACCATCTACGAGGCACCGAGCCCGTGGACGGATCCGGGTGCCGCAGGCGCCGGCCCCGGGGCTCAGCCCGATGCCTGGGGCGCCGATCAGGCTGGCCCCGGCATCGATCCCGCCCAGGCGGACTTCGACCCCTCCCAGGGAGGCTTCGATCCCTCACAGGGCGATTTCGACCCGGGAGATCTCGGCAGCGGAGACGACGACAGCATCGTCTGAGCGCGGTGCAGAAGGGAGACGACGCCTTGGTGCCGAGGTTGTGACTCTCGCCCGGGAGCAGCGCACGGGCAGCGCATCCGCTGGTGCCGCTGAAGCATCCCGGCTTCCCCACGTGCTTGTGGTGGATGATGACGCCGCGATGCGGCAGCTCATCGCCCGGATCCTGACAGCCAACGGCTTCCACGTGAGCGGCGTGCGCAACGGCATCGAGATGTGGGATGCGCTGCCGCGGTTGCCGATTGACCTCGTGCTGCTGGACCTCATGCTCCCCGGCACGAACGGAATGGACCTTTGCCGGGCGCTGCGCGGGAAAAGCAACGTACCGATTATCGTCGTCACGGCCCGCGGTTCCGAGGCCGACCGGGTCCTCGGGCTCGAGCTCGGCGCGGATGACTATCTAGCGAAACCGTTCGGTGGTCCGGAGCTTCTGGCGCGTATCCGTGCCGTGTTGCGCCGCTCTGGCATGGCTGCCGCCGAGCCCCAGGTTGCGCGCGGCAGGCGGCTCGCGTTCGCCGGCTGGACTCTCGAGCTTGCACGGCGCGAGCTGATCGCTCCCGACGGCTCGACCGTCGACGTTTCGGGTGCGGAGTACGACACGCTCCTTGCGTTCCTCGAGCATCCACAGCGCGTGCTCGGTCGGGAGCAATTGCTGGAGCTCGCGCGCAACCGGCTTGGCGACGTATCGGACCGCAGCGTCGATGTGCTGGTCAGCCGGCTGCGCAAGAAGATCGAAGGCGGGCCGCCGATGATCAAGACGGTGCGCGGCGCTGGCTACATGTTCGTGCCAGACGTCCGGCGGTCGTGAAGTGGCGCCCGAAATGGCCGCGCAGTCTGGCGAGCAGGACGTTGGTTCTGCTCCTCGCAACCGCGCTCATCGTGTATGTCGGCGGCATCCTGGTCTACCGGCTGCTCGCCGAGGAGGCCGCCCAGCGGAGCCGCCTCGTGCAGGTCGCCGACCGGTTACGAACGAGTATAGACGTGCTCGCGGACCTCAGCGCAGACAGCCGCCCGGCGGCGGCCGAGACACTTTCCTCGCCCGGCTTTCGCGTGACGTGGAGCAGCATGCCCCTGGTCGCGGACACGAGTGCGACGGAACCGCGCCTCGAGAGCCTGCGCGCGCGGTTTCTGGAGCTTGTGCCGGAGCTTTCCGAAAGCGACATGCGTCTCCGCTGGGACGACCACGCACTGGCGGCCACGCACAGCATCGTGCTTGGTGGGGCGAGGCTCACGGACGGTTCCTGGATCACCTTTTCGGCGGCGCTGATTCCGACCGCGATCCCCTCTCTGCCGAGCGTCCTCCTCGCAATTTCCTTCGTCTTCGTGAGCGTGATCGTTGTCGCGATCTTTCTTCTCTACACCATCAACGCGCCGCTCAGGCGGCTTGCGCAAGCAGCCGACAGCTACGGCCGCGGGCGTGCCGTGCTGCTGCCCGAACGCGGCCCGCACGAGATCGTCCAAGTCGAGCAGGCCTTCAACGCCCTGCAACGGCGCATCCACCGGCTGATCGACGATCGCACGCAGGCGCTTGCTGCCGTTTCGCACGATTTGCGCACGCCGATTGCCCGACTCCGCCTGCGCTCCGGATTGATTCCGGACAAGACAATGCAGGCGGAGTCCGATCGGGATCTCGGCGAGATGGAAGCCATGATCGACGCAACGCTCGCCTATCTCCGGGGCGACGATGATGTCGAGGAGCCCCGCTTGACCGACGTCGCCTCGATTCTTGCGACCCTCGTCGATGCGGCGACGGATGCGGGGGAGAGCGTTACGCTTTCCGGCCCGCATCATGCCGTGGCACTGCTGCGTGGGCTCAGCATCAAGCGGGCACTGGCGAACCTGATCGGCAATGCCGTCGTTTACGGCGAGTCCGCGCGGATCGATTGCCAACAAACGGCCGATGGAATCGCGATCACCATCGACGATTGCGGGCCGGGCATCCCGGAGGCTGATCTTGCGGCAGTGTTCGAACCGTTCCACCGGCTCGAAGCTTCACGCAGTCGTGCGACGGGGGGCGTCGGCCTTGGCCTGACGATCGCACGCCAGGCGATCGAGCGCGATGGCGGCAGCATCCGGCTTGTGAACCGAGAGGGCGGCGGTCTTCGTGCCGCGATCTGGTTGCCGGCGCGCACCGATTCACGAGCGCCCGAGCAAACCGGCCGCCTGACATAGTTTGTCGTGCCACTGGCACATCACGGCAGAGTTGGACGTTAGATTCCTTTCACGGAGGACCATGGAGGTCGCAGTGGAAGGGATCGGCCTGACGGTTCCAGTCCGCATCGCAAGCTTCGGACCCGACATCGCCATCGCTCGATTGCGCGCCCGCCTGAGGGGCCGCGTTCTGGCGCCGGGCGACGACGAATATGGGACGGCCAGGCGCGTATGGAACGGCTGCGTCGACAAGCAGCCCGCCCCCATCGCGTTATGCACTTGCGCCGATGACGTCGCCGCGGCAGTCAATCTCGCCCGCACGTCGGGACGCAGTCTCGCGGTGCGGCGCGGCGGGCACAACATAGCGGGGCTTTCTTGTCGTGGATGGGGGACTGGTCGTCGATCTTTCCCCGATGAAGCTTGTTGACGTTGATCCGAAGCGGCGGATCGCGCGGGCCGAAGCCGGTGCCGCGCTTGCGGATTTTGACGCTGCGACGGCGCAGTTCGGCCTGGCGACAACGATGGGCATCAACAGCTTCACGGGCATCGCCGGCCTGACGCTCGGTGGCGGGTTCGGCAGGCTGGCCCGTTTGCATGGGCTGGCGTGCGACAACCTGCTGGCCGCCGAGATGGTACCGGCGGATGGCCGGCGCGTCAGCGTCAGCGCCGGAGAGCATCCGGATCTGTTCTGGGGGATCAGGGGCGGCGGAGGCAAATTCGGCATCGTCACGGCCTTCACCTATCGCCTGCATCGGTGCCGGCCGCAAATCCTGGGCGGCATGCTGTTGCATGAATTCTCGTCGGCTCCGTGCGTCCTTAGGTTCTACCGGGACTTCTGCGCTGCGGCGGGAAACGCAGTGAGCGCCGATGCGGTCTTCATGACGATGCCGGAAGGCAGCGCATGGTGGCGCTCTCGATCTGTTACGCGGGCTCGGTCAAGCGGGGGGGAGCGCGCACTGAGCGCGTTGCGCAGCTTCGGCCCGCCGGTTGCGGACCTGATCAGGCCAGTTGCGTACCCGGCGCTGCAGGCGTCGGCCGACGCGCTGTTCGTACGTGGGCGCCGCTACTACTGGAAGGCGCATCTTCTCGACGAGCTCTCGGATGATGCGATCGATGCGCTTGCGGCGGGCTATGCGCACGCGACCTCGCCGCTCTCTCTGATTGCCCTGCAGCAGGCAGGCGGCGCAATTTCTCGCGTGCCGGCCGATGCCACCGCATATTTCAACCGGGATGCGGAATATAACTGTGTCTCCGCCGCGATTTGGGAAGATCCAAGTGAGGACGCGCACCACGCCGCCTGGGTCCGCGCCGTTGCCGATACGGTGCGGCCATTCGCGAACGGCGGAGTTTAGTGAACACGCTCGGCGACGAGGGTGAGGAGCGCGTCAAGGCGGCGTACGGGGCGAACTACGCGCGCCTTGCCGCACTCAAGGCGAAATACGACCCCGACAATCTGTTCTGCCTGAACCCGAACATCAAACCGGCAAAGTGACCCGGGCAATGCCGGCCTCACTCTGTTCAGTGGCCGAAACGGCGGTTCCGATTCTGGAATGAACGAATCGCACGCAGGAGATCGATCTTGCGGAACGCCGGCCAATAGACATCGGCGAAGTAGAATTCGCTGTAGGCGCTCTGCCAGAGCAGGAAGCCGGAGAGGCGGATTTCGCCGCTGGTACGGATGATGAGGTCGGGGTCCGGCGTGTGCGGCATGTAGAGATACTCTCTCAGCGTTTCAGGCGTGACCCGGGCGATCATCTCAGTGAGCGTCGTGCAGTCACCCTGCTCCGAGAGCAGCGCACGCACCGCATCGATGATTTCCTCACGCCCGCCATAGCCGATCGCAATCGTGAGCAGGAGGTTGTCGTATTCGGCAGTGGCGCGCTTGGCGCTGGCGATTGCTTCCAGCATGCTCGGCGGCAGGAGATCAAGCCGGCCGATCGCGTCGACATGCACGCCGCGAGCATGAATCCGCGGATCGGTCACGAGCGTGCGGAGCTTGGCCTCGACCACCGCCAGCATACCCGAGACCTGCTCGGTGGGGCGGGCCAGGTTATCGGTCGAGCAGACCCAAAGCGTCACCGCCGGGATGGCGAGATCGCTGCACCAGTCGAGCACGTCGTCGAGCTTCCGGGCACCCGGCTCATAGATGCCGATCGGGTCGGTCAGGCCGTTCTCCCGCCCGTGCCGGCGGTTGCCGTCGAGGATGATGCCGACATGGCGGGGTAACGGATCGGCTTTGACCTCGGCCAGCAGCCGCCGCTCGTAGAGGTGATAGAGCGGCCCGTGCAGGATGTCGGTGATATGCATGGTGCGGCGGGGACATTAGACCCCAACCGAACCTCATGTGCAGCCCGATCCGGCACGGAACGTTGTTTCTACCCACGATTTGTCGCGGCCGCCGATTCCGCGGCTGGCAGTCCGTTGGCTCGGCAGGCGGCGAGCTCCTGCCCCCGGGGATGGACACCCGGCACCTTGAGCGATGGCCGCGATGGTTCGAAACTTCGCGCCTCGAGCGTTGCAGGAGGGCCTTCTATGCCGGACAGCCGGACGGAACGAGGGGGAGCGGAGGCGATAGGCCTGCCGCTCGATAACCTCACCGTGCTCGATCTCACGCTCGCACGGGCCGGCCCGACCGCAGTCCGCCACCTTGCCGACTGGGGGGCCAACGTCATTCGCGTCGAGCCTCCGAGCACGGGCTCGGAAGGGATTGCCGGGGACCGCGATGGGCCGGACTTCCAGAATCTCCACCGCAACAAGCGGATGATCCAGCTCAATCTCAAGTCCCCGGCGGGTCATGCTGCCTTTCTGGGGCTGGTGACGCGTGCGGATGTGATCGTCGAGAACATGCGGCCCGCGGTGAAGCACCGTCTCGGCATTGCTTACGAGGATGTGCGGGCGATCAATCCCAGGATCGTCTACGCAAGCATCAGCGGTTTCGGGCAGGACGGACCGTACGGCGCGCGCGCGGGGGTCGATCAGATCGCGCAGGGGATGGGGGGGCTGATGTCGATCACTGGCTTGCCCGGGCAGGGACCGGTCCGCGCCGGCATTCCCATTGCCGACCTCACGGCCGGCAACCTGCTGGCGCTCGGCGTGATGGTCGCCCTCTATGAGCGGGAGCGGACCGGCGTGGGGCGCTGGGTGCAAACGAGCCTTCTGGAGGCGCAGGCCTTCATGCTCGATTTCCAGGCGACGCGCTGGCTGATGCAGCATGAGGTCGCAGGGCAAGCCGGCAACGATCATCCGACCGGGATCCCGACCGGCGTTTTTCCGACTGCCGATGGGCTGATCAATATTGCCGCCTCCTCGGCGCGTCTCTGGGAGCGGTTCTGCGAGGCGATCGGCCGGCCGGAATGGAAAACGGTCGCGGAGTGGCAGACGCAAAAGGGGCGGAGCGCCGCCCGCGGTGCGATCAATGCCGCGATCGCCGCCGTGACGCGCGAGCAACCCGCCGCGCATTGGATCGCATTGTTCGCAGAGGCCGGGATCCCCTGCGGGCCCATCAATACGATCGACAAGGTGTTCGCAGACCCGCAAGTGCAGCATCTGAAGATGGCGCGGCCGGTGGTTCATCCGCGCCTCGGCCGGATCGAACTGGTGGGCTCGGCGATCACTCTTGCGGGCTGCCCGAAGGACATCCGGACGGCCACGCCAGAGGCCGGCCAGCACACGGAGGAGGTGCTGCAAGAGGCCGGGTTCAGCGACGCCGAGATTGCCGCGATGCGCGCCGACGGGGCGATCTGAATGCCCTATGCCGGCGGGAAGATGCTGGCCGAAGCAGCGGAAGGCATCGGGCTGATGACCTTTAATCAGCCTGAGAAACGCAATGCGATGTCGGTTGAAATGTGGCAGGGGCTTGGCGAAACCCTCGATGCCTTTGGCGCGGATACCGCCATTCGGGTGGTCGTGCTGACCGGGGCGGGGGAAAAGGCCTTCGTTTCCGGAGCCGACATCAGCCAGTTCGCAGACGCCCGGGCAAATGCCGATGCCGCGGCGGAGTACGACCGGCTGATCAGCGGTGGCCATGAGGGGCTTGTCCATTTCCCCACGCCGGTGATCGCCAGCATCCGCGGCTTTTGTCTGGGCGGCGGGCTGGGAATTGCGATGCTGGCGGATCTCAGGATTGCCGCCGCCGGTTCAGAGTTCGGCATCCCGGAGGCGCGGCTCGGCATCGCGTACGGCTTCGAGGCCGTGCGCACGCCTGCTTCGCTGGTAGGGCCGGCAGAGGCGCGGATGATCCTGTACGCGGGCGCGATTTGGCGCCGCGAAAGCATTGCGTGTCGGGCTCGTCCACCGCGTGGTGGCGCCGGCGGAGCTGATCCAGGAGGTGCACTCGCTCGCCCGGACGCTGGCCGAGAATGCGCCGCTTTCGCTTGCCGCTGCGAAGCTCGCGGTCGCAGCAGCGACCAGGGACCCGGCGGAGCGCAACCTTGAGGGGCTCGCGCAGGCCGCCAGGCGGTGCTTCGACAGCGCCGATTACCGCGAGCGTCGCCTCGCCTTCACGGAGAAGCGACGGCCGCGTTTCACCGGAAGCTAGAGGTCTGGCTGCGTCATTCGTCGCCTGCCGAGGCCGTGATCATGGCAGCCTCGCTTTGCGCGCTGGCAGACGCGGTACGCGCAATGAGGCTGGTGAAAGCGACGCGCGCATCGAGAAAAGAGGGCTGTAGCGGCGGCAGCTGATCCAAAAGCATAGCTCACGGAGCCACGCTGCCGGGTGTGTGGGACCAGGCGCCAACCTTGACACCGCACCCCGACCTCTGATCTGTACCGCGACCTCAGGGGTGGGCGACAGCCGGCAATGGGTGGTTCTGTCAGACGTGCGGACGATATCGATTATCCGTCCTCCGCGGCGTTCATCGCGGTGCATGTGGCGTGCCTCGGCGTCTTCATCAGCGGTATCAACCTGACCGCGGTATTGCTCGCGCTTGGGCTCTACATACTCCGCATTTTCGCGATCGGCGCCGGCTACCACCGCTACTTCTCCCACCGCTCGTTCCGCACCAGTCGCATCTTCCAGTTCGTGCTCGGCTTCCTCGCACAGACTTCGGCGCAGCGCGGCGTTCTCTGGTGGGCTGCGCATCACCGCCGCCATCACAAGTACTCGGACACTGAGCAGGATGTGCATTCGCCCATCCTGACGAGCTTCGCCTACGCGCATTTCGGCTGGATCATGGTGCCGCGCAACGAGCCGACGGATCTCGACCTGGTGCGGGACCTTGCGCAGTACAAAGAGCTGCGGTGGCTTGATAAGCATCAATATCTGCCGGCAGCACTGCTCGCTCTGTCGGCGTTCCTGATCGGCGGCCTGCCCGGTCTTGTCGTTGGCTTCTGCTGGAGCACGGTTCTGGTCTGGCACGCGACTTTCAGCATCAACTCACTCGGCCACCTGATCGGGCGGCGTCGCTACGTGACCGGGGATTATTCCCGCAACAACTGGTTCCTGGCCCTCATCACGATGGGCGAGGGCTGGCACAACAACCATCATGCCTACCAGGCTTCGGTCAGGCAGGGCTTCCGCTGGTGGGAGTACGATTTTACTTTCTATGTCCTGAAGGTCCTTTCCTGGCTCGGTCTTGTCTGGGACTTGCATCTGCCGCCACAGGCGGTTGTGATGCGCGAACAGCGACTCGGGCGGAAGGTCATCAACAAGGTGGCGGAACAGATTGCCACCTCGTTTCCTATCAACACGATCGCAGCCCAGGTCCAGGATGCACTTTCCCGTGCGCCGGGCTGGGCCGAGCTGAAATCCCGCCTGCTCACGGCGCGCATGCAGGCGGAGACGTTCTGGAACGAGATCGATCTGCCGCAGATCCCAACTCTCGAGGAGGTGCGGGTCTACGCGAGATCCCGCCTTGCCCAGACGGCATCGCTCGACGAAATCGCTCTCAGCGCCCGGCGCTACCTACTCGAGCTTGTTTATTCCCGGTTGTTCGAAACGGCGGTGGCCTCTTCCGGCGCGTGACGGCTCGCCGGAGGTGCCTCTTCACCCGACGAACTACCGCTTTGCTTTGTCTTACCGAGCGGATTCACGCGTCCCTGGAACCGCTCTCGAGTTCCAGTCCCGCGCGATCCGCTCTACGAGTCGTTCCCGAATGCCGACAGGCCGGTCTGCGCCCGGCCGAGGATGAGCGCGGCGGCGCCGGCGATTTGATCAAGATGATGATGAGTGAAGATCAGGTGCTTGAGTTCGTCCGGCGAACGACCGACGCCGCGAGTCACCTCGAAGACGGCTGTTTCCTGATGCGGGAGGCCGACGTCGATAAGTGTCAACTCTTCTTGGCTGTCGATAAGGAAGGCAATTGCCTTACATATCGGCATACTGTGCACGCCTTCGATCACGCGCTTCACGGCCGTGTGGAGAATCCCGCACACGGTGCCACTGACCTTACTCCATGTGCGATCATGCGTGTTTTAAAATCTCGGTGTGGTACCTGGGCGCCAGCCTTTCCGCGAGCTTGCCTTTCTCGAGCTGCTCCTCGGGGCTGAGCCCGGGCGGGGGCGCTGACCGGCTCTCGACGGGCACGCCGACAACCATGAAGAACTCATCCAGACCAGCGGGCGCGCACATGCAGAGCGTGTGGACGGTCCTACCCGACGCATTTTTAAACGCATGTGGTGCGTTGGCTGGGATGTTGACAGTGACTGGCGCCTTGACGGTGCGCGTCTCGCCGCGAAAGGTGAACTCAAGCTCGCCGTCGAGCAGTGAGAACATCTCCTCGTAATCGTGCCGGTGGGGCGGTGGGCCGCCGCCGTCGGACACCAGCATGTCGATCAGACAGTAGCGGCCGTCCGTCTGCGTGCCCGAGACCAGGATCGAATAAATGTCGCCGACGACCCAAACGTGGTGCACCCGCGGGTTGTCGGGGTCGGCTACCGTGAGCGTGCGCTGCGGATCGTCGGCCGGGATGGCGATGCGCGCAGGCCCCGGCGGGACAGTGTGTTCGGACATGGGATCGGGGTCTCCTCCGAATGTTATCGAAAACGGGCTCGGGCGGCGCGAGCGGATTAAGCCGGGCCTCCCCGATGGTCCCTGGCAAGACCAACCTGCACGAGAGCCTGCCTCGCATCTTGGGCGGTACCCGGAATCGTACACGCGTGATACGTGGTGTCACGTCGCCGCGAGGCGACGAAGCGGCCGTGACGATCCACGCGGTTCGCCGCGTCATGGATTGCTTCCCGCCGCGTCGCTGCGCTCCTCGCGGCTGAAGGCTTCGCTCGCAATGACGCATTCCGCGAGTCGCTCAAGCGTAATTGTAGGTATTCGCTGTGATCGGAGGATTCTTGGTCACTTTCAGGGAAGTCGCGTGTGCCGGCCAATTGAGCGGCTTTGGTGCCGAACGCACCTCGGTTGCCCAGCCGAAATGGCGGCTCTCCGCCCAAGGCCGGAGCGCCACCGAGAGGCTTCGTCCGTTGGGAAAATGCTACTGCCCGTTCCCGAACGCCGAGAGGCCGGTCTGCGCGCGACCGAGGATGAGCGCGTGGACGTCGTGCGTGCCTTCGTAGGTATTGACGGTTTCCAGGTTCATCACGTGGCGGATCACGTGGTACTCATCGACGATCCCATTGCCGCCATGCATGTCACGCGCGAGGCGGGCGATCTCGAGCGCCTTGCCGGAGGAATTGCGCTTGCAGAGGCTGATCATTTCCGGCGCGGCGCGCCCTTCCTCCATAAGCCGTCCAAGGCGCAGCACCGCCTGGAGGCCGAGTGCGATTTCGGTCTGCATATCGGCGAGCTTTTTCTGGACGAGCTGGGTCGCGGCCAGCGGGCGGCCGAACAGCTTGCGCTCCAGCGTGTAGTTGCGCGCGGCGTGACATCAGAACTCCGCGGCGCCGAGGGCGCCCCAGGCAATGCCGTACCGGGCATTGTTGAGGCAGGCGAACGGGCCCTTCAGGCCGGTTGCGCCGGGCAGCACGTTGGAATCCGGAACAAACACGTCCTGCATCATGATCATGCCGGTCGTGCTGGCGCGCAGCGAGAATTTCCCCTCGATCTTCGGCGCCGTCAGCCCAACAAATCCCTTCTCGAGGAGAAAACCGCGGATCGCGCCCGCATCATCCTTGGCCCAGACGACGAACAAATCCGCGATCGGCGCATTGGTGATCCAGGTCTTGGCGCCGTTCAGGACGTAGCCGCCGTCGGCGTGAACCGCTCGTGTCCGCATGGATGCCGGATCGGAGCCGCCATCCGGTTCGGTCAGGCCGAAGCAGCCGACGATCTCACCGGTGCGAAGCCGTGGCAGGAAGCGCTCTTTCTGTGCCGGCGAGCCGAAAGCGTAGATCGGAAACATGACGAGTGCAGACTGCACGGAAAAGGCGCTGCGGTAGCCTGAATCGACGCGTTCAACCTCGCGCGCGATCAGGCCATAGGCGACCTTGCCGATGCCGGCGCAGCCGTAGCCTTGGAGCGTGGCGCCAAGGAAGCCCATTTCCCCCATTTCATTCATGATGGTGCGATCGAAGTGCTCGTGCCGATTGGCCTCGAGCACGCGGGGAAACAACCGCTCCTGACAGAAACTGCGCGCCGCGTCACGGATTTGCCGTTCGTCGGCGGTGAGCTGCTCTTCGAAGCGGAACGGATCATCCCAGATGAACGGGGCAAACCCCGATTTCGGCGCCGCCGCGGGGGGAGAAGCGATGGTTGATACGGAGGTCATGAAACTGGCTCGGGTTCCGCGTCGGGCGGCGCCGGTGCGGGCGTCGAAATCCGCATAAAGGCGGGTACATCGGCACCAAACCCCCTCACCTGCCCCACTGCCGGCAGCTTCGCAGAGCGCTCCGGCGGCGGCTTCGCAGAGCGCTCCGGCGGCGGCTTCGCAGAGCGCTGCGGCGGCGGCTTCGCAGAGCGCTGCGGCAACGGTTTTGCAGAGCGCTCCGCGAGCGGCTTCTCTGCACGCTCTGGCGGCAAGCCGGGTGCGTGCAAACGCGGCGATGGCTGCTGCCGCGGCGGGCGCTTGCTCCGCTCCGGGGCGACTCCGCCACGGCGCCGGCCGCGACGGCCTCGGGCATCGGCGGCCCAATCAACCGGGTCGAGCCCGTCCACCGCCAAGCGCGGGATCGGGTGACCGATCAAGCGCTCGACCGCTTCGACGGCGAGCTGATCGTCAGGGGTCGCGAACGTATAGGCGTGCCCCTCATGGCCCGCCCGGCCGGTGCGGCCGACGCGATGGACGTAGTCCTCGGCGTGGTGTGGCACATCGAAGTTAAAGACGTGAGAAACGCCGCCGATGTCGAGGCCGCGGGCGGCGACGTCGCTGCAGACGAGCAGCCGGACCTCGCCGGCACGGAACTTTTCCAACGTGGCAAAACGTACCGGCTGCGACATATCTCCGTGCAACGCACCGGCGTCGAAGTGATGGCGCAACAAGGAGCGGAGAAGGATATCGACGTCACGCTTGCGGTTGCAAAAGATCAACGCATGTTGCACGCTATTCTGGCGCGCCAGGTGACGCAGCGCCTCGCGCTTATCATGCTCGGCGACCAGGGCCAACCCTTCCACGATGGTGGCGGCGACAGACGCCGGCGGCGCCACGCTGATGGTCTTCGGGTTGTCGAGGAAGGCGTCGGCGAGACGGCGAATTTCGGGTGCCAGGGTCGCGCTGAAGAGAAGCGTCTGGCGGCGCTTCGGCAACAGCGAGACGATACGCTCGACATCCGGGATGAAGCCCATGTCGAGCATGCGATCGGCCTCGTCAATCACCAGGATACGGGTATCGGTCAGCAGCAGTCCGCCACGCTCGAAGAGGTCGAGCAACCGGCCAGGGGTGGCGACCAGCACGTCGACGCCCCGCATCAGTGTCTCTTTCTGATCGGTCAGGCTTTCGCCACCGATCAAGAGAGCATGTGTGAGCTTGCGGTACTTGCCGTACTGCACGAAATTCTCGGCCACTTGCAGGGCCAGCTCGCGGGTCGGTTCAAGGATGAGACTGCGCGGCATGCGCGCGCGGGAGCGCGAGCCGCTGAGGATCTCGATCATCGGCAGCGTGAAGCCAGCCGTTTTGCCGGTGCCGGTCTCCGCGGAGCCAAGCACGTCCCGGCCCATCAGGACGACTGGTATCGCTTCGAGCTGGATCGGTGTCGGCTGGCGATAACCCATCTCCACCACCGCTTGGACAACTGGCGCGGAGAGGCCGAGCGCAGAAAACGCTGCACCCGCATCGGTTGCCGGCTCCGACCCGTGCGCGGGGATTTCCGCCGCGGCGGCAATGAGTTCGATCAAAGAGGGTTCCGTTCGTTCAAGGGGCTATCTCGGCGTGGACGCGAGGCGCAGGTTTTTCGTCCACACGAAGCCCGGAGTACATGGGGTATGTGCCAGCGGATGGCGGAAAGTCAAGCCGCGGGCGCGCGCTCGGCCGCGTGGAGTGCATCGAAAAGCAGGTTCGCAACCCACCCAAGATCGTGCCCGGGCAGCGACCATGCGGCCTCGGCTTTCGCAAGATCCGCTGCATCGCGGGCGAATTCGATTGCGGGCGGAAGGTCAGCGGGCAAGTGGATCGCGCGGCAGAATGGATAATCTCTGGCCCGCCACTCCGGCCGATGGGTCACGAAGAAAGCCAGAGTTGGCACGCTCCAGGCATCGGCAAGGTGCACCATCGCCGTGTCGGTCGAGACGATCAACCGCGCGCGGGAGACAAGAGCCGCCAGCTCGGCGAGCGAGGTGACGGCGGGGCGCCAGATGAGCCTGGGATGCGTAAACGGCAGGCGGCCCTGGGTGATGACCGGCAGAGCCTGCATCGCGAGAAGGTTTTCGAGAATATTCGCGTGGAACGATGCCGGCATCGAGCGCAGCGCCATCGCCGCACGCGGGCAAACCAGGATATAGCGCGCCGGCAGGGCGCGCGGCGGGTGCGGACGAAGCGCGCGGGCAAGCCAGAGATTACGCTTGGCAGTTGCGGGAATAGCAGCGGCGTCGATACCCAGGCGCGAGAGGAAGAAATCGATCATCGCGACGCCGCGAAATTCGGGATCAAACGCGAACTCGCGGATATCGACGCGCTCTTCGAAACCGAAGGATGGTGCGGCGCGATACGGAAACCAAACGGTTTCAGCGAGCGGCCGGGCAACTTCATAGAGCTGATTGACGAGGCGGCGGCCGAACAGTGGCTTGCGGACCAGCAGTGGCTCGCGGCCTGCGAGGGCGCCCGCTGTCTCTGCAGCCGCGAGAGCGGAGAGCCCGATCACGCCATCGCCGAGCGTCATGCCGAAGCCGTTCAGGATGACGAGACGGCGGAGAGGCGGATGGCGGCGCCGGTTGCGCTTGAAATGCTCGATCAATTCTATGGATTCTGTCGGGGTCGCGATGCGATCCGCCAAAGCCGTATTGACCCCATCACCGCGCGTTGCTGTTAGACCGATATCACCCTGACTGGAATCGGCAGATGCCGGTCAGGGTGATGAAATTGCTCGAGAAAGCAAACGTGGAGCGTGTTCAGTCAGCTTGAACGCGCTCTGGCGCGATATCTTATGCCACGCCATCACCGGTTGTGCGCTCTATCTCCCTCAATGCGGTTCGCCCGGGTGTCGCGGCGCGCGCCAGGCGATCGACGATCGCACGGCCGAGCCCGTCCCCGGGAACCTCCATCACCGCGATGCGGAGCAGCCCCGATCGCCGGCCCTCGGAATCCAGAAAGCGCAGCCCACTGAAGAGCCGCGTTGCGGCCTCGGTCAGATCGCGCTGGCGGCTCAGATTGAACGTAAGCCCGGCTCCGGCAAGCGGCGCACCGAACGCGAGCAGCGCCTCTTCGGCGGCAACCTCGGTTGCATGGAGACGGAGCGCGAGAAGCGGTGCGTAGTGGGACGCAAGCATGCCGGGCCCGTGCGGTGCCCCGCTCAGTGGCGGCGCGGCGAGCGGCCCGGCGACGGCGGTAATATCCTCCGCCGTGGCGCCCCCGGGGCGAAGCAAGGTTGGCCTCTCACCAGTCAGGTCGAGCACGCTCGACTCAACACCGACGGTCGTCTGTCCGCAATCGAGCACGGCGGCGATCAGGCCTTCGAGTTCTGCGAGTACGTGCGCGGCGGTGGTCGGGCTGACCCTGCCGGATCGATTGGCCGAAGGGGCCGCAATCGGAACGGCTGCTGCCTCGATCAGGGCGCGCGCCGGGGCCGGGGCCGGAATGCGCACCGCGAGGGTTGGCAGATTCGCGGACACTTGCGGGGCCACGCGCGTTCCGGCACGCCGCGGCAGCACGAGGGTCAGCGGGCCGGGCCAGAATTTTTCCGCCAGGCGCTGTGCAAGGGGCCCGGCAACGGCATCGACGAAGGCCGCCTCAGAAGACGCGTAATGACAGATCAGCGGATTGAAGAGCGGCCGGCCCTTGGCCCGAAACAGGGCCGCCACGGCCGTTTCGTTCGTTGCATCCGCGCCGAGGCCATACACGGTCTCGGTCGCGAAAGCGACCAGCTGGCCGGCCCTGATGAGGCTCGCGGCAAGGGCGATCCCGGTGGGATCGGGCGACAGAAGTTCAGTCTGCATCGGGGTTCTGTTTCCCTGTGCAAATGAAAGGCGGGTTTTCCCAGCCCGGCTTGCCATAGCGAAGCGGCGCCCCTTCGAGCGTGCAAACGCTGCCGCCCGCCGCCTCCAGCACCGCCTGCGGCGCTGCCGTGTCCCATTCCATCGTGCGGCCCAGTCTGGGATAGAGATCGGCCGTGCCTTCCGCGAGGGTGCAGAATTTCATCGCCGAGCCCACGTTGATGAGCGAGGCGACCGGGCGGCCTTTCAGGTATGCGGCGAGCTTCGGATCATCCGCGTAATGGCGGGAGGCCATCACGGCGAGGCCGGCGGCGGGTGGCATTCGGGCGCTAATCGGCTTCTCCCGACCGTTTGCGTTCTGCCGCCAGGCACCGACCCCGACGATTGCCGCATAAACCGCGCCGCTTGCCGGCAGAGCGACCGCACCGAGAAGCGGGCACGCGTTCCGCACCAGCCCGACATTGACGGCGAATTCATCCCGTCCGGCGGCGAATTCACGCGTGCCATCGAGGGGGTCGACAAGCCAGAACTGAGGTCCGGCCTCTGTTGTCCGGCCCTCCGCGACCTCTTCCTCGGCAACGACCGGAATGTCCGGCGTCGCCTGCCGGAGCCCGGCCACGATCAGCGCCTCGGCGGCACGATCAGCGGCGGTAACCGGCGAAGCGTCAGACTTGCGCGCCACGGTAAAGCCTTGTTCGCGGACCGCCATGATCGCCGCCGCGGCGCGGCGCGCGAGCCGCACCGCGAGCAGGAGCAGCGCTCGCGTGTCATTTGCATCCACGTCGCACCAGATAGGCGCGATGGCCCGGAATCGCAAATCCGGTCATCGCTGCTACAATCGACGACGTGCCCAAAGTCGAGGAATTTCGTTCCATGCTGGAAGTCAGCTTCGCGAAGCCGCAACTGCCCCGTTCCGGTTCCCTTGCTCTTCTGATTGGCGAGGGGGAAAGCGCAGCAGGAATCTGGCAGGCCGCAGAGGAAGCGACGGTCGGCGCGGTCAGCCGCGCACTCAAGGCCGCAGAATTTACCGGGAAATCGGGGCAGAATGCGATACTCCTTGCACCCGGGGCGGGGCTCTCGCGCATCGCCGCGATCGGGTTGGGCAAGGAGAGCGAAAGGACGCGGCTCAAGCTTGAGGAAGCCGGAGCAGCCGCTGCTTGCTTGCTGGCGAGAGAAGAGACGGCGACGATCGCCGCGGACGCACTGCCGCCGGAGCTCGCCGCAGCAGCAGCGCATGGTGCCGCTTTGCGCAGCTACCGTTTTGATCGCTATCGCACCAAGGAAAAGCCGGATGAGAAGCCGCGCCTGAGAAAGCTCGTGGTTTTGAGTGCGGACCCCGCCGAAGCGAAGAACATGCACCGGCCCATGCAAGCGCTCGCGCAAGGCGTGTTCCTGACGCGAGATCTGGTGAGCGAGCCCGCCAACATCCTCAATCCGGCGGAGCTCGCGGAGCGATGCAAACCGCTTGAAGAGCTCGGCCTCGAGATCGCGGTGCTGGGGCCGAAGGAGCTCCGCAAGCTCGGTTTTGGGGCACTGCTCGGCGTCGCTCAGGGCAGCAGCAACGAACCGCGGATGGTGACGATGCAGTGGCACGGCGCCGGCGCGGGGCGGCGGAAGAGGAAGCCGATTGCATTCATCGGCAAGGGCGTGACCTTCGATACAGGCGGCATCTCCATCAAGGGAGCGGCCGGAATGGAGGACATGAAGTGGGACATGGCTGGCGCCGGCGCCGTCATCGGGCTGATGCGCGCGCTCGCTGCGCGTGGGGCCCGCACCGACGCGGTCGGGTTGGTCGGCCTCGTCGAGAACATGCCGTCGGGCAGCGCGCAGCGGCCCGGCGACGTTGTGAAGACCGCGTCGGGCCAGACCGTTGAAGTCATCAACACCGACGCCGAAGGCAGGCTCGTTCTGGCCGACGTGCTGTGGTACTGCCAGCAGCAGTTCGATCCGCAATGCATGATCGATTTGGCAACGCTGACCGGCGCGATCATCGTCGGGCTAGGCCACGAGCAGGCTGGGCTTTTCAGCAACGCCGATGCGCTCGCTGAGCAACTGGCCAGGGCCGGCCGCGATACCGGCGAGCTGGTCTGGCGGATGCCGCTCGCCGAGGCCTACGACAAGCGGCTACGTTCCGAGATCGCCGACATGAAGAATGTGTCCGACCGCCCCGGAAGCGCTATCACGGCAGCCCAGTTCCTGCAGCGGTTCGTCAACGGAAAACCATGGGCGCACCTTGATATTGCCGGAACGGCCTGGCTCAGCAAAGACGCCCCGCTGGCGCCGAAAGGCGCGAGTGCGTTCGGGGTCAGGTTGCTCGACCGGCTGGTGATGGATCATTTCGAGGAGTGATCGGCACGGCTTTCGCGCAAGGTAACGCGAGCCAGAGCATGTTCAGGTTGAGTGAACATGCTCTATGTTTGGTTTCTCGAGCAATTTCATCACGTTGACCGGGACCCGGCGATCCCGGTCAAGGTGATATTGCTCTAGCGGCTGCTCATGCCGCCAGCGCAGTACGCACCGCGGCGAGAGCAGCTTCGGCGCGCCTGCCATCCGGCCCGCCGGACTGTGCGAGGTCCGGTCGCCCGCCGCCGCCCTTGCCGCCCACGGCGACGCTCGCCGCACGCGCCAGGGTAACGGCATCGAACCGACCGGCGAGATCGGGCGAGATGCCGATGACGATGCTGGCCTTGCCTTCGGCAGTGGAGACGAGTGCCACGACGCCGCTGCCGATCTTTCTCTGGATGGCGTCGGCGAGATTTTTGAGTTCGCGCGGCGGCACCTCGCCGAGGTTGCGGGCGGCGAGCCGCACTCCGTTCACCTCTTCGACCGCGGTTGCCTCGCCGCCGGTGGCGAGTCGCCGCTGCAACTCGGTGATCTGGCGCTCCAGGCGGCGGCGCTCTTCGAGCAACGCTTCGAGGCGAGCCGGGAGGTCCGCAGGGGGCGTTTTCAGCGCCGCGGCGGCGTCGGCGAGGAGACGGTCGGTTTCGCTGAGGCGCTGCAGCGCGGCTTCGCCGGTGGTGGCCTCGATCCGTCTCAGGCCGGCGCCGATCGCGCTTTCCGAGACGATGCGGAAGAGGCCGATGTCGCCGGTGCGGCGCACGTGCGTGCCGCCGCACAGCTCGATCGAGTAGGCGGATTTCGTCGCATCGCCGAGGCCCATCGAGACGACGCGCACCTCATCGCCGTACTTCTCGCCGAACAGCGCCATGGCGCCCTCTGCGACCGCGGCCTCGGGGCTCATCAGGCGGGTGGTGACTTCGCTGTTCTCACGGATCCGCGCATTCACTTCGGCCTCGACCCAGGCGAGGTCGGGTACGGCGATCGGGTGCGGATGACTGATGTCGAAGCGCAAGCGGTCCGGCGCGTTCAGGCTGCCCTTCTGGGTGACGTGGGTGCCAAGTCTCCGCCGCAGCGCCTCGTGCAACAGATGCGTTGCCGAATGATGGGCGCGGATCGCGGTGCGCCGGCGGTGGTCGACGGCGGCAAGCACTGCCGCGCCGACGCGGGCGGTGCCGGACTCGACGCGGCCGACATGCACGATCAAGTCTCCGAGGCGGCGCTGCGTGTCACTGACCGTGATCGAGAGACCTTCCGCTCCCCTGAGGGAGCCCGAGTCACCCACCTGGCCGCCGGCCTCGCCGTAGAAGGGGGTCTGGTTCAAGACGATGGCGACCTGGCTCCCGGCCGGAGCAACTTCCACGGGCTTCCCTTCCGCGACCAGGGCTGCGATCGTGGCCTCGGCTTGTTCCGTGGTGTAGCCAAGAAACTCCGATGCGCCGGCCGCTTCGCGCACGCCGAACCAGACCTGTTCGGTCGCTGCCTCGCCGGAGCCGGCCCATGCGGCGCGTGCGCGCTTACGCTGCTCGCCCATCGCCGCATTGAACCCGGCAACGTCAACGCCGCGGCCCTGTTCGCGGAGCGCAGCCTCTGTGAGGTCGAGCGGAAAGCCGTAGGTATCGTACAGGCGGAACGCGACCGCTCCGGGCAACGGCTCGCCGGTCCCGAGTTTTGCAGTCGCCTCGGCGAGGAGTGCCAGACCGCGCTCGAGCAATATCTGGAAACGTCCTTCCTCGAGACGGAGGGTGTCGGTGATCAGAACCTCGGCGCGGGCCAGCTCGGGGTACGCTGAACCCATCTGGCGGATCAGCGCCGGCACCAGGCGGGCGAGCAGCGGCTCGCGCGCGCCCATCCGATAGGCGTGGCGCATCGCCCGGCGCATGATCCGGCGCAGCACGTAACCGCGTCCCTCGTTGGCCGGAAGCACCCCATCGGCGATCAGGAAGGCCGAAG
>JBOHMN010000154.1:0-4715 GCA_050730175.1 Acetobacteraceae bacterium | reverse complement strand
GGCGTGCGCCTATGCCGAACGAGCCGGCGCGCGTCGAGCACAAGCTCGGCGGGTTCGGGCGCGCGGTGGCTGGGGGACCTGGATTCGAACCAAGGCTGCCCGGTCCAGAGCCGGGAGTTCTACCGCTAAACTATCCCCCAAGGCGCGGCCCGGAGCGCGATAGCACGGAGGCCGGTCGCCGGCAAATCGATGCTTGCCGTTCAGGCGGTTGCGGGTCGATCATGGGTCCGCCACCCGGCATCGTTGCATGGTCGAATCTGCCGTCATTTCGCCCCCCGCCTCTCGCAGCCTCCGCCCCTCGTCCGAGGTGTCCGCGCGGGATGGCGTCGCCGCTTTCGCGGCGCTCGATCTCGGAACCAACAACTGCCGTCTGTTGGTTGGCCGGCCGGCTGGCCGTGGCTTCGTCGTGCTGGACAGCTTCAGCCGGACGGTAAGATTGGGCGAGCACCTCGAGGAGGCCGGGCGGCTCGATCCGGCGGCCATGGATCGGGCGCTGATCGCCCTTGCCAGCTGCGCCGCGCGCCTCGCCCGCTGGCATCCCGCAGCGATCGCGGCGGTCGCCACCGAGGCCTGCCGGCGGGCCGCGAACGGCGAGGAATTCCTCGCCCGTGCCCGGCGTGAGACAGGGCTTGCCATTACCATCATCTCGCCACGCGAAGAGGCGCTCCTGGCGATCGAGAGCTGCGCCTCGTTGCTGCAACGTTCCCCCCGTGCCGTCGGCGCGATCCCGACGAGGGCGCTCTTGTTCGATATCGGCGGCGGATCCACCGAACTTGCCTGGCTCCGGCTCGACGCCGCAGGTCGGCCGAGCCTGATCGGCTGCGCCTCGATCCCGGTCGGGGTCGTCACGCTCACCGAGCGGTACGGCCGGGCCGCAATAACGGCAGGCGGCTATGTCGCCATGACCGCAGAGACCACCGCTCTGCTGGCGCCGTTCGAAGCGGTGCATTGCATCGCGCGCGAAATCCGCCAGGGGCAGAACGGGAGCGTGCTTCTTCTCGGCACCAGCGGAACCCTGACGACGATGGCCGCAATTGCGCTGGCGCTGCCACGCTATCGGCGGAGCCTGGTGGACGGCACGCATCTGAGCCGCGCCGCCGCCCTCTCGGCACTCGCGCAAGTGGCCGCCCTCGACCACGCCGGCCTCGTAAGCCATCCCTGTATCGGTCCTGATCGCGCTCTCTTCGTCCTGCCTGGGGCAGCAATCTTCGCCGCCATTCTCCGAACCTGGCCGGCCGCGGAGATCATCGTGGCCGACCGCGGCCTCAGAGAGGGCCTTCTTCTGCGCGTCATCCGCGGCCATCGCCGCCCACGCGCAGGCGCGCACCATTAGGAGTTTGCTGATAAGCCAGGGCAAGGGCTCCGCCCTTGGCCCTCAATGGGACCTTGGGGAGCCTGAGGCCCCAGACCCCCGAACTTCAAAAGATGGGATTTCAAAGGCTTGCCAATGGCCGCGTGCGGGGCAGAGCCCCGCGTATTGTCCTGGCGGACGCCGCAAAATCGTTATTCAGCCAACTTCGGGGGCAGGGCACTCGCCGTGAAGGACCGCCCGGCGGCCTCCCGCAAGAGCCGCGTTCGCCTCGCGTCTGCCGCTGGCCGCTCGGCCTCCTCGCAGCGCTGGCTTGCGCGCCAGCTCAACGATCCCTACGTGACCGCCGCCAAAGCCTCGGGGCTTCGCTCACGTTCCGCTTACAAGTTGTTGGAATTGAACGATCGATTCCACCTGGTCCGGCCGGGAGCCAAGGTGCTCGATCTCGGCGCCGCGCCGGGCGGCTGGACACAAGCCGCACTCGCTCTGGGCGCGGGACGCGTCGTCGCAATCGATCTTCTGCCAATCGAGCCCATCGCGGGAGCCTTCATTCTCACGGCCGACGCCGCGGATCCTGACTTTGTCGAAAGGCTTCGACCACTGATCGGCGGCGCGGCCGACCTCGTCCTCTCGGACATGGCGCCTGCCACCACCGGCCATGCAGCAACAGATCATCTGCGCATCATGGCGCTCGCCGAGCTTGCCTTCGAGCGTGCCGCGGACGTACTCAACCCTGGCGGGAGTTTCGTCGTCAAGCTCTTCCAGGGTGGCGCGGAAGCATCGTTCCTCAGCACCCTCAAGCGCCGCTTTGTTTCGGTCCGCCACGCCAAGCCGCCGGCAAGCCGCCCCGAGTCCCGCGAACTCTATCTGGTTGCCATGGGCTTCCGCGTGCCGGGTTGAGTGCGGCCGCGCCGGCGCTTCCGCCTCTCTTCACCGCAGCGGTTGCGCCATTTCGCTTCGGCGCCTATGTGGAACCGCCAATGCGGTAAGAGAGACCCCGCCATGGCCCCCGACATCACATTGCCGCCGCCCGCGCGAGAAATACTCTCCGCGATCACCGAAGCGCTCACCTTCGACGACGTGCTGCTGGTGCCGGCGTTCTCCCAGGTACTCCCTGCGGCGACCCGCACCGAGACCCGCCTGACCCGCTCGATTCCGCTGAATATCCCGGTCATCTCGGCCGCGATGGATACGGTGACCGAGGGGCCGATGGCGATCGCCATGGCCCAGCAGGGCGGCATCGGCGTGATCCACAAAAACCTCTCTGTGGCCGAGCAGGCGGCAGCCGTTCGCCAGGTGAAAAAATTCGAATCAGGAATGGTCGTGAACCCGCTCACGATTTTTCCCGACCAGACGCTGGCCGATGCGCAGGCCCTGATGAGCGGCCACCACATCAGCGGCGTGCCAGTGGTCGAGCGCGAAAGCGGCCGCCTCGTCGGCATCCTCACCAACCGCGACGTGCGCTTTGCAACCGATCCGAATTTGCGGGTCGATGCGTTGATGACACGCGAACACCTCGTCACGGTTCCCGCGGACGTCGACCCCGAAGAAGCTCGTCGGCTGCTGCATAAGCGCCGTATCGAGAAGCTGCTCGTCGTCGATGAAGCTTATCGTTGCATCGGCCTGATCACGGTCAAGGACATGGACAAGGCGGAAAAGCATCCGCTGGCCAACAAAGACGCGCTCGGCCGGTTGCGCGTCGCCGCCGCGACCGGGGTCGGTGATGACGGCTGGCAGCGCGCCCACGCGCTGATCGAAGCCGAAGCGGACGTGATCGTGGTCGATACCGCGCACGGCCATTCGGCCGCCGTGCTCGGTGCCATCGAGCGCATCAAGCGGCTCTCGAATTCGGTCGAGGTGATGGCCGGTAACGTCGCCACTGCCGAAGGAGCGCGCGCCCTGATCGCGGCCGGCGCCGATGGGGTGAAGATCGGCATCGGCCCGGGCAGCATCTGTACGACGCGGGTGATCGCGGGCGTCGGCGTGCCGCAGTTCACCGCGGTGATGGAGGCCTCGGCCGCCTGCCACGAGCACGGGGTCCCGGCGATCGCCGATGGCGGCGTGCGCACCTCCGGCGACATCGTCAAGGCGATCGCCGCCGGGGCCGATGCGGTAATGATCGGGAGCCTCCTGGCCGGCAGCGATGAAGCGCCTGGAGAAGTGTTTCTGTATCAAGGTCGCAGCTACAAATCCTACAGGGGAATGGGAAGCTTGGCCGCGATGGCGCGCGGCTCTGCCGACCGCTATTTTCAGCAGGAGATCAACGACCAGCTCAAACGGGTGCCCGAAGGGATCGAGGGGCGGGTCGGGTACAAAGGTCCGGTCGCGACGGTGATCCACCAGCTCGTGGGCGGCCTGCGCGCCGGCATGGGCTATACCGGATCGGCTTCGATCGCCGATTTGCAGCGCAACGCCCGTTTCCGTCGCGTCAGCAGTGCAGGCCTGCGCGAAAGCCATGTCCACGACGTTGCGATCACCCGCGAGGCACCGAATTACCGCCAGGACTAGGGCCTGTCGTCAATTAGGGTAGCATCGGCGGGGGTGGGTCCGAATTGCAACACCTGCCGGCGATTGTGCACGGATCTGCGCGGGGTGGATTCCGGCGCGGCGAGTTTTTCGATTCCTGGGCGGTCGGCTTTGGGAGCTGACCGATGCGCCGCTTTGGGTTGCGCGACGACGAGTAGGACCGGATCAAGGAGCTGCTGCCGGGACGGGAGGGTTCGGTTGGAGTGACCGCGGTCGACAACCGTCTGTTTGTCGAAGCCGTGCTCTACCGTTACCGGACTGGTGTCCCATGGCGTGATCTGCCGGAGCGCTTCGGCGACTGGAAGAACGTCCATCGGCGGTTCAGCCGTTGGGCGAAATCTGGTATCTGGGAGCGGATGTTCCAGCACTTGGCAGCCGATGCCGACAACGAATACGCGATGATCGACAGTACCATTGTGCGCGCCCATCAGCACAGTGCGGACGCTAAAAAAAAGACGGCGCGGAGCAAGCGATCGGGCGCTCGCGCGGCGGACTGAGCACCAAAATCCACGCCCTGGTCGATGCCCTCGGCAACCCGCTCGGGTTCTTGCTGACCGGAGGCGAGGCGCACGATCTCGCGGGGACCGACCACTTGCTGCCGGGTATGCAAGCCGACATGCTGATCGCCGACAAAGGCTTCGATGCCGATGAACGTGTCCTCAAGCCGCTCGCCGCCGCCGGCAAGGCCGCGGTGATCCCGCCCAGGAGCCACCGCAGTTGCCCACGCGCCTTCGACCGGCATCTTTACAAGGAGCGGCACCTGATCGAGAATTTCTTCGGCAAAATCAAGCAGTTCAGGGCGATCGCCACCCGCTACGACAAGACCGCCCGCAACTTCCTGGCCGCCATCCATCTCGTCGCCGCGACAGTTTGGCTGAAT
>JBOHMN010000153.1:0-5336 GCA_050730175.1 Acetobacteraceae bacterium | reverse complement strand
AGCGCAAAGAGAGATTGTTTGCAATTTTGTACATCAAGGTGTATGACCCGCGTGCTCGGCCACCTTCGTCGCTGGTCGGACGCGGCGCGGGTGTGGGTGAGCGGGTGAGCATGTGCATTGGCGGGGCACGGAAGCCGTGGCATGAGACGCCGCCCGCGCATTCCGCGAGGACGAGCATTGGGGAGGGGAAAAATGGCAAGGTCACGGGGTGAGACGGCAACAAAGCAGCGCAGCCGTAGAGACTTCCTTGCCGGTACGGCAGGAGCGGCCCTTGCCGCCGGCGTGCTCGGCAGCGCGCGCAAGTCTCGCGCCGCAGAGCACGTGAATATCGGTGGGCTCTATCCGGTGACCGGAAGCTTCGCCGAGATCGGCAAGGGCTGCGTCAATGCCGCCCGACTTGCGGTTGAGATGATCAACGATGCCGGCGGCATCAAGGCTTTGGGTGGGGCCAAGCTGAACCTGATCATTTCCGACGTGCAGAGCGATACCACCGTCACGCGGACCGAGACCGACCGTCTGATCAGCAGCTACAGGCCAGCGGCAATTCACGGCGCCTTCGCCAGTGCGCTGACGCTGATCGCAAGCGAGGTGGCCGAACGCGCCAAGGTGCCCCTCTTGACCGGATCAAGCAGCGATCTGCTCAACCAGGGCCGCCATTACACCTTCACACCCTTCGCGCGCGCCTCGCAGTTCGCCCAGGCACAACTCCAGATGTCCAAACTGGTGAGCGACAAGCCGAAAGTGGCGGTCGTCTTTGAGAACACCGCTTTTGGTACCGCGACCTCCAAAGGTTTGCGCGAGCAGGCGCCCACCTACGGCGTGGAAATCGTGCTGTTTGAGCCCTACTCCGCCAATTTCACTGATGCAGGCCCATTGATCACCAAGGTAAAGGCCTCCGGGGCCAACATGCTGTTCCCGGTCTCCTACCTGAACGACCTCATCCTGATTATCCGGACGATCAAGCAGGCAGGCCTCAAGATTGCCATCAATGGCGGCTCCGGCGGGTTCGTCATTCCTGATTTCTACAAGACCGTAGGAACTCTGGCAGACGGTTTGCTCGGCGTGGCACATTGGAATCATGATATCGACGCCAATGCCGAGAGGGTGAATGCAGTCTACAAGAAACGGTACGGCGAATTCCTCTTCGAATATGCCGGCGGCCTGGTCGCGCAAACGTTCATGATCGCCGATGCGCTGGAACGGGCGGGCTCGGCCGATCCGCAAAAGGTCCGTAATGCCCTGGCGTCGCTCGATGTCTCCGAGGGGTACGCGGCCATGTGCCCCGGCGGGAAAGTGAAGTTCGGGCCCGACGGCAAGAATGTCTACGCGCACCCGCTCGGTGTGCAGTGGCAGCACGGCGATCTGGCGACCGTGTTTCCCAAGGGGGATGCCCGTGCACCCTTGATGAAGACCTGATTCCGACATCGGATCGATGCTGGCAATCCTTGCACAGGCCGTCATCAACGGCCTGCTCATTGGCGGAATCTATGCGCTTGTCAGCATTGGGGTCACGCTGATCTTCGGGGTGGTCAAGATCGTGAACTTCGCCCAGGGCGAGTTCGTGATGATCGGCATGTATATCAGCTTTTTCCTCGCGACCCGCCTGGGCATCGACCCTCTGCTGTCCCTGATCGTCACGATGCCCGCCTTGTTCGCCCTTGGCGTGCTGTTGCAGCATTTCCTGATCCGGAGGGTCCTGACCCTTGGCGACATGCCTCAAATCTTCCTTACCTTTGCAATTTCCTTGTTGTTGATCAACGTGGCGCTGCTGCTGTTCACCGCCGATTACCGGACCGTTGAGACCCCGTACACGGAGACTGCGATCCACCTGGGTCCGCTCTACGTCGCGGTCGCGAAGCTGATCGCCTTCGTCGTTGCAATGCTGCTCAGCGGAGCGCTCTGGGTCTTCCTGCACGCCACCGATCTCGGCAAGGCAATGCGTGCGGCGGCGCAGAACCACGATGTGGCGATGCTGATGGGCATCAATCCCGATCGGGTATTCTCGGTCGCAGTCGGTCTGGCGCTGGCACTGGCGGGTGCCGCGGGGTCGCTGCTGATGCCCTTCTACCCGGCTTCTCCGATGGTCGGACAGGTGTTCGTGCTGATGGCGTTCGTGGCCGTGGTCCTGGGAACGCTCGGCAGCATCACGGGTGCGCTGGTCGCGAGCCTGATGATGGGCATTGCCGAGTCGCTCGGCATCGAGTTTGTCGGCGCCGACTCCGGACAAATCGTGGTGTACGCGGTATTTCTCCTGACGCTGGCGGTAAAGCCGAGCGGCCTGTTCGGAGGGTGGACGCGATGACCCATGCGCCCCTCAGAGGGACGCTTGGGTTCGGCCTGCTCGCGGCGATCGTGATCGTACTGCCCCTGGCGGTGCCGAACTCCTTCGCGATCGACATTTTTATCCGGATCCTGCTGTTTGCGTTCATCGGTGTCGCCTGGAACCTCATTGGCGGCTACGCCAAGCAACTCTCACTGGGACATGCCGCGTATTTCGGGCTCGGCGCCTATACCTCGACGATCCTGCTGATCCGCTTCGGCGTCTCTCCGTGGATCGGCATCCTGGCCGGTGGTGTCATCGCCATGCTGGCGAGCCTGCCGATCGGCGCTCTGTGCTTCCGGTTGCGCGGCCCGTATTTTGCGATTGCCACGATCGCGATGGCGCAAATCCTGATGCTGCTCTTTCTCAAATTCCGCAACTTTGCCTGGGGTGCCGAGGGCACGACCTTGCCCAACCTCGGACACGCACCGCTGATGATGCAATTCACTGCCAAGGCAGCCTACTATTACATCGCGCTCGCCCTGCTCGTGGTTGGGCTCGCGATCACCTACGGAATCGAGCGGTCGCGGCTGGGATACTACCTGGTCGCGGTCGGGGAGGATGAGGACGCTGCCGAGGCGATCGGGGTCAATTCGCTCCGGATCAAACGGAACGTCTACCTGATCAGCGCGTTTCTGACGGCGCTTGCCGGAACGTTCTATGTCCAGTACATCTATTTCATCGATCCCAATACCGCCTTTAATTTCAATATCTCGGTGGAGGCGGCTTTGGTGGCGATCGTCGGCGGGATCGGAACGCTGTGGGGTCCGGTCCTCGGCACCGTGCTCCTGGAAGGGAGCTCTGCGCTCGTTCAAAGCTGGCTTGGTAGCAGCTATGGCGGGATGCAGTTGACGGTTTACAGCCTGATCCTGATCGCGGTGATCCTGTGGCGACCGGCCGGTCTGATCCATGTGCTGGCGGGCGCTTTCCGACGCATCGAATCCGGGAGACCAGCGCAGCCAAGCCAGGCCCGCTTGGATGGCTGAGGCGCTCGCCGTTCGGCATCTCAGCAAGCGGTTCGGCGGCTTGCGGGCGATCCAGGATCTCAGTTTTTCGGTCGAGGAGAGGGAGACGATTGCGCTGATCGGACCGAATGGCGCCGGCAAGACCACGAGTTTCAATCTCATCACCGGCTACTACCGGCCAGATACAGGCTCGGTGTCCGCCTTCGGTCGCGAGATCGTCGGCCTCAAGCCGTATGACATCTGCGCACACGGCCTGGCCCGTACGTTCCAGGTTGCGAGACCATTCGGCCAGATGACCGTTCTGGCGAACGTGATGACCGGCGCGTTCCTGCGCGAGCGGAAACCGGAGGTTGCCCGAGAGAGAGCCCGCGAGGTGGTCGATTTCGTCGGGCTGACTGTCAAGGAACAATGGCCGGCGCGCGACTTGACCGCGATCGACCAGCGGCGGCTGGAGATGGCACGCGCGCTGGCAACCGAGCCTCGGCTTTTGCTTCTCGACGAGGTCATGGCCGGGCTCAACCCGGCGGAAATCGACCAGGCCGTGGCGCTTGTAGAACGACTTTCGACGCGCGGCTTGACCATCGTCATCGTCGAGCACGTGCTACGCGCCATCATGGCGGTGGCGCGTCGTATCGTGGTGCTCGACCATGGGCAGAAGATCGCAGAAGGCAATCCTGCGGATGTGGTTGCCAATGAAGAGGTGATCCGCGCGTATCTGGGAACAAGTTACGCGCCGACGGCGACGCCCGGCGGTGACCGATGCTGACGCTGTCCGGGGTGAGTGCCGGCTACGGCTCCGTCCCAGCGATCAGTGGCATCAGCATGACAATCGGAGAAGGGGAAGCCGTCGGGCTTCTGGGAGCGAACGGCGCCGGCAAGAGTACTACCCTGCGCGCGATCTCAGGCCTGGTGCGGCTGACATCGGGCAAGATCACCTTCTTGAGCAGGAACACCGCGGATTTGCCTGCATACAAGATCGCCGAACTCGGAATCGCCCACGTACCAGAGGGACGCCAGGTATTTCCGGAACTGACAGTACAGGAAAATCTCGAGATCGGTGCCTACATCCCGTCGGCGAAAGCAGACCGGGGCCGCAGTCTCGATCTGGTCTTCAACATCTTCCCCGTACTGGCCGAGCGGCGGAAACAACTCGCCGGCACCATGAGCGGCGGTGAGCAGCAGATGCTCGCCGTAGGCCGGGGTCTCATGCTGAAACCGCGCCTGCTGATGCTCGACGAACCGTCATTGGGACTGGCACCGATTGTGACCGATGTGACGTTCCAGAAAATCCAGGAAATCCACGCGATGGGCATGGCCGTCCTGCTGGTGGAACAGAACGTTGGCCGCGCGCTCAAATTCGTGCAGCGCGCCTACGTGCTGGAAAGCGGCAAGGTGATATTGCAAGGAAGCAGTGACGATTTGGCAAACAACAAGCAAGTGCAAGCGGCATACCTGGGAATCTAGGGTCTGTCGTCGATTCTCATGTTTGCCGTCAAGGGTTTTGAGTGCAGCGTCCTGCCCGCTTGGCGGCGGTGTTGAGGCGATTGGCTGTGCAGAGGCGGACGCGGCGGCGCAAGACGATGGTTGCTCAGACTCTGATGCTCGGGTTGGTTACCGCAGGACCGGTGTTCGTCTTCGGCCTTCCTCTGTCTCAAGCTCGCGGATGACGGCTCGCCGAATCGAGGGTTGCCCTGACCTGCCTCCGCGCCCACCGCTGCACGGCGATGACGCAGCTTGTTTTCTCCTTTCCGGTTGCCCTTTGGAGGCTGTTCGCAATGGAGGCTAGTTCCAGGAATCATACATGGGTGATACACCAAGGCCCTCACCCCGCACTGCGCGCGACCCTCTCCCAGAGGGAGAGGGCAAGATTCTTCTGAGCCGTACGGGCGAGTTATGGATAAGTGAAAGCGGGTACCAGTACCCGGGATCAGACTTGCGTGATACACTGTCCGCGACGAAATTCCTTCCTCCCTCCCCCTTGTGGGGCTACGGTGGTCCCACAATCCCGAATCGATCTTTTTGAGTCCGGGACGCGTGACTTTCGAGGGGTC
>JBOHMN010000152.1:0-5330 GCA_050730175.1 Acetobacteraceae bacterium | reverse complement strand
CAACGCGGCTTTAGCGCTTGCCGGTTCCCGAGGCCAGCCGGGACATGGCGGAGCCGGTCCGCCTGGCGTCACTCGTCGTTCAGTTGCCGATCACCGGGCGCCCGAGGTCGATCGTATTCGGGTTGGTGAGCGCGCCGCCGAGCGCACCGATCGCACCGCCGATCAGCGCTCCGGTCGCGGGCCCGCCGCCGGTAGCCGCACCGATGATCGCCCCGGTTCCGGCCCCGATCGCACCGCCCGAGACCGCGCGCGTGCCAGGCTCTTCGCCGCATGCCGCAAGGCCGAGCGCGAGGCCGGCGAGAACGACGGCCGTCAGAATATGCCGCTCTATCAGTGCATGCATGAGTGCTTTCCTCTCGCTATTCCTGAGCAGATAAGTTCGAATCGCATAGTTAGTAGTCAGGTGGGACGGATATGTCAGAAATCCGGCTCAGGAGCGGCCATTCCTCGACGCCGGCCGGGCGCGGCGCAGGCGACCAGCCGCCAGTCCGACCCTTCGTGTAGTGTCGGGGCAGGATTAGCCCGCATTTCTCACAATGGGTCGGTGCATCGGGGATCTGAATCGGCGAAAGTTCTTCTGCAACAAAGCCTTGCGGCGAAGCAGGGGGTTCCCCGATGCCGACAGAGCGTGTCCTGGATATGTTCGAGTTTGCCCGTGTGGCAGGCCGCGCCTGAGCACTTCACCTCTCCGACCGGAAGACGAAGTGGTGGAATCTGTCTTGCAGCGGCGCGCGGAGGGAAGAGATGGCACGAATGTCAGGATGGCTTCTTGTGGTTTCGGTTATCGGCGCGAGCGCGGCTCTTGCCGCGCCGAGCCCGTTTGCCGGCGCCGTCAAAGATTGCCGTCCCTGCCGGTTCTCGCCGGGCAAGCACGCGCCGCTGCTCGACCTCACTTTCGTGTTCGCCGGAACAGGCGCGGATCGTGCGCTGACCGCGATGGAGATCGCGCCGGCGGGTGGCGGCACGGCGCAGCGGTTGGTGACCGGCGGCGTTTCGGTCTCGGGTTTCCCTGATGGATTTACGATCGATTCCGAAGACCTCGACCGTGACGGATACGCCGATCTCGGCTTGGTCACGGCCACCGCGGCGGACAATGCAACGGAGGAATACTGGCTCTACGAGCCAGCCAGCCGCCGCTTCGTGGCCTTGGTGCGCGACGATGATGCGGGCGGCGATTGCCCCTTGCGCTGGGATGCCAAGCAAGGAGCGTTCTTCTGTCATATCAAGGACTCGGCGGCGGCTTATACCGATTACTGGTATCGCATCGAGGGCAATCGCACCGTTGCGATCCGGAAGCTCGATCAATTCATTGAGGGCAGCCTGCTGATTCATGAGACCACCGACCTCTCGGCGAAGCCGCCGCGTATCGTCGGCCGGGCCACCGTGGGCTTTGTTGGCGATTCGCCGGAACGCGCCGCCTTCTTGGAGCGGCTCCACGCCGCCGCGATCCGGGCCACGGCACTTTATCGCCACGGCGACAAGGGCGCCGCGCTCGCCATCATGGTTCAGGCGTTCGGACACATACGCCCGTACGCGCTGGGCGTTGACCAGCCCGACCGAGCGCTGGCCGGCGACCTCAACAATTATGGCTTCTTTCTCGAGGAGGCGGGACATGCCTACGATGCGATCGGGCCGCTTCAGGACGCGCTGGAGCTCGATCCTGGCCGCATCGTGGCGTATCTCAATCTCGGCGACGCCTTCTTCGCCATCGGCAACAAGGATGCCGCCCGCTCCAACTATGCCGAATATCGCAAACGGATGGGCGTCGCGGGCAGGACCGACAAAATCCCACACCGCGTATTGGAACGGCTGCGCTAGCTTGGCTTGAGTGGGGGAATTGCGTGCAATTTTGTCCTGCTACGCACGAATCCACCCGCCCTCTGACGCGAGCGTTCGCGGAGGCAATGGCGGGTTAAGCGCTTCGAGCCGGAATTTCGTTCTACTTTCGACGCGGGAAGATGAGACGGCGAGTGCCGTGAGGCGGCGATGTCCCGAGAGGGAGCCTGGAAACGGCTTGGCTATGCCGAGCCGCGACTTGACCGTCGTTGGGAATGTGTCGAAGAGCGATTCCGACCCTCCGCTATGGCGGGCCTACTCTACGTGCCTCGTGGGTCTGAGGCGAAGCCTCGCTAGAACTGCTTGGCGCCGATCAGCTTTTGCGTGAGCAGCACCGCGACCGCCTGGCCTGACTTGAAGGCCATCGCGAGCCCCGCGGCGACGGTCGAAACCACGTCGTCGGTGCGCTCGGCGCGCAGGCAAATGACCCCCATCGCTTCCAGCACGGGCTGTACGGCTTGGCCCATCGGAAACTGCCAGGGATTTTCTTCGCCGAACTCGCCCCGCATGGTGACGAGGGTCAGGAACGGAAACCTCGCACCCTTGATCAGCGAGAGCATGTTGATGCAGTTGCCGACGCCGCTGCTTTGCATCAGGAGCACGCCGCGGGCATCGCCAAGATCCGCGCCGGCCAGGAGCGCGACACCTTCCTCTTCCGTCGTCAGCGCAATCGCCTGAGCGCCGGGATCTGCGAGGGCGCGATCGATGAGCACGCGGTGCCCGGCATCGGGCACGTAGGCGAACTGCGTCACACCCGATCGGCGCAGCAAATCGTATACGTCATCCTGCCACGATGCCTGAGCGGCCGGCGAACCGACGGCTGCGGCTCTGCCCGGTTCACTTGCCACGCCGCGCGCCTCCTTCGTTCGCAAGCTCCCTGCGTAGCATGTCCAGTGCTTGCCGTCAGGCCAAGCACGTTCTGCGGCCGCTTCCGGCATGGCCGAAACGTCGGGAAACCTTACAGTTTGCGCCAGCAGTACAAAAGAGAATTATTAGATATCAACGCGTTGATGAAGTGGCATGAATTATGCTTTCTCCACGAAGGCGCCGTCTCGACGTGCTCTTTGACCCTCAGGAGAAAACACCCGTGAAAGTTCGCAACGCCACGCTGATTGCCGCCGCAGTCGCCGCCCTGGCCCTCGTCCCGCAGGCCCGCGCCGATGGAATACCGTCAACGACGATCGTCTTTTCCTTTGGCGGCCTGAGCGCCGGGGGCGGCACCATCGGCGGCTCCGGCACATTCACGCTCACTCAGGATACGGTCGCAGGTGACCCTGCCGGAGCCTACGCGATCAGCGGCATCAGCGGCACCTTCTCCGATTCCAACTCCGCCGTTGCCCTCGACAACGAGGCGATCTCCAGCATCGTGCCGATCAACCCTGTCGTGCCGACACCTGCCGATGTGTTCGTCGGAAGCTTCAGCAGATACGCCGCCAGCACCACGGCGACCTTCGTTTCCTACGATGATCTTTTCTACCCTGGCGGCTCGCCGATCGTCTGCGATGGCTATCCGTTCTCCGGCGGCTTCCTCGACGTCTATGGTCTGCTATTCACCCTGAACAATGGCGATGTCGTCGATCTCTGGAGCAACGGCGATCCGCCCGCCTCTGACGCCTTCTATGGTGCCTACCTGCTCAGCAGCACCGGCAACGTGCTCGACAACAGCCCGCTGGATCCGGGCGGTGATCCCTCTGGCATCGCCGCCAGGGTGCCCGAGCCCGGCTCGCTCGTCCTGCTCGCAACCGGTCTCCTCGGGCTCGGCCTGGTGGTCCGCCGCCGGCGCACCTCTTGAATCCAGTGGTCTCCGCCGGCGGACGCTCCCGAAGTGCAACCGCCGGCAACTGACGCTATGCGTTCTATCGTCCCGTCGGGAAACTTTACACTTTGCACCGGCCCTTCTAGCACGGCGGGGCGACCGCCCCGACGAATGTAAAAATAGTCTCGCGGATACGACGGCGGGGCGGCTCGATCCGCGCGGTTAAGGAGGGCTCAGGCGCGGTTCGCGGCCGCTTCCGCCTCGCGCGAATCATCCAGCGGCGGGAGGGTGCCGAATCCCCGCCGCTCCGCGACCCAGCCGAGCATCACCTCGGCGAGCGCCGGATTGCGCGCCAGTATCGGGCCGTGGACGTAGGTGCCGATGGTGTGGCCGAGCAGGACCCCTTCCTGCTGCGCCCCCGAGAGCCCGTTGCCGTTGCCCCATAGCACGCGCCCGAGCGGGGTGGCGCCGGCGAGAAGTGCGCTGTGCCCGCCGTGATTCTCGAACCCGATCAAAGTCTGCGGCACCAGCGGGCAGGCAACGCCGATTCTCCCGACCAGCCGCGGGGCGCCGCGGCTGGTCGTGAAGGGGAGTAGTCCAAGCCCCGCGACCTCGCGGCCTTCGAGCGGCAGCGCCTCGCCATAGAGCTGGTATCCGCCGCATACGAGCAGCGCTGGTACGCCGTCGGCCAGCATCGCCGCGAGATCAGCCCGCATCTTCTTGAGCGCCGCGAGTGCCAGCGCTTGGCCACGATCCTCTCCCCCGCCGAGCAGCAAGATGTCGGCATGCGGGGGCAGCGGCTCCCCCGGCCCGATCTTGGTCACCGCCGCGCCGATGCCGCGCCATTCGAGACGGCGTTGCAGCACGACGGCGTTGCCGCTGTCCGCATAAGTGCCGAGCTGGTCGGGAAAAAGGAGCGCGATCTCGACGTGCTTCGCCGCCCGCGCCGAGCGCGGCCGCTCCGGCAGGCCGCGGCCTTTGCTCTCGTCCGCGCCAGGCCGCATCGCCGGCGGGCGGCGCAGCAGCGCGAGCGCGGCGGAGAGCGCCGTGTAGGTCGCGACGACCAAGAGGTTGCCGCCCTCCGGTGTCGCGGCAAGCGCGGCGGCGAACGCCTCCGCCGTGCCGGCGTACGCAGCCGCCTCCGCGACGCCCCGCTCGTAGCGCAACCGGATCAGCATTTCGAGCGCCCGCTCGCCGGCAATGTGCGCGCCCCTGACCGGCGCGAGATTGATGTCCCAGAGCCAGGAAATATCGCGCCCGTCCGCGATGCGGTTGTTGATGAGGAAAAGATGCGCATCGGCCGGATGCTGCGCCAGGTTCCAGCTGACCGAGGCGGGGTTTTTCCCCAAGACGACGGTGACCCGCCGGCCCGCGACCAGCGTGCTCGATCCCCGGCCGGCGACCGGCGCGGGCCAGGATTTTGGCCACACTGGGAGGCCGAGTGCCTGGACTGCGGCAAGGCCGGCCAGTGCGCTGTACGGATGCAACGCAACGGGGAGCGGCGGGAGCTTCCTCCCGTTCACCGTGAACGCTTCCGCCGTTGCCACCGCGTCGATGTCTGCGGGCGGCGCGGCAAAGCCGCATTCCGGGCAGCGGTACTCGCCGAGTTGCGCATAATAGCGGGTGCTGTACTGTAGCAGCGCGCCGCAGCGCGGGCAGTCCGTGCCGTCCGCCGCGACTTCGAGCGGTGGATGATGCAGGCGGAAGATCAGCCGGTGTGGTGCTTCGAGGCTCGCGG
>JBOHMN010000151.1:0-1530 GCA_050730175.1 Acetobacteraceae bacterium | reverse complement strand
TCCGTTGCTCGATTCGCATGGGATTCCAGGGGAGATCGTAATTCACGACCGCCCGGCAGAATTGCAGATCGATGCCCTCACTCCCCACCTCGGATGAGAGCAACACGCGAACGGTCCGGCTTTCCCGGAAACGGTCCAACACCGATTCCCGTTCGCCCACCTGACCGTGGATCGTCGCGGCAGGGATTCCCGCGGCCGAGAGCCGGCGCGCGAGATAGTGAAGTGTCGCGCGGAAGGTCGAGAAGACGACGAGCTTATCGTTCGGGCTGGCGTCCAGATAGTTGCGGAGGACGCAAACGAACTCATCGAACTTGGTGTCGTTGCTTTCCAGCTCCGCATCGGCTGGCAGATCACGGCAAAGCCGGACGAGGCGGACAACGAGGGGGCGCGTTTCCGGCTCATCCGAATCGCCGTTGATGCCGTCCTCTTCGTCTTCCGAACCAAGATCGGGGTCCCGCGAACGCCAATGCGCGACGGCCGCCGGAATGGAGGAGGCGAGCTGGCGCGCGGGCATGGCGAACAGGAAGCCGGGGACCGCGTCCTTTTCCGAGGCGTAGGAGCCGACCTCCTCGGCGACGCGCTCATAGACGCTGCGCTCGCCGGGCGCCATGTCGGCGAAATACGGCGTAACCTGGCGGACAACCCGGAGCTCCTTCACGTCCCTGCGGCGCGTCCGATTGATGATGTTGGCGAGCAGGTTGACCGACTCCAGCCGCTCGGCAAGGCGCGCACGTTCCGCCCGGGAAACCGGCTCGTTGTGTTCACTTACTTCCCGCCGCAACGCCGCGATCTGTTGCGAGTCGCGCAGGAGCGGGTGCGCCGCCACAGCGTCGAGCGCAGCCAGCAGCTCCTGAAGAGAGTCGCCCCGGAGCACGGCATCGCGCGCGGCAATCAGAGGCCGGTTCGCCTCGATCATCTCGTCGAGGACGAACTCCTGGGTGAAGGTGTCGGGATCGAGAAGCGAGAGAAGGGAAAAGAGGTCGCGGGAGCGGAGATGAACCGGCGTCGCGGAGAGGAAAAGCCGATGGGTGGCGAGTGGGCGCAGCAGCTGGCCAAGCTGGTGATGTCGGGTCGCAGGATTGCGGAGATGGTGCGCCTCATCGATGACGAGCAGATCGAACAGCAGCTCCCGCTCCGCTTGCGCGTCCAGCAGGCGCGCGAGGCGCGAGGCGGGTCTATTGTAGGTTTCGGAATCGGAGTCATCCCAGCCGCGCGGCGGGCGTAGGCCCTGGATACTGCCGATCGCGACGAAGCCACGGGCCGTACGGGCCTGGTCTTCGAGCAGCGAAAGCAGGTCCGGTGCCGAGACGATCCGCGCATCGAGATCGAACTTGGTGGCGAGCTCGGATCGCCACTTTTCGCGGAGCGCGGCCGGGCAGAGGATGAGGAGCCGGCGATCATTCGAGCGTGCCTTGAGCTCGGTCCAGATCAGGCCGGCCTCTATGGTCTTGCCAAGCCCGACCTCATCGGCGATCAGGAGATTGCCGGTCGGCGCGTTCAGCATCTTCAGAACAGGCTTGAACTGGTAGG
>JBOHMN010000150.1:0-2076 GCA_050730175.1 Acetobacteraceae bacterium | reverse complement strand
CGTCTGCATTGCTTCACCTTATAGTCAAAGGCTTCGGTGGACTACTCATCGCGTGCGGGCTTACGGGCTTCTTCGTATCGTTTTGGCGACCCCCTCCAAATCCGGACAATTCGTCCCGAACCTCCGTGTTCTAACCCATCGCAGCCATGCTCAAGGATGATCGCGGGAAATGGTTCCGTGCAGTTTCGTTTGAACGGATAACTAGCGACGGCGGTGTCCACCGGGTCTGGCTTTCTTCTCGCGAGCCCGTCGAGCTGCGCCTTGGCGGCGTCCGGATCGCGGTAGGTGCCGCGCAGGTAGTGTGAGCCTGAGCAGGCAAAGCGACGTGTTTTCGGCGTTTTCTGATCACGGAATTTGAGGGACGCCAGGTCAGGTCCCTCATGGATCGTGGCCGGTCTGTAGGTTTCCCTTTCGAGGCATTCCTTGGTGAGACTGAAGGACCATTCCTCGGCGCCGACCTGCGGGCATGACCGTCGGGAGCGCAGGCGGGGTCAAGGAGGCTCCGCGACGCAGGCGTGGATGCCTTGACGCCGCCGAGCACCCGGCGAGGCTGGAGCAGTGGGCGGGACCAGCAGGCTCAATCGGCGGCGGCCTGGGATTCCAGATGGTCGATCAGATCCTGGAAGTGATCGATGAAGTGCGGGTCGTATAACTGCGGCTCGTTGCGGGCGAACGCGATGACCCTTCGGTAGCAATCGGCCGCCTGGCGGTTGTCGCCCTTGGCCTGGTAGAGCCGGCCGAGACACTCGTAGCCATCATGCACGGCGGGGAAGCGTGCCAGCACCTCGTGGGCGGCCTGCTCGGCTTCGGCGAGTTTCCCGGCGTCGATGAGGGCGAGCACGGCATTGGCCGCGGCGTCCAGCTGTTCGTTGCAGTCATCGCACAGGTGCGGATCGTGGTGCGCCGTAGCAGCCGCCGTGGCGGAGGCGGCAAGCTTCTGGTGGGCCGCGGCCTCGTCCTGGGCCATGCAGCAGTGCTTGTATTTCTTGCCGCTGCCACAGGGACAGCGATCATTGCGTCCGATTTTGGCCATCTCGCCAACATCAGTTCAAAGGACGGATCTGTTGTACCAAGCTGTGCTGGCCGACGCCAGATTCCATGAGCAACTGCTGGTCTTCGACCGCGACCTTTCCGCCATCGCCCGGGCGGCCGGCTGCGGGCAATGCGGCGGCGCCCTGCATTCGGCGCCGTTTGGCCGCAAGCCGCGCGGCGGTCCCGCCGGGTTGGGCCGGGATCATGCCCGGCGCTTCAGCTTCTGTTGTGCGGTGGATGGCTGCCGCAAGCGGACGACGCCGCCATCGCTGCGCTTTCTCGGGCGCAAGGTCTATCTCGCCGCGGTCGTGACGTTGATCTCGGCGATGCTGCACGGGACAACGCCGGCACGGCTGACGCGGCTGTCGAGCGTGCCGGGGATCGATCGGCGAACCCTCGCGCGTTGGCGCGCCTGGTGGCGTTCGACCTTTGCCGAGGGCGCCTTCGCGCAGTTCGCCCAGGCCAGCTTCATGCCGCCGCTCGACATCGCCAGCCTGCCGGCCTCGCTGCTCGATCGCTTTGCCGGCGACATCGAACAGAAGCTCACCGCCTTGCTGCGCTGCCTTGCTCCGCTGACCGGCGGCGCATCAGCGATGCGCGCTTTCTGACGGGCGCCGCCGATCCGCAGAGGATGCCCGTCGCCGGCCATCGGCGGCACCGCCTAGCGTCGGCTCGTTGATGGTTCGGAGGCCGGACGTGGCGGAGCGAGGCGGATCACGGGTGCATGAGCGCTGGGCGCGGCTGCGCTTCTCGGTGATCGGTCAGTTGCTGGCCGCACCGCCGGAGAAGGGCGCGCTGCGCGCGGCCCTGGAGCAACTGGCGGCCCGCGAATGGCGACATCCAAGCACCGGTGAGCCGGTTCGCTTCGGTGTCTCGACACTCGAGCGATGGTTCTACATTGCCCGCAATGAGCGCCATGACCCGGTGGGTGTGCTGCAGCGCAAACGGCGTGAGGACGCCGGCCAGCAGGCGTCGATGACTGACCCGCTGCGCCAAGCCCTGCGGGCTCAATACGAAACCCACAAGAGCTGGAGTGTGCGGTTG
>JBOHMN010000149.1:0-4417 GCA_050730175.1 Acetobacteraceae bacterium | reverse complement strand
GTGCGGCGCTGAGTTCCCTGGCGGATTGCAGCGAAAGCTCGACCGCCGCGCGTGCACCGGCCTCAAGGTTCGCGTTCACGAAGTCGATGTTGATCGCCTCCTCCAGGAGCGCATGGTGCGGGTGGTCATAGGAAACCACCGCGTGCGTGAGGGCAAACCATTCCCCCGCCCCCTTGCCCGCCCCGTCCGCGCCGACGATCTCGACGATCGAGGTGCACATCGCCGCGTCAGGCGGCGAGATGCTTCTGCAGAAATCCGAACACTCTCCGCCAGCCGTCGAGCGCCTGTTCCAGCCGATACATCGGCCGGTCGTAATAGAAGAACCCGTGGCCCGCACCGTCATAGCGGTGGAATTCATAATCCTTGTGATGCCGTTTCAGCTCGGCCTCGTGCTGATCGACCTGCGGGGGGCTCGGGGCGCGGTCCTCGTTGCCGAACAGTCCGAGCAACGGGCAGGAAAGATCCTTGGTGAAGTCGATCGGCGCCACGGGCTGCTTGGGCGTCAGCTCCTCCTTGCTCATCACCACCTTCCCGCCCCAGAGTTCGCAGGCAGCGGCGATGCTCTTGGTGTGGCAGGCAAACAGAAAAGTGTGCCGGCCGCCCGAGCAGCTTCCGAACACGCCAACCTTGCCATTGACGAAGGATTGCCCGCGCAGCCACGCAACCGTGCTTTCGGTGTCGCTGATGACCTCCGCATCCGCCACGCCACCCGCGGCGCGTATCTTGGCCGCGACATCGTCCGGCTTTCCTTCGCCGGCACGATGATAGAGATTCGGGCTGATCGCGACGTAGCCGTGATGCGCGAATCTGCGGGTAGCCTCACGGTACCACTCGTCCCAGCCTGGCGCATGATGCAGCAGCACAACCCCGGGGAACGGACCCGGACCAAGCGGGCGCGCGAGATAGGTCGGGATCACCTCGTGCTTCTCGCCGTTGACCGAGACCGTCTCGGCAATCATACCTTCATACGCCATCGTGACTCTCTTTCCTGCTGCAAAGAACGATTACCGCCTCACGCAGCAATCATCCCGCCTTCAGCGCCAGGGTGCAACCGCCGCCTCCAGGACGTTCGCGCAAGAAACCACCCCCCGGTCGCCTGCGCTGCACCCGGCGGACGCGGAAAGCCGGCCGATGCGCAAACTCTGCGGCCAATTCGGCAGGCGCACCCGCGCGGCGCGATGCGCACTGTCGAGATGTACTCCTTCTTCCCCCTCTGCCCGTGCGGCCGGATGAGGGTCACGCACACCACGCGGTGCATCGAAACGCCGAACGCCCAGTGCGCACAGCCAAGCGCCGTCACCAAGGCACATCGCGACCGGCATTGTCGAGAAAGCGCCCAGTGTCGTCCGCCGTTGCGTTGTCGATCACCGCCTTCACGAGCCGCGCCCCTTCGTCCGGCATCATGGGCGCGTCCTTGCCTCCCATCGCCGTGCGGAGACGCCCCGGATGGATCATCAAGACAGTGATCCCGTCCTTGCTCCAGTTGGCCGCCAGCCCGCGCATCACGCTGTTCACCGCCGCTTTGGAAGACGCGTAGTCGTAAGCGGTCCTCGGGTGTTGCGTGAGCGATCCCCAGTTGCTCGATATGGTCACGAGTTTGGCGCTGTTAGCCGCCACAAGGCTCGGCCGGAGCGCAAATGACACCCGCGCCGGCCCCAGAGTATTGACACGCAACGTATCTTCCCAGTCGGCGAATACCACCGATTCGGGCACCGACCATTTGCGCCGGTGGATGCCCGCGTTGTTGATCAGCACGTCGACAGGCTCTTCTCGTAACTGGTCTGCGAAAGCCGCAACCGACCCGTCGCTCGTCACATCGAGCCCAAGCACAACGACACGGCTCGCGGATTCCGCCAGAGTCGTGATCGCTGCGGTGGCCCGGTGCAGACAGCCGGCAACCACCTCCCATCCAGCCGCGGCGTAGACACGCGCGAGTTCGAGCCCGAGCCCCTGTTCAGCGCCAGTAATCACGACTCTCGGCATATCTCTCCTCCTCGCCGCGCGACACGCTCCGCTGCCCCACGCCGGTTCCCGCGATGGCCATCACCCGCGCCGCGCCGAATGATTCACGCTTTCCTCGGCCGCCCTTTCCCCACTGCTGCTCAGCCCATGCCGCAGGCTTTCCTTGATGAAATCCGCGCAACGCTCGCCGATCATGATGGCCGTCGCGTTGGTATTGCCCGAGATCAGCTTCGGCATGATCGAGGCGTCAGCAATTCTCACGCTCCCGACCGCACGCAGCCGAAGCTCCGTATCCACAACCGCGCGGTCATCCGTGCCCATGCGGCAGGTCCCGCAAGGATGGTAAGCGGTCCGCCCCTGGGCACGCACAAACTCCGCAAGCGCATCCTCCGATTGCGCGCGCGGGCCGGGCAGGTGCTCGCCTGTCAGTTCCGCTCGCATTGCCGGCTGCGCCATGATCCGCCTGCCCAGGCGAACCGCCGCAACCGTCTGCGCCAAATCTTGCGGTGCGCCGAGAAAGTTGGGGTCGATGACCGGCGCATCTGACGGTTCGGCTGAACGAAGCGTGACACGTCCCCGCGCCTTCGGGCCAACGAGATAGGCATGCAGCGTGCAGCCTTCCCCCGCGGGAAGATAAGGAATATCGGCCTCAACACCGGCCCCTGCCAGAAAGTGGAACTGAACGTCCGGCGTGGCTGTCTTCCGATCCACCCACCAGAACGCGCCACCCTCGACCAGGCTCGAGGTCACCGGTCCGGTCCGGAAAAGCGCAAACTGCAATCCGGCCCAAAGCTGCCAGCCAGGCTTCTTATACCGATCGTAGCCGCGCTTTCTTGCCAGCTTGTAGACCAGGAAAACGTCGAGATGGTCGTGCAGGTTGCGGCCCACCTCAGGCTGGTCGCTCACGACCTCGATTCCCTTTGCCTTCAGCTCATCGGCATCGCCGATACCGGAAAGCATCAGAAGCTTCGCGGTCCCGATGACCCCCGCCGTGAGAACCAGTTCCCGCCCGGCCTGGATGAAATGGCGGCGCCCGCCACGCAGTATTTCGACCCCCGTGGCCCTGCCGTTCTCGACGACGATTCGCACAGCCATGGCGTTCACGAGCACACGAAGGTTGCTGCGGCCTTCCACCGGATGAAGGTAACAATGGGCCGTGCTGGAGCGTCTGCCGGCCCGATTGGTAACTTGATAAAGGCCGCATCCGGCCTGCGTTCCGGAATTGAAGTCCGTATTGTACGGAAGCCCGGCCTGCTGACAGGCCTTGAGCCATGCGTACGTCAGCGGATGCGTGAAAGCCGGGTCCGAAACCAAAAGCGGGCCATCGAAACCATGCACCGGACTACTCAGGCGCTGATTGCCCTCCGCCTTCACGAAGTAGGGCAGCACGTCAGCATAACCCCAACCAGGGCAGCCGAACGCGTCGCGCCAGCCGTCAAAGTCTTCCGGCCTGCCACGGATGTACACCTGCGCGTTGATAGAGCTGCCGCCGCCCAGCACCCGCCCCTGCGGGTACGGCGCCTCCAGGCGGCCCTGGTCCGCCTGCGGCGCAGTCCGATAACCCCAGGTGAACGCCGGCCCGGTGGTTTTGTAATAGGCGACGGGCAGATGGATGTACGGGCTCCTGTCCCGATCCCCCGCTTCCACAAGCACGACCTTGCAATGCGGATCCTCGCTCAGCCGCGCCGCGACAACGCAGCCAGCGCTCCCACCCCCGACGATCACGTAATCGGCCGTGAGAAGCGCCGCACGGGACGGCGCGTGGCTCATCGCGCGCTGCTCCGCGCCACCCATTTCAGGATGTGCTGCGCAACCGCGACGACTTCGTCGCGCTGGTTGGTCGCCTTGATATCCGCCCGTGAGCGTCTCGCAACGGGGTCAACCGCGATAATCCGATACTCAACCGTCACCGTGTCCCCGAAGAAAACCGGAGCGACGAACCGGATCCTGTCGTAGCCGAGCGAAACCGGAGTCTCGCCATGGGCGTGGCTATCCTTCGCCTGCGCAACCATCATGGACGATGTGGTGGACATGAAGCCGACCAGCAGCACGCCATGGGCGATCCGCTGCCCGTATGCCGAGTGCTCCATCAGCGCCTGATTGACGTGCACCGGCGCAAGATCGCCGGTCACGCCCGCAAAAAGGTAAACGTCGGATTCGCTGACCGTCTTGGAAAAACTCACCGCGTCGCCAACGGAGACGTAGAATTGGTCCATTTCGCAGCCTTTTGTTTGTAGGGAGCTCCGCTGCCGCCGCCCACGCTTCAGCGGGCGGCATGCTGTCCGCCCACCGGCGGAGTTCGCGGCCGCCGGAAAGCCCACAGCCTGATGAAGTCGATACGAAAGCCCACGTTCAGATAAACCGCGAGCAGCACGATGACGCCGAGCACACCCTCGGCCAGCAGCGGTGAAATGCCGAGAATGTTCATCATGTTTTCAACCACGACGATGACCAG
>JBOHMN010000148.1:0-3824 GCA_050730175.1 Acetobacteraceae bacterium | reverse complement strand
AGGAACAGGTGCTGCGCAACGAGCAGCTCAAGCTGCGTCTGTCCCGGCTTTTGCGTGAGCGGTTCGGTTCCTCTTCGGAGAAGCTGCGGGCGGCGATCGGCCAGCTCGAACTTTGGCAAGGCGATCTCGAGGAGGAGATCGCGGAGACGGCACCGGTCGAGGCAGAGCAACTCACCGAATCGCCGGCCAGCGAAGGCGGGCGCCGCAAGCCAGCGCGCAAGCCGCTGCACGAGCGGTTGCCGCGCGAGACCGTGCGCCATGACGCGCCCTGCACGTGCCCTGAGTGCGGCGGCGCCCTGCGGCTGCTCGGCGAGGACGTGACGGAAGTGCTGGACTACGTGCCGGGCCGCTTCCGTGTGCTGCGTCACGTGCGGCCGAAACTCTCCTATAGCGCGACAATCTGGGTGGAAGTGCGTGTCAATCAGGATGGTGTCTGCGACCGCGCTTAGGACAGAGAGTGTCGCGGTTGAACGTGCCTGACAAGTGCTTTTTTGGCGCTCTGGGTAGGTTTGATTGTCGCGCGTTGATTGTCGCTGGCGGAGACGGGTGCGAGCACGCTGTTCGATGGAACTGGAAGCGTGGAGCCACGCCTTGCGGTTTCTGGTTTGCCGTCGGTGTAGGAGGCAGGCGAAGCGGAAGTGGGGCATGGATCTGCGCGCAGGAGGGGGCCTTCAGCGCCCGCCGGGGCAGCCTACGGACAGGCTCCGGGCTACGCCCGCCCTCCGGTCACCCCGGCGTCACCCATCCTGATTGACGGTGTGCTGCAGAGACCTGCCGAAAGGAGGAAGAATGACCTGACGGTAGCGTTGTGAAGCTGCGTGAGAGATGAGGGTGGGCCCCTCGGGATCGGCTTGTCAAGCGACACCGGGAACTGACCCCTTTGCGACATCAGGAATTGACCCCCTGGTGAGCTTGGTATGGCGCGTCAATCGCGACCGTAGCCGCGGGGCGGTTCGGTGGCGGCGAGAGGGTCGAGGTCGAGATCGATGATCGCTTGCAAGGCCTCTGCCATTGCGGTGCCCTGCAAGCTGTCGGGGAGGGCCTCCAGCCAGGCGGCATACTCGGTCTGGAGCGTGAGCAGTTCGGCCACGGCATCCCGCCAGCGTTGTGGGCGGCTGCGTCGGTTGAGTGGCCTGCCGGTGCGCGTGGCGCCCGGGGCGTCTTGTGTGCGACGGCGAGCGCGGTGGCGGGCTTGTCGCTCGGCATTGCTGAGCGGGTGTTCGCCGTCTGGCGGGCGGCCTCTCGGCATGTCAGTCCGGCGTTACGTAACGGAATACAGTGGCGTGCGGGCGGTGCCGGTCATGCCGTGGCGGCCGGTGGCCTCGAGCGACGTCCGGAATCGGACCCTTTTCGGCGCTGGGAACTGGACCCCGATTTTGGTTTCGTTGCCCCGAGGTTCGCCCGGGGGAGCTTGTCCAGGTAGTGCATAGGAGGGACCCGCGCGCCGGCGGAGCGACCGTGCTGGGTCTGGCGGAGCGGCGCGCGGGGGGTGCCTGTGCACCCACCTGGACAAGCCCTGGTCACGCCGACGCCGGCGCAGACGTGCCTGGTCCGACAGGTAGCGTTTTCAGCAGGCCGGAGCGACGTTTCTCGCGTAGCCGGTAGCTGTCGCCCCGGATGGTGACGACGTGACTGTGGTGCAGCAGTCGGTCCAGGATCGCCGTCGCGACCACAGGATCTCCGAACACGGTGCCCCATTCGCCGACCGCCCGGTTGGACGTGATCAGCATGCTGCCGCGCTCGTAGCGGCGGCTCACCAGCTGGAAGAACAGGTGCGCTGCGTTCGTCTCGAACGGCAAGTAGCCGAGTTCATCCACGATCAGCAGCCTCGGCTTGCTGAAGTGTAGCAGCCGTTCCTCGAGCCGACCTTCGCCGTGCGCCCGGGCGAGCTGTGCCACCAGCGCCGGTGCGGAGGCGAACAGCACCGTGTAGCCGGTGGTGATCGCCTCGCGACCGAGCGCCACTGCCAAATGCGTTTTGCCCACGCCGGGCGGCCCGAGAAACAGCACGGTCTCGCCATTGGCGATGAAGCGGCCGGTGGCGATCTCGCGGATCTGTTTCTTGTCGACCGAGGGCTGCGCGGCAAAGTCGAACCCGGTCAGGTCGCGCGCGAATGGGAAGCGCGCCAGCCCCATCGCCCTCTCGATCCGGCGCTGATCCTTGCGCGCGATCTCCCGTTCGCAGAGCAGAGTTAGGCTCTCGCGGGTGCTCAGATCGCCGCGCCCGGCTTCGTCCAGGAGGCTATCCAGCTGGTCGCGGATCGCGGTCAGCTTCAGCCGCGTCAGCATGCGCGTCAGGTGATCGGGGTCGGCCAGCATCACCAGTTCCCCCCGGCGACGGCCTCATACTCGGCCAGCGGCCGCAGCAGCGTCACAGCAACCGAGCCGGCCGGTTCAGCGTCATTGGCAGCCGCCACCGTGATGGGTCCAGTGGCCCGGGCATGCGATCCGGCCACCCCCTCGAAATGCGCCGGATCAATCGCACGCTGGCGTCGGCCGGCGCGTTGCTGGTGGATCGCCACCTCCCGACCGGCATGGCTGATCCGCAGCTCCTCGCCCATGATCGCCACGCCGACGCTCTCACCGATCAGACGCCACGGTACTGAGTAGGCGTTGCCCTCCACCTCGACCACGCAATCCGATTGCACCCGCCGGATCAGCTCGCGGGTCGCGTGAAACGGCGGCATCCCGCCGATCGGCCGCAACGCGCGCGCCTCATCGCGGCAGAACCGCACCATCGGCGCTTCACCCGTCGTGCCGTGGATGCGCACATCCGCGACCTCACGCGTCCAGGCGTCGAGATGCCCCTCCAGCGCCGACCAGCTGGCAAAGCTCCGCCCGGCGATGGCGTTGGACTTCACGTAGCCCACGCCACGCTCGTCCTTGCCCTTGGTGCGCGCCCGATACGGCGCGCACGCTCCCGGCCGGAAGTGCCAATGCTTGGCAAACGCCAGGAACTTGGCGTTGAACGCGACCTCGCGTGTCTGCGCATCGTGGCGATCGACCAGGGCGCGCGCGTTGTCGAGCAGCACCTCCTCCGGGCTGCCGCCGAACGCCCGGAACGCACTCTCCATGCCATCGAACCAGCATTCCTGCCGCTCGTGGCGGAACACCCGCACATGCAGCCGCCGCGAATAGCCAAGCGTCGCCACGAACAGGTAGACCCGCGTCGCCCCGCCCTCGATCAGCGTCCGGCGCTCGCCGAAGTCAATCTGCAGCTGCCGCCCCGGCGGCGTCTCGAACCGAACTGTCGCCCGAGCCGCAGCACGCAGCTCCCGCCGCAAGGGCGCCACCGAGCGCTCGACCGTTCGCAAGGAAACCGCCAGACCCTGCTCGGCCAGCAGCTCCTGTCGCAGAACGTCAGCATTGCCGCGGTGCCGCCAAAACCGCTCCGCCAGCCAGCCCTGCAAGGCCTCCAGCTGACCAGGCCGCAGCGCCGATCGGCAGCCCTGCCAGCCACCCTGGGACAGATACCGGCGCACGGTGTTCCGGCTGCAACCCAACTCCGACGCGATCCGCTTCAAACCCCAGCCCAGCCGATGCAGCCTCAGCATCACCGAAACATCGTCAGGCGTCCGCATCAGCTCTCTCCGCGCATCCTCCGAATGCGGAGCAGCCTGTACGTTCTCAGTCACAACCCAACCTCCTATCGACCGAGGGGGTCAGTTCCTCGTGTCGTCAGGGGGTCAGTTTGGCGTGTCGCCCGACAGACAAGGCGCTGGCCGAAACGGCCGCCTTGCTTGTGCTGTCAAAAAAACTCTCGGCGGTCTGCCACATAGGCGAGGGCGCATGACCCGCCTGGAAGACCGCCAGACCCTGGCGAAC
>JBOHMN010000147.1:0-2017 GCA_050730175.1 Acetobacteraceae bacterium | reverse complement strand
CTTCCAGCGTGCCGATGCGCGGGATTTTCCCGTTACCCGGCACGCTGGAAGCGTGCCGCCACAACCATAGGGGACAATCACTAAGCCGCAAGCGGCGAAGGATGAGTTATCACGGTTTCGACTTGCTGGCGTCCGTCGTTTTCCAGATCGCAATGCAACCGTGCGTGTAGCGCAGGTGATAGACGTTGTCCCCCAGTGAGCAATCGCCAATCACGCGCAGGCAGCCGTCGGCGTTGGTTCCGATCTTCAACGGAGAATCGAGCGAGCCGTCCAGCATCGTCTCGATCAGTTCGCGCATGCTCTCCGGCGTGCTTTCCTCGCTCGCTTCTTCGCCGCCGTTGGACTCCGTTAACACGCCATCGAGCGCCGGCACCACTTCGTAATCGATCGGCGGCAGCGGCGGCACGAGCAGCGTGGCGGGACCGTCCTCGCTCTTCTTCTTTTTCTCCGGCACAATCTCGCGGATCGGTTTGCCGATGCTGGGGCAGTAGGGACACGTCGGCGGCTCGCTCTCTTCGCTCGCTCCGTTCGAGGGCGTCGTCATCGACTCGGCGAGTAGGTGCATTTTGTAGATGAGCGGATCGGCGGCGACGCGCTGCGGATCGAGGGCATACGCCTGACGCGCCAACTCCGCCGCCTGATGCTGCATGCCCTGATTCATCAGCAGATGACATGCTTTCATTAGGCCGCACACCATCGGCTCCACGCCTGGCTTGGACACCTTAGCGCGCGGCTTGGACATCGCCGACCAGGTCCAATTGTTCTGATGCTGTTGGCCGAACTGAAAGGTGTCGAAATTGGGATCGAGATCCCACGGTCGCTTGTAATACTGCTCGATGAAATTGCGGTCGCTGACAGGACTAATCTGCGAGGAAAACGTGTTCTTGAGAGGTAAGCCCATCGACTCGAACATCTGCTGCCAGAAGGAATCCCATTGGGAGCACGGCCCGGTCGGCTCGTCAGGCTGCGGTTCGGCGCTCTCTTCGGTGTCGGTCGTTGGCGGAACGATGCCGCGCGCCAATTCGTTCATGGTATCGACCGCACGCTGCGCGCACGGACTGCCCGGACACTGTTTCGCGGCGAGATCGCAACACATCATCGCCTCGGCGATGAACCCATCGCGCGCCAACTCCTTCGCCAGTCCCAGCAGGTTATCCGCTTCCTTCAAGGATTCGAGATTGGCGAGCACGTCGCGGCCGATTTCCGGATCGGCGAGCTGGCAGGCGTGCTTGTCGATCATTTGCTGGCGCAGATAGGGGCAGGTGATGTCGGAGTCCTCGTGGGGCATGGGGAGTATTTCGATGGTTGGCGGAGACGACCTCTCGTCCTCCTCACTGGATGCGTCTACGGGAGTGAGACCGGAGATAAAGCGACTGGGTTCCCATTCCTGAAGACGTCCTTCCCCCTGTTCCGAGCGCTGGTCTTCGCGCGGCATCGGCATCGGCTCGTCGCGGGGTATGATCGGTATGTTGAGATCATTGGTGATAGTTCCAGCCGGAGTCAAGCCAAAGATGAAGTCGCGAGGTTCGAATGCCTGGATGTAGTTCTCCTTCTGCTCCGACGATAGCTGCCGTGCGGTGAAGATAGACAGCAGCCGTTTCAACCACTCAGGATCCTGAACCTCAACAGACCAATGTCTACACATGGAATAGAACTCAATTGCCTGATGTGGCCCATTCGGGAAAAAAAACATGATCGCTGGCTGCGGATGATCCCATGGCGCATCAAGTAGCTTGTCGGTTGGCAGCAGCCCCAGCGCCGGATGAATGCCGAGCAGCAGTGAACCTGCAAACGTGCGGCGAGCGGTCGGCCGCAGTTGAAAGAGCGGCGCGGGCGGTGACATGACAGGCGTAGCGGCGCAGGTTCCATCTTCCGGCAGATCGGGCGGCTTGGCGGTGCCGTGGGCCGGCACGCTCAGCATACCCACCAGCGCGGCGCCTACGCAGACGCTCAACAAGCGACGAGTCATGAACGAATCCCTCCGTTCCGTGAAATGCTCCGTTTCGGGTCCGTGGAC
>JBOHMN010000146.1:0-16418 GCA_050730175.1 Acetobacteraceae bacterium | reverse complement strand
CCGTTGGCGTCCAGCGGCCGGCGCGCGATCACCTGCTGCGCCAGCTGTCGCGCCGTCGCGAAATCGCGCCGCGCAAACGCCGCCCACGCCGCCTGCGCGAGCCGCCAGGCTTCAGGATCGGAAGTTTGCATAGGGCGACCGAGAAAACACGGAGCGGGCGATGAGATTCGAACTCACGACCCCAACCTTGGCAAGGTTGTGCTCTACCCCTGAGCTACGCCCGCAACCGAACTGTCAGGCCACCCTTGCTTGCGGGCATTCCGCGCCGCGAGCGGGCCAAGTTAGGTGAGCCGCTTGCCGTTGGCAAGCCGAGCTTGCGTAGGGTCGGCGCAGCGAGAGTCAAGAAATGAAGCCGAGGAACGTCCGAACCCACGTTGTGGCAGCCCGGCGAGTGCAGTCGGCTTACCCGATTCCGCGCGTTCAGGGTAGTTTGCGCGTGCCGAGGGCCGCGCTGCGCGACGCCTTCTCGGCGATCCCGCTTATCCCCTCACGGCGCACCAGCTCTGCCCAGACCTCTTCCGGCCGCACGCCCGCCGCAACCCACAACACCATGAGATGATAGAGGACGTCCGCGCTCTCGCCGATCAGCGCGGTGCGATTGCCGGCCACACCTTCGATCAGGCACTCGACCGCCTCTTCGCCGAACTTCTGCGCAACCTTGCCGACGCCGCGCGACAATAGCCGGGCTGAGTGGCTCACCGTGGGGTCAGCGTCTCGGCGCAACAATACGACCGACCACAACCGGTCGAGCACGTTGGAGGAAATACCGGTTGAAGTCGCTGCGTCTGGGGCAAGCGGCGGGGGCACGCGGTGAAACTTCGGCTTCAGTTTGAGCGCCGACTCTCTTCCCGACTTCCGCTTCGCATCCTTGCCCATGACAGGCTTCAGGCGACCTCCGCGACCGGGCGCACGACAAGCCCGGCAGCGGCGAGCGCGGCTTTCACTTGGGAAATCTTCAACGTGCCAAAATGAAACACGGTAGCCGCGAGAAGACCAGTTGCACCGGCACGGGCAGCAGCTACGAAATGCGCGGGCCGCCCAACTCCACCCGACGCGACAACCGGCAGCCGGATCGCGCCGGTCACGGCGCGAAGCAACTCGATGTCGAAGCCTTCTCCTGTCCCGTCTCGGTCCATGCTGGTAAGCAGGATCTCTCCTGCACCACGCGCGGCTGCCTCACGGCACCATGCTACAACATCGATGCCTGTGCGCCGCCGGCCACCGTGCGTGATGACTTCCCAGGCGCCAGAAGAGACCCGCTTGGCATCTACGGCCAGCACGACGCACTGGCTGCCGAACTTCGTGGCCGCCTCGTTGATCAGGCCGGGCTGAGCGACCGCTGCCGAATTGATGCTGCATTTGTCCGCTCCGGCAAGCAGCAGCCTCCGCATGTCGCCGACAGAACGGATGCCGCCGCCCACCGTAAACGGTAAGAACACTTTCGCTGCGGTGCGCGCCACCACATCGACCATAGTGTCACGATTCTCATGGCTGGCTGTGATGTCGAGGAAGGTCAACTCGTCGGCACCTGCGCGATCGTAGATTTCCGCCTGCACCACCGGGTCGCCGGCGTCGCGCAGATCAGCGAACCGGATTCCCTTGACCACTCGGCCTTCCATCACGTCGAGACAGGGGATGATCCTCAGCGTGAGCAGTGCGGCAACTCCTTCACTGCTGCGTTCTGAACGCTTGTGGCCGCGTCGGGCAAGACCTTCCTCGCCGGCTCAATCCTGGCCGTCGAGCAGACGAAGCGCATCCTCAAGCCGCAGCCGCCCGTCATAGAGGGCGCGCCCGACAATCACGCCCTCGATAGCTCCGCTCGCCTTAGCTTTGAGCCGCTGCAAATCCGCCAAGCTTCCAACGCCGCCGGAGGCAATGAGTGGCGCCCTGACCTGCCGAGCAAGCTCCAGGGTTCGGTCGAGATCGAGCCCTGAAAGCGTTCCGTCGCGCCCGATATCAGTGTAGATGATGGCCGCCGCTCCGACATCCGCGAATCGACCGGCGAGCTCCCCTGCCGGGATTGTTGTTGCTGCGGCCCACCCTTCCGTTGCGACCATTCCGGCGCGCGCATCGATCGCGATGGCGATCCGGCCGGGAAATGCCCGGCACGCGCTGCGAACGAGGTTCGGGTCTTTCACCGCCACGCTGCCAAGGATCACCCGACGCACACCGGCATGCAGCCAGTGTTCGATCGCGCCGAGGTTGCGGATACCGCCCCCAACCTGCACCGGCACGCTGACCGCGGCAAGAATCGCGGCAACAGCGGCCTGGTTTACTGCATGACCCGCAACGGCCCCATCGAGGTCCACCACATGCAGAAAGCGACATCCCGCGGCGGCGAAACGGCGAGCGACCCCGACCGGATCATCGGCATACAGGGTAGCCTCCGTCATCACTCCCTGACGGAGCCTTACGACGGCGCCTTGCTTGAGATCGATCGCCGGGTAAAGCGTAACCCCAGCCATCAGCTTTCCGAGGCAGACCGGCCGCGCTTCGCCAAAATCTTATAGTAATAAATTCCACACACGGTCTGGCCGCGCACCCGAGCGTAAGCTGGGTGCACGCCCCAGCGGACATAGCCCATCGACTCATACAACCGGATCGCCGCTTCCTGGGTCTCCCGCACATCGAGATTGATGACATAGCGATGTAGCGCTCGGGCGCGCTCCTCGGCCCGGCGGGCGATCAGATGCCCGACGCCGTGGCCACGGGCATAGGGTGCGGTGAAGGAGTGCATCAACCACGCGCTGTGCTGCTGAGCCTCGTTGTTGCGGGGCGGCAGGACGAGTTGGGCCGAGCCGACGATCGTGCCGTCCAGCCGGCCAACGAGGAGCGCGCGCTCCGGCACCAGTAGGACCCCGCGGAAATAGCTCGCGAGCGTGCCGATCTCGGGAGGCGTGATCCAGCCGAATCCGCCTCCCTCGATGATGGCTGCACTCGCCGCCTCGCAGAGCGCGTGAAGGTCATCATCGTCGAACTCGGACAGCTGCTCGACGGAGACGATCGGTCGGGTCTCGGCAGGTCGTTTCTGAATCGATGGCGCGCCTGTCATGCCTCGCTCCGCGCAACGACGCGTGGCGGAGCCCAGGCGAGGAAGTTGGCAAGGATGCGAAGGCCCACACGCTGGCTTTTCTCGACATGGAACTGCGTTCCGGCGCGATTCGCGTGCGCCACCATCGCCACCACCGGGCCGCCATAATCTGTCGTCGCCACAATTTCCTCCGGGTCTGCACCACGCAATGCGTAGCTGTGCACGAAATAAACATGTTGTCCTGCCGTAAGCCCGGCAAGGAGTGGATGACAACGATCTGGACGGAATTGCAGCACGTTCCAGCTCATCTGCGGGAGCGGCAGCCCCGGTGCGTCCATGGCCGCGATCTCGCCCCGGATCCAGCCGAATCCGGGGGTCAGGCAATGCTCGAGCCCGCGCTCGGCCATGAGCTGCATGCCGACGCAAATGCCGAGAAAGGGAGTGCCATCCGCGGTCGCCTGCTCGATCACATCCCAGAGTCCCGGCACCGCCGCAAGGCCGGCTGCGCAGTCGGCGAACGCACCCTGACCAGGCAGCACGATTCGCTCGGCCGTTGCAAGGGCACTCGGATCCCCGGTAACGACCACTCTGGCCCGGATGCCACACTCTGCCGCGGCACGCTCTAGCGCGCGCGCAGCAGAGGCAAGATTACCGCTGCCGTAATCGACCACCGCAACTTTCATCGCATCCGGCTCATTTGCTCCGGCCGGCGCGCGAGGAACCTTCCAAACGCCTCCTCGCGGTCCGGGGCGACAACCACATCCGAGAGCAGGAAACCCTGCCGTTCCAGGGACCACCGGCGGAGATCGCTTCCGTTGCAACCCAGAATCAGCGCCCAGGTGACCAACATCGCCAGCAGCAGGACACCGGTGGTCAGCGCCAGAATCGCGACCAGAGCTGCCGCCGCCAGTGCAGCGGGGACCAGAGCGCGGTGCCGCAGGAGCCAGAACGGGCCGAACACAAACGCGCCCCAGCGAAATCCTTCCGCGAGCAGGATAGGCGGACGGTTCGCCCGCACATGCGCGGTGAAAAAGCTCACAACTGTCCCTTGGTCGAGGGCGCGGAGTCGCCCATGCGTGGCTCGCGGGCAACCGCCATCGAGAGCGCACGTGCCGTTGCCTTGAATGTCGCCTCGGCGAGGTGGTGGCCGTTCTCTCCCGCCCGCTTTATGAGATGCAGGGTAAGGAGCGCGTTGGTCGCCAGTGCCGAGAAGAATTCCCGGAAAAGCTCGGTATCCATGGTGCCCAGCCGAGACCCCGGGAAAACGATCGCCCAGGAGAGATGCGCCCGGCCGGAGAGATCGACCGCCGCTTCCACCAGGGCTTCGTCCATCGGCACCAGGGCATGCCCGAAGCGGCAGATGCCGCGTTTTTCCCCGAGTGCATCTCGCAGTGCCTGCCCGAGCACGATGCCCACGTCCTCAGTAGTATGATGAGCGTCGATTTCGAGGTCACCCCTGGCGGCAATCGTGAGGTCGAACAAGGCATGCTTCGCAAAAGCGGTCAGCATGTGGTCGAGAAAGCCGATGCCGGTGGCGATTTCTGCCTTGCCTACGCCATCCACGAGCAGGCCGACGCGGACGTCGGTCTCCGACGTTACTCGGTGCACAGTGCCGATGCGGTTCATGGGTCGGGATCCAAGGACCAAGGGCGCCTAGGTAAACTCAGACATGTACGCTTGGCTCTAGCCAAACCAGACAGGTTTTTAAACCCCCGCCCTACCGCAGGCTGGCGCGGCAGCAACTGGCGCAGCCAACATCGGCGGAAATCGCCTTCAGCGTGCAAAATTCTTCATGTTGTTCAAGACTATAGCAGCCAACCCGGCCGCGCGCCCGTGGCATGGACCCCCACCTTGCATCACCTTCTCTCGGGGGCCATTTCCCACCCAATGCCATTCCCCAACCTTCAAGTATCCGTGCCTGACCCTATTGGATGGCACGGCACGACGATCGTGGCAGTCCGCCGCGACGGCGCCGTGGCCATGGCAGGCGACGGCCAAGTCAGCCTCGGCGCAACGGTTGTCAAGGCAAATGCGCGAAAACTGCGTCGCATCGGTGGTGGGGCCGTGCTTGCCGGCTTTGCCGGCGCCACTGCCGACGCTTTTACGCTGCTCGAGCGCCTCGAGGCCAAGCTCGAGCGCTTCCCCGGCCAGCTCGAGCGCGCATCGGTCGAGCTGGCCAAGGACTGGCGAACCGACCGCTATCTCCGCCGGCTCGAGGCGATGCTCGCCGTGGTGGACCGCGAGCGCAGCTTCCTGATCAGCGGAAATGGGGACGTACTCGAGCCCGAGGATGGCGTGATCGGCATCGGCTCCGGCGGCAACTTTGCAATGGCCGCTGCGCGTGCCCTGCTCCCCGCGCCCGGCCTCGGCGCGGAGGAGATCGTGCGGCGCGCGATCGAGATCGCTGCCAGCATCTGCATCTATACCAACCGCAACATCACCGTCGAAACGCTCTGAGGAGTCCAGACTGGCCGATGGACGCGCCAAGCTATTCCCCGCGCGAGATCGTCTCCGAACTTGACCGCTTCATTGTCGGACAGAATGACGCGAAGCGCGCGGTCGCGATCGCGCTGCGCAATCGCTGGCGGCGGGCGAAGCTTCCGGATGCGCTGCGCGAGGAGGTAATGCCGAAGAACATCCTCATGATCGGCCCGACCGGCTGCGGCAAGACCGAGATCGCACGCCGCCTTGCGAGGCTTGCCCAAGCCCCGTTCCTCAAGGTCGAGGCGACGAAGTTCACCGAGGTTGGCTATGTCGGCCGTGATGTCGAAAGCATCCTCCGCGACCTCGTCGATGTCGCCATCAACATGCGGCGTGACGCTTCGCGTAAGGACGTGCAGGCCAAGGCCGAGCTTGCCGCCGAGGAGCGGCTGATCACCGCGCTCGTGGGCGACGGTGCCTCCGCCGAAACGCGCGGCAAATTCCGCCGCATGCTGCGCGATGGGGAGCTCGAAGAAAAAGAGATCGAGGTAAGCGTCGCCGAGCCGGCCGGCATGCCGATCGGCCAGCTGGATATTCCAGGTATGCCGCCTGGCCAGATGATCAATCTTTCCGAAATGATGAAGGGCATGTTTGGCCGCACACAGCATCGCCGGCGCATGAAGGTCGCGGCAGCACGCGCGGCGCTCGAGCGGGAGGAAGCCGACCGCATGCTGGATACCGAGGCAATGACCCGCGATGCGGTCAGCAACGCGGAGAATAACGGCATCGTATTCATCGATGAGATCGATAAAATCTGCGCACGCACCATCGAGGGTGGCTTCCGCGGCGGCGATGTCTCACGCGAGGGCGTGCAGCGTGACTTGTTGCCGCTGATTGAGGGCACCACCGTTTCCACCAAATACGGTCCGGTGAAGACCGATCATATCCTTTTCATTGCCTCCGGTGCCTTCCACCTCGCGAAGCCGGCCGATCTGCTGCCCGAGTTGCAGGGCCGCTTGCCGATTCGGGTCGAACTGGCTCCGCTCTCGCGCGCCGACCTGAGCCGCATCCTGACCGAGCCGGAGCACTCGTTGCTGAAGCAGTATGAGGCGCTGCTTTTGACTGAGAACGTCTCTCTCACGTTCACGCCCGATGCGGTAGAGGAGTTGGCCGAGCTGGCGGCCGACATCAACGAGCGCGTGGAGAATATCGGGGCGCGACGCCTTCACACCGTGCTCGAGCGCCTGCTGGAGGAAGTCAGCTTTACGGCATCGGACCGCCCGGGCGAGGCTATCACGATCGACGCTGCATACGTGCGCGAGCGGGTGGCGCCGCTCGCCGCCAAGGGAGACCTCAGCCGGTTCATTCTATAGGCAGAGCCGGGCTACGACGGGCGGCCTAACTCGTGGTGGGCGCGGCTGTGCTCGGAGCTGCCACTTTGCCCGGAAGACGAGACGGAACGGTCGCAGTCAGGGGGACCGTTATCAGGGTTGGGTAGTCGTACGTGGCCCCGTCCGACATATCGACTGCAGCACCAATGAGTCCGCCTAAGAGAATGTTTCCAAACGCCATCCCCTTGGTTGAGGAAGCGCTTGTGACAACACCTGGGGCATATCCCGCGTCGGTGCAGGTCACGTTCAACGCGTCGTAGATGCGATGCACGCTGGCTGTGCCTGGAGTGGTAATGAACCAGGTTCCTGTGTCGTTGGCCAGTTCGCACTGGGCTCCGGCGACTTCCTTTCCCGCCGAAACGGCAGAAACGGACAAGGTCTGGGTGGTCCCGCCGACTATCGAGGCGCAACCGGCCAATAGCTCGGCTGGCGCGGCAAGCCGCGACAAGCTGCCGAGCAGTTTTAAAACCCTCCGCATTGCGACCTCGCCATCAAGCGCCGGATGAAGGGTGATGAAGAACGATTAATACAGGGCTTTCGCCCCGCAAATCTCGGTGCGGTACTGAACGGACGTCGAAGCGAAAGCCGCGACGAGCTTGTTCGATCGGAGAAGGCGCGTGAGGTTAGGCCGCGGCCGGCTCATTTGTGCAGCCCGCTCGTTTGGTCAGATCTCGGTCGAACTGATGTCCGCGCGGTTGGCGCCGGGTCCTCCAACGGCAGGACCGGCCTCAGCGCTCCGCCTGGAGCGTGTGAGCGACCGGGCCGACGCGGCGGCCGCGCCGTAGCGCGTGACGGGCAGTAGATGCCGGGTGAGGGATTTGAACCCCCGACCTTCGGTTTACAAATCCGCTGCACTACCGCTGTGCTAACCCGGCCTGGACGCCCTCTTTCCCGCCGCCGCCCCCGCGTTGGCAACAGGTTTTCGCGCGCGGCAGGTTGCTTCTGCGGATGACGACGGTTTCATCACCGCGCCGGGGCAACGTTCACGCTCCTGTCCCCATCTTGGGCCCATGCAGGCGCTGCCGAGGCGCTGCCACACCTATTCCACTCTAAGGAGATCGTAATGCCCAAATGGTCCAATCCGACACGCCACGGCGGCCGAATTCTGAGCGTGCCCCTGCTCGCGGTATTGCTTGCCGGCACCGCACTTGGCGGCTACGCGGCAGGCCAGAACCTGCTGGTGCCGCCCGCCAAGGCGGCAGCCACGACCGTAGTCCAGGCGCCCGACTTCGCGCCGCTGGTCGCGCAGGTGAAGCCGGCAGTTGTTTCGATCACCAACGACCTCCGCCCGCATCCGGCGGCGATGCAGGGCCAGCCGCCAGGAATGTTCCCATTCCCGTTCCCGTTCGGAGCAGTGCCGCAACATCCGCAAGCGATCGAAGCTCGCGGTTCGGGGTTCATCATCAGCTCCTCTGGCCTGATCGTCACCAACAACCACGTGATCAAAGACGAGAAAGCACTCACCGTCATCCTCGATGACGGCACCAAGCTTCCCGCGCACGTCGTCGGCGCCGATCCGCGCACTGATCTGGCTGTGCTGAAGGTGGACGCAGGGCATCCACTGCCCTACATCAAGTTCGGCAATTCCAACAATGTCGAACCTGGGCAATGGGTGATCGCGATGGGCAACCCGTTCGGCCTTGGGGGAACCGTTACCGCGGGCATCATCTCCGCGCTCGGGCGCAACATCGGTGACGGTCCGTACGACCAGTTCATCCAGACCGACGCACCGATCAACGAGGGGAACTCCGGCGGGCCGCTGTTCAACATGGAAGGTCACGTTATCGGCGTGAACACTGCCATCATTTCGCCTTCCGGCGGCAGTGTTGGCATCGGCTTTGCTATTCCCTCCAACACCGTGCACACCATCGTTGCGGAACTCGAAAAGTCGGGCCACATCACGCGTGGCTACCTTGGGGTCGAGGCGCAGCCGATCACGCCCAGCATGCAGGAGGCATTGCATCTCCCATCCAAGGACGGTGCGTTGATCGCCACGGTAGAACCCGGCACGCCCGCGTCCCGGGCCGGGATCCACCCTGGTGAGGTGATCACTGGGGTGAACGGCGCGGTCGTGAAGAATCCGCGCGATCTCGCGATCGACATCGCTGGCATCAAGCCTGGGGAGACAGCGCATCTTAAGGTGCTCAACAACGGCAACACGGTCAGCATGAACGTAACGCTGGGGAACCTGCCCGAGCAGGTCGCAACGACAAACGAGCAGTCGGCGCCCGAGCAAGGGCGGCTCGGCTTGGCGCTCGCCCCGGTCAACCCGGAGACGGAGAGTCAGTTCAACCTCCCCGCTGGCACTCACGGTGCCGTGATTGCCCAAGTCGCGCCGGACTCGCCGGCCGCGATGGCGGGACTTCAGCCTGGCGATGTCATCATCGGCATCGGTGAACAGCCTGTCACCTCCGTTGACCAGGCGGTGAGCGCAATTCATGCGGCGGAAAGCCGCGGCGGAGCGGTGGCACTGAGGGTCGTCCACCAGGGCCAAAAGATCTTCGTTGCCATCAGTATCGGCAACGGATCCAGCAACGCAGGCTGATCGGAAAAGCGGATCGCCCTTCCCCTCGGGTGCGATCCGCCCCGCTCCCGAGGCGCGCTCCGGATAATCCGGGCAGCCCCGGGGCACGTCTTGGAGGCGAGCAAAGGAGCACGACTGGCATCTCGCCAGCGTGTTCTTTGGCCGTCGCGGAAGGCGGCCGCAACAATCAGTGCGCTTCTCCCCAGTTGGGGCCGATGCCAGTCTCGACAGCAAGCGGCACGCTCAGAGTGGCCGCCTGCGCCATCACTTCTCCAACGGTACGCGCCGTCGCTTCTGCCTCCGCAACCGGCGCTTCGAACAGAAGCTCATCATGCACCTGGAGCAGCATGCGGCCGGCCAATCCGGCTCTGGCAAGCGCCGCCGGCATGCGCACCATCGCACGCTTGATGATGTCCGCGGCACCACCTTGCAACGGGGCATTGGTCGCCGCCCGTTCCGCATACCCGCGCCGAGCCGCGTTCTTGTCGTTGATACCTTCGATGTAGCATCGACGGCCGAACGGTGTGACCACAAAACCTTGCTTGTGCGCCTTCTGTTTCGTCACCTCCATATAGGCGCGGATACCGGGATAGCGGGCGAAATAAGTGTCGATGTAGTTGCGCGCTTCGGCCGGCTCGATGCCGAGTTGACGGGCAAGGCCAAATGGACTGATCCCGTAGATGATGCCGAAATTGATCGCCTTTGCGCGCCGACGGGTGAGGGGATCCATCCCCGCCAGCGGCACACCGAAGACCTCCGAGGCGGTGAGTGCGTGAATGTCGTCGCCACGCGCGAACGCTTCCTTCAGGGTGCGAATGTCGGCAACGTGCGCCAGCAGGCGGAGTTCGATTTGCGAATAATCGGCGCTGACAAGCACATGGCCGGGCTCAGCGATGAAGGCGCGGCGGATTCGACCGCCTTCTTCCGTGCGCACCGGAATGTTCTGCAGATTCGGATCGCTCGAGGCAAGCCGGCCGGTCGAGGTTCCCGCCATGACGAAGCTCGTATGCACGCGCCCGGTCCGCGGGTTGATCTCGCTCACCAGGGCGTCGGTATAAGTGGACTTGAGCTTCTGCAGCTGCCGCCATTCCAACACGCGCGTCGGTAACTCATGTCCTGCGTCGGCCAACGCTGTAAGCACCTGCGCATCGGTACCGAAGGCGCCGGTTTTCATTCTTTTCCCGCCACCCAGTCCCATCTCGTTGAACAGCACTTCGCCGAGTTGCTTGGCAGAACCGACATTGAATGAATGTCCGGCAAGACGATGAATGTCGGCCTCGATCCTTGCCATGCGCTCGTTGAGCTCGGCCGAAATGCGAGAAAGCTCAGCCGCGTCGACTTTCACCCCGGCGCGCTCCATTTGCACGAGCACGCCGATGAGCCGCCTCTCGATCTGCTCGTAGACGGCAAGGGTGCCGGCCTCATAGAGTCCGGCGCGCAGCGCATGCCAGAGCCTGAGAGTGACATCGGCGTCTTCCGCCGCATATGCCGTCGCCCGATCGACGCACACAGCGGCAAAGCTCACCCGCGCGCGACCGGTTCCGGTGACCTCGTCGTAGGTGATCGGGCGGTGGCCGAAATGCAGAACGGAAAGCTCGTCCATACCGTGACCGTGCCGACCGCCCACCTGGCAGTAGGACAGCAGCATCGTATCGTCCAACGGCGCGACACTCGGCACCCCTGCGCCCGCCAGCACGTGCAAATCGTATTTCGCATTGTGGAACACCTTGAGAACAGCGGGGTCGCCGAGCAGCGGCTTAAGAGCTCCGATCGCCTCCGTGATGGCGATGGCAACGCCACCTCCCTCATGGCGAAGCGGCACATAGCAAGCGGTTCCCGGAGCGGTAGCGAGCGAGAACCCCACCAGGTTTGCAACCAGCGGGTTCAGTGAGTCGGTCTCCGTGTCGACCGCGACGACCCCTGCCGCGCCCGCTCTCTCGATCCAGCCGACAAGGCCCGCGGGTGTGGTGACAGTCTCATACGGTCCGAAGGGAGGGCTCTCGGTCGGTTTGGCGGAGCTTTCCGGTGCCCGATGCGCGCCTTCCGGCGGGGCGATGGGCTCGAGCCCAAGCCGGTGCAGCACGCTACGGAAGCCCTGAATAGAAAGCCAGGCTGCGAGCTGGGCCGGATCGGGGGTCCCGAGCCGAAGTTCGGTGAGCGGGACTGGCAGCGGTGCGTCCTTGCACAGGGTGACCAGAGTGCGCGAGAGCCGCGCGTTGTCCGCATGTTGCATGAGAACCTCGCGCCGCTTCGAGGGTGGCATCTGCGGCGCGGCAGCAAGCGCAGCTTCAAGGCTGCCGTACGTGCGAATGAGATCGGCAGCCGTCTTCGGGCCGATCCCCGGTACACCGGGAATATTGTCGGTCGAGTCGCCCATCAGCGCCTGCACTTCGATCACCTGTTCAGGCGGCACGCCGAAGCGCTCCACGACCTGCTCCGGCCCGATCGACCGCTGCTTGATCGGGTCGAGCATGACGACGTCGCTCGCGACAAGCTGCATCAGGTCCTTGTCGGAAGAGACGATCGTCACTTTGCCCCCCTCTCGACGCGCCGCGGCGGTGTAGGCAGCAATCAGATCGTCCGCTTCCCAGTCGGCGAGCTCGATGGCCGGCACAGCGAACGCACGCGTCGCTTCGCGCACCAGTGCGAATTGCGGTACCAATTCGGGTGGAGGCGGCGGGCGGTGCGCCTTGTAGGCAGGATAGAGGCGGTTACGAAAGGTCTCACGGCCGGCGTCGAAGACGACCGCAAGGTGCGAGCCGGTCTGCTCCTTCAGGAACTTGGCGAGCATGTTGGTAAAGCCGAGCACGGCGTTCACCGGCGTGCCATCCGGACGCGTCAGTGGGGGCAGCGCGTGGAAGGCCCGGAACAGGAACCCCGAGCCGTCGACCAGGACGAGGTGGAGCAGCTTCCCGCCGGCCGTGCCCACGCGCGCTCAGTGCCCGGAGCTGAGCGGCGGGACCCCAGGCTTGCGCACGAACCGACGTGAGCAATAGGGGCAGACCACCTCATCGTTGAGAACGTGCAGAAAAACGCGCGGATGTCCGAGCGGACCCCCACCTCCGTCGCAGGCAACGACGTCTTCGGTCACGCATATCGTTTCGGTTTGGGCGGTAGCACCCTCCGGCATCGCATCCTCTATGAGGCCGCACGAGAAGTGCGAATGTGCGGCATGACCGCCATTCTTGCAACTCGACCCCGCATTTCCCGGGTATGCAGGTGCTGACGGGGGTAGGGTGTGGTTGGCCCACCTCGCCCGGTCGAGCACCTACGCGCCGTTTCAAGCGGCGCGCCCCGGGAGTCGTCTTCAGGCCCGTAAAGGCCGTCCTGGCAATAATGATCGGTCTCACACTCTCCGCCTGTGCGGAGCAACTCACCCCGCCCGGCCCGGTTGTGACCGTACGTGAGATGGGCGGGCAAGCATTCGTGATGCCGGACGGGACGCGGCTGCCATATCGTGCCTGGCTGCCGGTGGGGCCGCCGCGTGCCGTGCTGCTTGCCCTGCATGGGTTCAACGATAGCCGGGACGCCTTCGCCCTCTCGGCACCCTTGTTCGCGACCGCCGGCATCGCGGTCTACGCGCCGGACCAGCGCGGGTTTGGCGCGACGGCCGACCGCGGCTTCTGGCCGGGGTCGATAGCGCTGGTCAACGACGCGCGCACCATGGCGTCGCTGTTGCGAAGCAAGTACCCGCGCGTGCCCCTTTATCTGCTCGGCGAGAGCATGGGGGGTGCGGTACTGATCCTGCTTGCGACGTCGCCCGATCCGCCGCCCGCGGCAGGTTATATTCTCGCCGCGCCGGCGGTCTGGGGGCGAGCGGACATGAACGCGTTCTACCGGACGCTGCTCTGGTTCGCCTGGAAGGCGGTGCCAGGCCTTCGCATTTCGGGAGCGGGCTTGGTCAAGGCATCGAGCAACCGCGCGGCGCTGGAGGTGCTCGGGCGCGACCCCCTGACGATTCGTGAAACGCGTGTCGACGTGATCCACGGCTTGGTTGATCTGATGAGCCGCGCGCTAGCGGCCGCAGCGCACTTTGATGTACCTGCGCTGGTGCTTTACGGAGCGCATGACGAGTTGGTGCCCAAGGAAGCAATGGCAGCGATATGGAAGGCCGTGCCGAAAAGGGCGCCGGTCAGGTTCGCCTACTATAAGCGTGGTTACCATCTGCTGCTCCGAGACCTCGAGCGCGGCCTGCCGATCGGCGATATCATCGCGTGGATTCGGGCACCGCAGGCGCCGCTGCCGTCGGGCGCGGACAAGGCCGCACAAGCATGGCTTGCTCGCCGCCGCTGATGAGGGGTATGCGTGGAGCAGGGACCCGTAGCTCAGTTGGATAGAGCGTCGCCCTCCGAAGGCGAAGGTCGCACGTTCGAATCGTGTCGGGTCCGCCAGGCTTCTCAGTCTGGTCCGCAGGTTACCTCTCGGGCCTACCTGGCTAAACTCCTGGTAGCGGAACATCTGACGCACCAGCGGATGTCGGGTCTTGGAGGGATAAGTCTGCAACGGTGACCGGATCCTGGCCGGCAGCCAAGGCTTCTGCGGATAAAGTCCTGACGCTCCGCGTGCAAGGCACCATGAGCACACGCCAAGTGTTACGCATGTAAACTGCGATCGAATAGAGACCCAGCCGCAGCCATGCCGCACGCAGGCAAGATCGACTGAGCCGGGCCACTCCGGCCACCGGCCTTGTCAATGCCGCTGCGCTGTTCTCTTGATGCGAGTATCGAGTCAGGAGAGCTTGTTATGGTGGTAACCGGCCTTCCCCCCTACGACAGCGACAATGTATTCGCGCGCATCTTGCGCGGAGAGCTCCAGTGCGACAAGGTGTATGAGGATGCCTACGCGCTTGCGTTTCGCGATATTCGCCCGCAGGCACCCGTGCATGTGTTAGTGATCCCGAAGGGGCGGTACGTTTCGTTCGCCGATTTCTCGCAAGCCGCTTCTGACAGCGAGATCGCCGGTTTCTTCCGCGCGGTTGGCACCGTCGCGCGAAACCTTGGGCTCGAAGCAAACGGGTACCGGCTGCTCACTAACATGGGGGCGGATGCCAACCAGGAGGTGGCCCACCTACACGTTCACATGTTCGCTGGCCGGCCACTCGGAAGGATGCTCCCGTAAGCATGAAACGCTGTGTCCTGCTGCACCAGATGGTGGCCGCGGGCGCGAGTGCAGACGAGAAGGACACGCTCGCGGCGACAAGGGCGGTTGCAACGGCACTCGCGGAAATCGGTTGGGAAGTCGAACAGCTGGGACTCGGGCTCGATCTTTCGGGAGCTGCGGCGAGGCTTCGCGAGAATCCCCCAGGGTTCGTTTTCAATTTGGTCGAAAGCTTGCCGGGTGTGGCATTTCCCGGACCCGCCGGGCTCGCGGCAACGGCTATGCTCGAGGGACTGGGGCTGCCGTTTACCGGCAGTAGGCTCGCCGCTCTCGCCCTTTCTTCCGACAAGCCGGCGGCCAAGCACGTGCTGAGAACCGCAGGCATTCCAGTGCCGCCCGGGCCGGCTGAGGGATGGCCGGGGCCCTTCATCGTCAAACATCGAACCGAGCACGCCTCATTTGGGCTCGGGCAGCACTCGGTCGTACCTGCGCTCCGTGAAGCCTTGCCCGCGAGCTGGTTCGCAGAAGCTTTTTTGCCCGGGCGCGAGTTCAATCTCTCATTACTGGCCAGCAAAGGCGGTGTTGCAGTGCTGCCGGCGGCCGAGCTCGTTTACGATAAGGCGTGGCCGCCTGTATCGGCCGCAGGCGGAATGCCGCGTATCCTCGATTACGCCGGCAAATGGCTAACCGACGATCCCCTCTTTTCTGCCACGTACCGTTCTTTCACTGGCATCGAGGACGAGCTCGCGTCGCAGCTGGCAAACTTGGCACGCCGAGCCTTCAGCGCACTGGGCCTTACCGGCTACGGACGGGTTGATATCCGTCTCGACTCAACCGGCGTGCCATATGTGCTCGAAGTAAACGCCAACCCCGCGTTGACGCCCGATGCGGGCTTTGCGGCGGCAGCCAAGCAGCACGGGATGGCCTACCGGGAGCTGATCAGCCGCGTCGTCGAAGCGGTCTTTTTGCCGCCCGAGTCCACGCTCCACCCGGTGCCGCCCGAAAGGACCCGGACTCCCGAGGTCGCTTTCCGGCGCCGGCTTTTGGCTGATGATGCCAAGGCAATCTGTGCTCTCTGCCGGGCCACCAGCTTCTTCACCGACGCGGAAATTGCCGTTGCCGAAGAGCTTGTGCGCACAGCGCTCGCGGAAGGCGAGCGGAGCAGCTATCGGTTTCTGCTGACCGAGCAGCCGCACGGGTTGCTCCTTGGGTACGCCTGCTTCGGTCCCGTACCTGGCTGCGTCGGGGCATGGGATCTCTATTGGATCATGGTGCACCCGGCGGCTCAGGGCTCAGGCATTGGCCGGCGACTCTTGCAGACGATCGCAGCTGAGGCGGCCGACGCCGGTGGGCGGACCCTTTACGCCGAAACGGCAGGTCGCGCGCTCTATGCTCCGACACGGCGTTTCTATGAAGCCACAGGTTTCTCCCTCGAGGCGGTGCTAGCGGATTTCTACGCCCCGGGTGATGCCAAGCAAATCTGGTCATTGCGGCTGGCCGGAAGAAAGACAGGACCAGCCTAGTTCAGTGTGAAAAGAAGTCCAGCGGTGCGGACGCGCGGGATCCAGCCGCTCAGCCTCACCTAAAACTTGCGCCCAGTCTTGCCTCTGAGCGAGGTAAGGCAATGGCGCATGCAGAAGCCAGGACAAGTGCAGCGAAACCTGGGGCCGGCTGACGCAGCGATTATGCGGAGTGACTGTGGCAGTGGACGACGTGAGGGAGATTTGGCAGGATCGGGGAGGCTTGGACATCGAGCGTGCCGTGAAGATAATTCCGAAAGGGAATGTTAGGTTTGCGGTAGGTCTTGGATGGGCCGAAGAAGGCGCCTCGGCCCTCGCCGCCAGTGTTATCTTCCGCGCCGCCGCTGCCGTGGCGCTTGGCGACCCGGCAGCGGATACCGCGTTCCGAACTGTTGGTGCGAACCGGAATTCCCGGACCGTCGAGCACCAGCAGC
>JBOHMN010000145.1:0-2910 GCA_050730175.1 Acetobacteraceae bacterium | reverse complement strand
GCCGAGCTGCCGCGCCGTCTTGATCAAGAGCGGGGCGGTCGCCGCCCTCGGCACGGCGATCCGCCAAGCGGACTAGGAAAGCCCCGTCGTGCTGGCGGCGATCCGCCTCATGCTGCTGACCGGCTTTCGTCGGATGGAGGTTCTGACGCTGGAGCGGGCGTGCATCAATCCGGATGCTCCGTGCGTGCGCTTTCCCACGACGAAGAGCGGCGCCCAGCTCCGCGCCATCGGCCGGCCGGCCCTCAAGCTGCTTCTGGCCCAACCTTCTGGCGGGGAGGAGAACCCCTATGTCTTTCCGAGTGAGACAGGCGATGGCCACTTCGTCGGCGTCGTCCGGGTTCTCCAGCGTCTCTGCCTGACCGCCAAGCTCGAGGACGTAACGCCCCATGTTCTTCGGCATACCTTCGCCAGCGTGGCCGGGGATCTCGGGTTTTCCGAGCTAACCGTCGCGGGCCCCTGCTGGGGCACAACGGGCGGGGCGTCACCCAGCGCTATGTCCACCTCGACAAGGCTTTGCTCCTGTCGGCCGACAAGATCGCCGAGGAGATCGAACAGGCCTTGGACGCGGCCCCTATCCGACGGCACGAAGGGCGGCCGGTTCGTTCCTCGGGGAAAGGGGAGCGCCATGTCGGGGCGCCTTGAATTCTATAGTCCTAAGAGCTACATTTCGTTCGTGCTCGGCGGGCTTCGCCGAGGATGAGCGGTTACGTCACGAAGGAGTTTGCCCGGTTTGCCCGAAAGGCGGGCCTGGCCGACGCAAAGCTGCTCCAAGCCGCTCAGGATGTCGCGGCTGGCCACTACGACGCCGATCTGAGCGGGTGGTGTGTTCAAGCAGCGCATCGCCCGGGAAGGCGGCGGCAAGTCGGGCGGGTTCCGAACGATCATCCTGTTTCGGGTCGGGCGTCACAGCTTATTCGCCCACGGCTTCGCCAAGAACGACAAGGCGAACGTGTCAGCCATGGAGTTGAAAGCCCTGAAGCGTTTGGCGGACGTGCTTCTCGGGTTCTCGGAGCGGCAGCTCGAAGCGGCTCAGGCCGCCGGCGAATTGATCGAGGTAGAGCACGATGGCGGCGACGAAGAACAAAGTTGAAGGCGGCATTCTCGCCTCGATCCACAAAACCGCGGCCGGCCTCCACAAGGCCGGGCTCGTGGACAAGGCGACCATGCGTGAATTCGACGCCCTGTGCCTTACCCCGGTCGAGCCCCTGACGCCGGAGGAAATCCGGGCGCTGCGCGAACGCGAGCAGGTCTCCCAGCCCGTCTTCGCGCACTACCTCAATGTCCGGAAGGAGGCCGTCAGCAAGTGGGAGCGGGGCGAGAAGCGACCGGATGGGCCGTCGCTCAAGCTGCTCAATCTCGTGAAGGCAAAAGGGCTGCGCGCTATTGCCTGAGCGGGCGCAAATGCGTTGGCCACAACCTTCTGCTGCGCCTCAGCACGCGACGGCTGGACGTGCTCCGCTTCCTCACCGATCCGCGGGTGCCGTTCAGCAACAACCTGGCGGAGCGCGACGGGCGGATGATGAAACTGTGGCAGAAGATCTCCGGCGGCTTCCGCTCCGCGGGCGGCGCAAGGAACTTCGCCGTGATCCGCTCGCTCCTCTCGACCGCCAGGAAGCAGGGCTGGAATATGCTCCAGACCGTGGCCGCCGATCCCATCCGCTTGATCTTACAGCTTCGGCTGAAGTGACCACCCTCACGCTACCTGGGCAGCAACCGTTTTTCTCGCAGAGATATTCGAACAGCGAAGCGACGGACGAGAGGCGGTGCCGGATCGTGCTGCCGCCTAGCCCGCGCCGGACCAACTCTTCACGCCAGCTGATGAGGTGCGCCTGGGTCACGATCCGGAATTCCGCCGGCCGCCGGATTCCGGCAAAGCGCATGAAGTGGCCGATGGCGTTCTCGTAGGCGCGCCGCGTGCTCGGGTTGCTGGGATTGGCGAACCACTCGACTTCCGGCGGTACCTCGGGCAGGCGGTGAAACTCGGCTTCTTTCAGGAGCCGGCTGGCGATTTCAGCGGGAAGCTGCTCGCCGCTCATCGGAGGCTCCCGTCAGGGGGTGCCGAGCAGCGCCACGCCGAGCGCCGGCGCTGCGCCGCGCAGCTCCGCATCGAGCGTCGCCGGCGGCAGGCTGCGGCGCTCGGCAAGCTCGAGGTACGCGGCGTCATACATCGAGAGCGAGAACCGCTCGGCGAGACGAAGTGTCGTCGTCCAGGCGTTGCTGTTGGTGTCGGCATCGATCGTGGTCGGCATCACCGCGAGCTCGCGGAGCGAGGCGTCGCGATAAGCCGCGTCAATTCGCCGGCGCCGGATCGCCGTCTGAAAGGCGTTGGCGACCTCGAGTCGCCACAGGCCCGGCACCACGGCGCCGGCTTCCGACACACGATCCAGCAGCTCGTTCGTCGCCGCCGTGCTCTCGTCCTCGAAATACCAGGCCATCGTCAGCGAGGCGTCGATGACGACGCTCACGTGCGGCCCTCATCGATGAGCTCCTTGATCTTGAGGCCGCCCAGCGTGACGCCTTTGCGCATCGCCCGGATGCGGGCCGCCGCGCCGCGAGCGCGCTCGCGGTCGAACCCGGCTTCGGGTGGCACCAGCCTGGCGACCACCTTGCCGCGCCGGCTGATGACGATCTCCTCGCCGGTCTCCACCCGGTCGAGCAGCTGGCCGAGTTTCGTCTTCGTCTCGAAGGCGCCGATTTCGCGCATGGTCGCCTCAACGGTCTGGTTAACGGTCTGGTCTATTGGTGCCATGCTGGGGTGGGTCTGTCCGGCCAGGGGGATCGGGTGAAAAACCTACCGTGCGAGCAGGCCGGCGAGGAAGTCGTCATCCCATCCGGCGGTCTTGTGCTTGAGCCGCAATGAAGCCTTGCCGGGTGCGTTCCGGATCAGATTGTGGGCCATGTGCTTGATGG
>JBOHMN010000144.1:0-1501 GCA_050730175.1 Acetobacteraceae bacterium | reverse complement strand
GACGTGTGCGGCGACACATCCGCTTCAACGTCGAACAGCGACGCGCACATATCGCTCACGTCCGCGACACGTCTGGACGTGCGCCGAAGCCCCAGAATCGATCTGGGCGCCCTTGCCTTACTAGAGCATTTTGGTGCGATTACTGACAGTGGCGATGGTTGGCCCGATGTTTGAGACCCCGGCAACGGCTTTGCCGAGCAGCAGCCCGGACCGGCACGATGCTGGCCGCCGAGCTCAGCGACTGCTACCAGGGTCGGCTGCACACGTTCCTCAACCCGCATGGCCGGCCACCCGGATCGGCATCGGTGGTCATCCGCAGCAAGGGCCATGCGCGCGGATCCCGGTCACGCGCACGCGAGACCTGAAAGCAACCGCAGCCCCGGATGGCAGTCGGGCGTAACGCGCCGCGCGGCAGGCCATGACACGCGCGGCATCACTCATTGTGAGCCTGACTGGGCCGTCCTCTTCTGGCTGGTTGCAGAAATCTCGTGAGGGTTGCGCCTGCCGGGTCAGGCTGCTCGTAGCTGCTGGATCGGCCGCAGCACAGACGCCTTCCAGCCGCGAAGACGGTCGCTTTCTGCCGGATACTGGTTCCGAGCCATTTCCAGGCACCTTGCTGCTACAGCTTCTAGTGATTCTGGCTCGTCATCCAGGCCGTGATCCAGCAAGCCGCCGACCAGCCCTGGGAAAACCAGCCCCGCATCTTTCTTCGGAGTCTTACCCGTGTACCCGACATACACGACTGGCCGGTCCAGCCCGCCTCGCACGGCATGCATAAAGCGGCTCGTCCCCGACCAGCAGCAGCCCACGATCAGTACACGGGCGCAGATACCACGGCACGCCGCCCGCCCGCCGAGGGCGAGTTCGTCAATTACCCCCCAGTTGTCCCAGTGCCCGTCCGCCAGTACCAGGCCATCAGCTCGCCAGATCGCGGCGCCGCGCACGTAAGGGTCAGGATCGTCAACGATCATGGGGAGCTTCGCGTCCACCTGCTGCAGGGCTTCCTTCAGCTTCCTGCCGATGCCCGGGTCGCCCAGGGGCTTCGGCCCTCCATTACACACGAATGCCAGCGTCTCGCCCATGTCTCTCATCTTGCCAGCGGCAGGAAGGACGTCGAGCAACACGACCAGCCGCACACACGAGACGAACCAGCCCTTACGACTTGGTGCGCGATAGGAGCCCGGGCGTAACGGGATGATCTTGGCGTGTCGGTTCCGGAATGACGGACGGCCGCGCAAGATCATGAGGATGTGTCGTCACCATGGGCCCGCGCGGCCTTGTCGCATCGTATCTGTACTGGCCTTCCCCGTCGCCGGCTGGGCAAGCTGATCAACGAGCTAGCCGGGCCGTGGACGGCGCAGCGGGAGTCCCGGCTGCGTGATCGCCGTGGCCGTGACCGCCAGCGGGCAGCCGGCGCGGGCCCCGGCCATGACCTGCCGTTCACCGACCGGGTCATCGTCACCCTCGTGCACCTGCGCTTCCAGCTTCCGCATGCGGCGCT
>JBOHMN010000143.1:0-2391 GCA_050730175.1 Acetobacteraceae bacterium | reverse complement strand
CCGTACCGGGCGGTAGGTGGTCGCGACAAGCGGCGGGCGCGACACACACCCAGGTGCCGGCGTGCCGAATGGCGATCAGCGCGCCGCGGCGGGTAGCAGGCGTCCTCTCAGCGGCGTCCAGGTTACTGAGGATTCCGCGAGGAAACGAGAATCGGGTGTCATTCCCGTATCATAACGGCGAAGCTCCACCGCGAAAAGACGTCGCCACTCTCATGACTCCCCTTGCATGGGGTTTCGAGAGTCAAGAGTTGATTACGTCACGTGATGGGGACCTTTGTGTTTGTGATTGATACGACCGAGGGGAGCCCGCCATCGGGCGCGATCATCGCGCCGCAACCTTGCATGCGGTGGATCCGATCCGGATCCGAACCGTGATGCAGCCATGCGCATCGGCGGCGAAGCTCCGGGGCGGCGGGGCCATTCTCATTTGCGGCATCGAAGGCCATAGGGGAGTTCGGCACACCACCACCTCGGATCGTCATCGGCGGGTCATCCGCAGAAGTGGACGAACGCCGAAACCTCTGTCCTGGCGGGTTTCGGTCCGGGAGGTCATGATGTCGGGTGCAGGACGACGCCCTGCGGCACAGCGCCTTCGGTCACGAAGCGCCATAGCGCGATCAGCAGCTTGCGGGCCAATGCCACAATCATGGTCTTTCTCTTCTTACCGGTGGCGACACGCGCTTCATACCACTGCGCCAGAGCGCTCTCCTTCTGGTGCAGCAGAAACCGCCAGGCCAGCTGGATCATGCCGCGACGAACCCGCGCGTTGCCCGCCTTGGCGAGCCCTTTCTCCCGGCGTTGCTTGCCGCTTTCATCCGGTGCGCCGGTCAGGCCGGCATAGCGCCCCACCGCCCGCTGATCGCGCAAGTCGCGCGAGAAGACCTCGCTCGTCAGCATGTCCGCGGTCTCGATGCCGACGCCTTTGATGCGTTCGAGCTGCAGGACCTTGGCGTTCGCTTCTGCGTGGGGCGCCTGGTCGAGTTGTTCCTGCCGGGCCTCCTCAATCTCTGCGATCTGTTCGGCGATGAAGCGCAGATGCGCGATATCGCGCCGCAACTCGGCCAGCGTGCTCAGCGGGATCGGGTCCCCCTCCGGCGTGCGCAGTGCGGCCAGCCGGTCCGCGGCCTTGCGCAGCTTCGGATTGAAGTCCCGGATGCCCAGTCGGATCAACGTGCTCTTCAGCCGGTTGACGATCCGGGTCCGCATACCCACCAAGTGCTCGCGCTCCCGGTGCGGGCGCTTCGCATCCTCCTCTTCTGACGTCGGGATCGCGGCCATACTGCAGTGCTTCGCCTCGCCGCGTAGCCAGCCGAGGAAGGCGCGCTTGAGCAGCCCGACGTCCAGCCGGTCGGTCTTCGCTCGCCGTTGTTCGCGAGAGACCGGAATGCTCGTCGGATGAATGACATACGCTTCGATCCCTCGCGCACGCAGCCAGCGCGCCAGCCAGAACCCGTCCCGGCCGGCCTCGAAGGCAACCGCTATGCGCGTGATCGTCTCTCCCACCCGGGACGCCTCGTCGCTCCAGCGGTGCAGCAGCCTGAGCAACGCTTCCGGATCGGGCACGAGCTTCTTCAGCGGCTCCCGCGCCAGCCCGGGGACAATCCCCCCGACCAGCCAACTATTCAGGCTGAGTTCAATAACCCCGATCAGCGTTCTATCCTGCTCCAGGGCGACGAGGGATTTGCTGAGGTCATCTTTCTGCTGGCGCATCGGGCTCTCCATCGATGTGTTGCAGCGACGATGGTGCCATTTCCTCGTCGCCCGCCCCATAGCATCTCATTTTTCAGACCGCCCCGAAAACGTCCGCGAACAGCGGCTGCTCCTGGAGCATGCGGGAGAAGCACTGCATCAGCGGGCGCAGCCTAACCTCCGGCATCGTCGGGATCAGGTCGTAGAGGATGCAACCCTGACGAAGCAACGAATGTACCCTGCGCTTGGTGGTGTTGGTCTTTAGCATTCGGTCGTAGCCCAGCGCTTCGCTTACTGCCCCGAGCAAGGTCAGCAGTACCACGGCGAATGCGTTGATCAGCCACAGCCGGTCGCGCCGCTCGGGGGATTTGACATGCATCGAGCCCATCCCCATGCCGAAGCGCAGGTCTTTGGTATCGCGCAGGCTGCATTCGATGCCCCAACGGCGGCCGTAATATCCGGTCAGTTCCTTGGCCGTGGCCTCGCCGCTGCTGGCGGCCAGGCACCAGGCCTGCTTCATGTCCGGGCCCTGCACGCAGACCACGGTGCCGACCGCATAGCGATCGGCGGTGACGATGGCGCCGCGCAGCACACGGGCACGTCCGTTGTTGCGTACCCAGGCGGCGGCGGTGCGGGTTTCGCCAGTCGTGGCGGTGACGGCGATGTTGCCGCGAAAGCGGATGACGTAGTCGAAGCAGAGTT
>JBOHMN010000142.1:0-7717 GCA_050730175.1 Acetobacteraceae bacterium | reverse complement strand
CTTCGACAAAATCAAGATCGATCAGTCGTTCATCCGCGAGCTCGCGTGCCGGCCGGACAGCATCGCGATCGTGCGTGCGGTCACCGGCCTCTGCAACAGCCTCGGCATGACCACCACCGCCGAAGGGGTTGAGACGGAAGAGCAGCTCGCTGCGCTCTCGGCCGAACGATGCACCGAGGTGCAGGGCTTCCTGTTCAGCCGTCCGCGCCCGGCTTCGGAAATTCCGGCACTCCTCGTGGCGCTCGACCCGGCGCTCGCCGCCGCGGCCTAGAGCGGGATGCGCTCGTTCACACTCGCCCACCCCGCTCTAGGTCGTTGTTTCATCGCGCGATTCAGACCTGCGGTGATTCCACCTCCGGCCATCGCGCTCCAGAGCAATATCACCCTGACTGGAATCGCCAGATGCCGGTCAGGACGATGAAATTGCTCGAGAATCCAAACATGGCGCGTTCCCGGCCTGCCTGAAAACGCTTTCGGTCACATGTTCGAGCGGATCGACGCGGCGGCCGTATCCGCTTGGGAACTCCCCGCGTTTCCAGTCGGCCGCGATCCGCTCCGGGCCGCGCGTTCCACCAGCACGCGGCGGACGGCGGCCAATGCCTTCCCGACCGCCCTCCGCCGGTAGTTCCAGCGCGGGTCGGCATCCGGCGGCACGATCGCCATCGCCGGGTTCGCCTCGAACAGCAGCACCTTGCCGGTCGGGCCAAGCGTGAAGTCGATCCCCGCGTAGTCGAGCCCAAGCCGCTCCCGGATCGAAGCGAGCACGCCCATGCCGCACCGCCCAAGCACCCGCGGCATGTCGGCCAGGAACCGCGCCTCCTCGGCGCGGAACGAGGCATCCGCCGCCATCCCCGCGGTGAAATAATGCACCTTCCAATGCCGCGAGATCGCGAGGTGCAGCGGGAACGGATGGCCATCGATGAACATCACCCGGTATTTGCGATAAAGACCGTCCTCGCTCCGTGCTTCGAGAGATTTGATGACGTATTGATTTTCGCCCGGCAGGGTGGCCATCGCGCCGGCCAGTTCGCTGGCCGTGCCGAGACGAAGGAAATGCCGTCCGGTATGGAAGCCGGGCGTGCGCAGCAGCAGCGGGAACTCGAACCCGCGCGCCAGAAGCCTTGCTTCGACCCCGGGACCCGCGATTTCGCTCCGTGGAACGAGTGCGATCGGCGGCACGACCAGCCCCGGAATCGCGCCGAGGGTTGCGGCCGTCTCGAGCCGACCGGTCGCTCTGACCCGAACCGGTGCATTGACCTGAGGTGCCTCGGAGCGAGCCAGAATCTGTTCGGCACAAGCGAGGGCGGTGCGGCAGCGGTCCGCATCTCCGATCGCGTTCAGCACCACGTCATGCGGCGGCAACGGCAGGGCAGGGTCGAAGAACTCGGCGGCCAGCACGGTGACCGCAAAAATCCTGTCATCGAGGATGAAAGTGGTCGGAATGTTCCCCCCGGCCGCCGAGATGATCAGCAGCAGCCGGACCGGAGGCCCGGCTCCACGGTAGGGCCTTTTCACCAGTGCGTGGCCCCGCCAGCCTCGCTCCCGATGCCGTTCTGCCGCCGCGGTCTCACCAAGATCGTCGAACAGGTTGGCAAGCCCCTGGTGCGCCTCCGCGAGTGCCGGGTCGAGGGTCAGCGCAGCCTCGTAGTGCTGCCGGGCGCCTTCCGTCTCGCCTGCCTGGTGCAGCAGGTGCGCAAGGTTGACATGCCCCGCCGTCAGCCGAGGATGGCGCGCGACTGCCTCGGCATAGCTGAGGCGCGCGGCGCTGAGAGAGCCGCGGCGGCGCAACAGGGAGCCGAGGTTGATCAGCGCACCGGGGTGAGCCGGAGCGCGATGAAGAAGCTCAAGGTACGCGGCCTCGGCGCGTTCGGCCTCGCCGAGTGCATCGAAGAGGGCCGCCCGCTCGAACAGGAGTTCCGCGCGGTCGGGTGCCTCGGCGAGGCCCGCTTCGATGGCGGCCAAAGCGGCCTCCCGCCGCTCGCGCGGTGATGGCTGCTCAACAGAAAAGCTGGTGGTCCCGGGTGAGATGGCGGTGAACCGTATGACTCCTGACTTCTTATCGCACACCCGGTTTGCGCGTTCGTAAACGCGGCGCGCGACCCTCGCCGGTTGCTCTCGGAATGCCGTTTCGGCTCCGGAGGATCCTTCCACGCGCCCGAAACGGGACATTTACGGTGGAAAGGAGACTGTCTGGGTTCGGGCACTCCGAAGGCAAAGCAGCCATTAAGGCCACGGCAGCACGTGGCCGGGAGTAGGACGGCAACGGCAGCTTCGGACCCTATGAGGGCCATAAGCGAACGTTCGCCTCGACAATGGTCTATGGCTGGAAGCGTCCAAGGTGGACGCAGGCCCGTGATGCCGGCAGCCCCGAAACCCGCCGTTCAGCGAATGGCATTGGGCGAATGGGAATGGCAGGGACGGGTGGTTAGCAAACTGTCCGCTTTCCGCCATTCCCGCGGCGAGGCAGACATCCAGTCCCTACTGCGAAGCGACCACACCACGAGGCATGCCGCGCGGGTCTTGACTGAGGTCGCCGTCGCCGCCAGCAGGTGCAATCGCTTTTCGACGACGGCCGAAAGTCCCGGCCAAGCGATAACCACATCACGGTCATTTCGGGGAAGCTGCCGAGCCACGGGTGCACCGATGGTGGACGCGGGGGGCCATTCAGGGCAGGATTCGATGGACGATCGTGTTCGGCGAATCGGGGGATCAGTGCGCGGAGCTGGCCGGAAAGGCGGGGAGAGGCCGGCGGCTATCAACGAGACCCGGCTGGCGCTCTTCCCGCCCCCCTGCCGCGCACGCACTTCCACAGCGCCACGTGGGGGTGACGTCCTCTCGCGAGGGCACGAGCTCAATGCTATTTGCCCGTACTTCACGATGTTTCCGCTCGAGTTTCCTCTTCGGATTCTACGGCGCCACTCAAAGCAGTGCGAGCGGGTGCTCGATCCTTTCTGCGGCCGGGGAACCACGAACTTCGCCGCCAGGCTCACGAACCTGTATTCGGTCGGCATCGACGCTAGCCCCGTCGCACAAGCGATCACCGCTGCCAAGCTCGTGTCGCCTACCGCCGAGACGATCGAGCGGGAACTGGCCGCCATCCTTACCGAAGCTCCGACGGAGGCCCCGCCGGACAGCGAATTCTGGCGGCTGGTGTTCCACCCGTCAGTTCTCGCCGACCTTTGCAGATTGCGGTCGGCACTGGGCGCCGACTGTCACAGTCCAGAGCGAGTGGCGCTGCGAGCCCTGACCCTTGGCGCGTTGCACGGCCCCTCGCAACGCACGCCAGGTTATCTCTCGAACCAATCGCCGCGCACTTATGCACCGAAGCCGGCCTACGCGGTGCGTTTCTGGTCGGAGCGAGGTCTTATGCCACAACGAGTCGATCTTCCTTCGGTAATATGTCAACGTGCGCGCCGCTTCTACAGCTACGGGCGGGCTACGTATGGGCACGCCGAATTGGCGGATAGCCGGAACGCAAGTGCGTTCCGCGGCGCTGAGTTTGCGAAGCCATTCTCCTGGGTGATCACCTCCCCCCCGTACTACGGCATGAAGACCTACATTGCGGACCAATGGCTCAGGAATTGGTTCCTCGGAGGGCCGGACCGGGTCGACTATGACACGAAAGGCCAAGTGACCCACCGAAGCCCGGACCAATTCGCCACTGATCTTCGCTCGGTTTGGCGCAACGCAAGGTTGGTTTGCCATGATGGCGCGAAGATGGTCGTCCGCTTTGGTGGTATTTGCGACCGGCGGATCGAGCCGACCGAGCTCGTGACGGCGTCCCTCCAAGGGACCGGTTGGCGCATTTCTACCGCGAGGCCAGCCGGCGATGCGAAGGCCGGCAAGCGTCAGGCCGACTCCTTCCTCAGTAGCCGTAGCAAGCCGCTGGTTGAGTACGACATCTGGGCACGAGCAGTATGAGATTCGCCGTCTCCAATAGCAGCAAGCCGTGGTTGGCGCGCTCGCAAATGCGAGACGATTCGAGCAAGGAGATCGCGTGATGGCCAGACGCGCATCGGGAGGGCCCTCCCGCCAAACGCGCGAGGGGATGGCTCCCGCGCACGACCTGCTGCCCGATGAGCATTTCGGACTTGCTGCTCAAGATGCACCAAGGACGGCCTCCGACGAAGAACTGAACAGCCGCTATGCAAAAGGCGATATCCGAATAGTCACGGAGTCAGCGCGCTACTCACTCGCCGGTATCCTTGCCATGTTGCAAGAGGACGTCGCCATTGAAGACGACCCGAAGGGAGCAACAGAGAGGCGGTACAAGCTGGATCCAGAATATCAACGGCGCCATCGTTGGAACAACCAACGCAAGTCCAGGCTTATTGAATCCTTCTTAATGAACATCCCTGTTCCGCCAGTGTTCTTGTACGAGCGTGACTTGGCTCGCTTCGAGGTTATGGATGGACGGCAAAGGCTCACCGCGCTAGCGGAGTTTTATGACAACAAATTCGCTCTCGAGGGACTGGAATATTGGCCGGATTTGGACGGGCGAACGTATAGCCGGCTCCCGTCGAAGGTACGAGATGGCATCGACCGTCGCTACATATCGTCGATAATCTTGTTGAAAGAAACCGCTGTTGGTGAGGAGCAGGCGTCATTCCTAAAGAAGATTGTCTTCGAACGTTTGAATTCTGGTGGCGTAAAGCTGAGTCCTCAAGAGACCCGGAACGCGGTCTATGCTGGTCCCCTGAACCAGCTCTGCCTGCGGCTGTCGGATAACGAGCGGTTTCGACGTATGTGGGGAATTCCCAACCAGGTCGAGGAACCGCGACCAGACGAAGACGAACTCGATGATGGCGACGAGGCAGAGGCTAGCACTACGACTCTGTCTGGCAGGCGTATGTTCGAGAAGATGGAGGACGTCGAACTTATATTGCGGTTTTTTGCCTACAGGCACATCCAAAAGTCGAAAGCTGGCCTCAACAAAATAAACGAGTTTCTTGATAACTTCCTTCGCGTAGGAAATAAGTTCCCGACCTCGGTTCTGAGTGAATATGAGAACGCCTTTGCCAAGACGATTGACTTTTTGTTTGAATGTCTGGGCACTGACGCCTTTGCTGTCATCTCGGAACGCAGGCAGCTTCGGCCGACCAAAATCGTATATGACCCAATCATGTTTGTCGCAAATGCCTCAGATGTAGTTGAGGCCCGCCCGAAAATCCGCCTCAAGAAGGCAGTGCTGAGGGAAGCTCTGGCCGCGATGTACGCCGAGGATCGCACAGGGCCGCAGCCATCGTTTGCGGGTCGTCGGACGAACAGCTCGGACATACAAAACCGAAACAAGGCAATGCGTGCCGCCTTCGAAACCGTGCTTCAACGAGTTTAGAATCAGCGCTGAGCAATGCGGTCTTCGGTGGATGCCCTGGAGCACGACATCATGGAGATGCAGGCCATGGCGTCTGCCATCAAGCCTGCGAATGACCTTTTGGCAGGATCAACCAATCCAGATGTGAGGACCTACCTCGCGGTGCGGCGCCGCTTCGACTATTCGGCACTCATTGTCGCCCTTTACGCGTCATTTGAAAGGTTTGTCGAAGACATACTTACCTCGTATGTAAAGACTGTCGCCCAACAAGGCAGCTACGGATCACTCCCGCCGCGACTAACCTGCAAGCACCTGAAGAAGACCGCGGAGTTACTCGCCAAGGGAGAGCTCGATCAGGCTCGATACCCGGGAGCGACACCCCTCCAGCTGATTGAAAACTTGTACCACTGCCTCTCGGGCAACTCGCCATACGATCTGAACCACATTGTGGTCTCGGCTCACGACAAGAACATTCGTTACGACGAACTCGGATTACTCCTGGGTCTTGTTGACCTTTCACACAACGCCGTCCGCCGAGCGAGACCCCTCATCGACTGGTACTACGAAGATCAGAAAATGACTGGTGCGCCCCCCACCTCAGTGCCCCCGACTGTCATTCAACAGCGGCTCGATAACCTCGTCGAACGAAGGAACGACGTGGCACATAGGGGAGGCAATCCGTCGGACAGGCTCGGCGTCGAGGAGATGCGGGGCCTAATGGATTTCGTGCTGGCCCTAGCCCGTTCTATCTTCGCGCTCTTCGTATCGCACTATCTCTGTAAGCAGCACGTCGGAGCGGCCGGTTGCGTGCGCCTGACGTTGGTCAAGGGACCCTACAAAAAGCAGCGGATTTGGGTGGTAGATCGGCCCCAGTGCCGCCTGCACGTCTCGCAGCCGGCGTTCGCTTTGTCCCCGACCTTCCTGGCCCGCTGGGGGAGAGTGGAGAACCTCCAAATCGGCGGGGTGGACCACACGTCGGTCGACCCTGCCGGCGCCGAACCTGTGGGCGTTCTGCTCGACTTTCCCGCACCGGGGAGTGCGCGGCTCTACGTGCTTAGTGAGGAGGACGAGGTGATCTGGCCCGCCTGCGTCGAACAGTCGGGCACCGACCCCTGCTAGGTTTGCCAGGGTTGGCACACCAGACCAGAGCCTCGGCTCACCCTTCAACGGTTCCGTTATCCTGCGCCGCGGGAAGGGCGAAACGATGAGGGAACGGCGGCCTCCGGGAGGCTGCGACCAGGGGGCCTGTGGCCGCGATTGGGCGCAGAGCCGTCGGCGCCCAGCCGTCCTGAATTTCAGGTTCCTGGATCGCCTGGCAGGCCGGCCTATGGCCGACTTGGGTCGTCACGCGCCACGAGCAGAGACGTCCGCTTGATTACTCTGCGTTTCCAAGATCAGCCCGCCCGGACTCTCATCCTGATTGTCGCTGGACTCTCATCTTGATCGTCGCGCAGCACACACCCTACCGGCCAACCAGCGCCCGAATGTCCTTCAGCAGCACGCAGAGGTGCATGGGGTCGGTGGGCGACCGGATGAAATTGAAATGCTCGTAGAACGCCCGTGCCTCGTCATCCTTGGCATGCACGGCCATGGCCCGGAGGCCCGCTATCTCGGCCGCTCCAAGCGTGCGCACCAGCGCGTCCTTCAGCAGTCCCGAATCGACGCCCCTGCCGGCCCAGTCGGTCGCTACCGCCAGCCGGGCCAGGATCATGAGCGGGACCGGGTGCCGGGCCACCCCCTTGCGCAGCCGCTCGGGCGCATCGTCATAGCCGACGTCACCGTAGGTCAGTGCATAGTAGCCGACGACCTGGTCGCCTGAGAGGGCGAGATAGGTCTGCGCGCTATTGGCAAGCTGGCTTGGCAGGGCGAAGCGGATCAGGAAGCGGTTCAGCGGCTCCTGGCCGCAATTAAATCCGTCAACGCGATGTTCGCGCCGCAGCTTCGCGATACGGAGCGCCACCGCCTATTGGGCGGAATCGCGCTCGAACACGCTGGCCTCTGCCAGAAGACGTTGCAGTCGAGGCAGCTTCCGGGCCCGCGCATTGAGGGCCGCGAGAAATGCCTCCCACCGTTTGGCATCCAGCCCGAAATGCTGGCGGTCCGGCAGCGTCTCCTCCGCACGGGCGAGCGCGCTTTCCAGCACGAACTCGCTGAGCGAGCGCCGCGACGCCTGCGCCGCGGCGCTCAGCACGCGCTTCGCCTCCGGCGTCAGCCGCAGATCAAGCTTTTCGGATCGGGTGATGGTCGCCATGGGAACTTCTGCTGGCGCGTCATGCCGCATGTCGACCGCCCTTGGTCGTGACATTGCCCGACACGGCCTCTACCCTCACGGCCCGAGCCCGCGCTTCCGGCCGATTTGCCAGGAAATCGAGCTTCTCTGAAAGATGCCCGTCCCCCCCGGCC
>JBOHMN010000141.1:0-7019 GCA_050730175.1 Acetobacteraceae bacterium | reverse complement strand
AGCAGACGATCCACGTTTGCGCCCAGAATCATTTCCTTCTCAGCCGCGGAGAGGAAGCTGCAATGCCGGCGCACGTAGTCGACCGACTGCGTATAGGTGCAGAAGCGCTCGACGTTGGGCATGTCGGATCCCCAGAGGAGCTTCGCCGCCCCGAAACGGTCGCGCAGCGAACGGATCAGGGCTTGCGCCTCTGGATAGGGATATTCCCAGACGCCGCCCCAGGTGATCGGGAACATCACCTCGATCAGCAGGGCTTCGTGGTGAAAGGCGGCGGCCACTTCATCGGGAAGTTCGAAGCGGCCGGAGTTGGCGAAAAATCCCACCGGCGGTCCCATCACCAGCACCCAGCGAATCTCTCGGAAGCGCCGCATGAGATCGTGCAGATGGACGATATTGGCGATGTAGGAGCGGACGTCGTAGTCCGGGATCGCCGTCACCTCAATGAAGACCGGGAGGGAGGCATGCTCCACCGCCGACCAGAAGGGATCGAGGCGGTGATCGTTGAACTCAATATCGAAGCCGTAGCGGGCGAAGGCGTCGAGCGCGAAATAAACGCCGCGGAGACCGAGTTCGCGATGCGCGCGGGCGAACTCGGCAAGGCCCGCCGCACTCGCGGCGCGCGGTTCATCGATGTTGAGCAGCGCAGTGAACCATTGCGGGTACTGATGCTGAGCGAAGGCATTGTAGTCGTTCATCGCACCGTAGCCCCAACCGGTCTGGAGCACGCAATGGTCTACCTTCGCGTATTGCATCTGGGCGATCATCAACTCGGGCGGGGCCTCGATCTGTTGCATCCCGACCGGCATATACTGCGAATGATAATCCTCGCCGTCGATCGTGAAATCGAGGCGACCAAAATTGCCGACCCGGAAATCGACGTCGCGAAGGCCGGCCCAGGAATTGTCGCCCTCGCGAAAGAGGAGCTGACCGGAGGCCTCCTTGCCGTCGCGCGCCCGGAACACGCGGGCGACGGTGCGGGTCTGCACTTTCTGAATGTATCTGCGGTGAATTTCGCTGGATGCGTGCCCACACGGGCCCGCCCAGCGCTGGAAAACATGGGCATGACAGTCGATGATCATTACCGGCTCCCCAAAGCGGCGGCGACCGGCAGAGCGCCCGCCAGTTGTAACGAGGCGGTCCCGGTCTGCTCACACGCGTAGCACCTCCACAATACTATTCAGGTCCGCGCAAGTTGCAAAGACGACCTGCCTATGGGGAGCCCTGGGGTTGGCGCCGCTATCGCGCTCGCCTATCCTGCCGGCTCGGCTTGGTGTGAAATGAACCGCGGAACGGCAATGACGAGCATCGAGGAGAGCCTGGGAATTGCACCGCTAATCAACGCCGTCGGGCCCAATACGCGGCTAGGCGGCGGCTTTGTGCGTCCTGAGGTCGCACGGGCGATGGTCGAGGCCAGTCAATGGTCGGTCGACATGGCAGAGCTGCACGGGCGCGGGAACGCTATAATTCGGGCGGCCACCGGCGCCGACGCCGGAATCGTGACCTGTGGCGCGGCGGCGGCGCTGCTGCTCGGGACCGCTGCATGCGTCGCCGGTCTGGACCCGGCGAAAATGGATCGTTTGCCGGATACGGCGGAAATGCGCAACGAAGTGGTGATCGCGCGGAACCAGCGAAATTCGTATGATCACGCGGTTCGTTCGGCCGGGGTCCGGCTGATCGAGGTCGGAGTTCCGGACCGGGTAAGCGGTCCCGGCGTCCGCGACGTCGAAGCATGGGAATACGGGGCGGCGATCGGCGAGCGGACGGCCGCCGTCCTTTATGTCGCACGGTCGCGATCGGGACCACCGCTTCAAGAGGTGGTGCGGGTGGCGCACGCGGCGGCGACGCCGGTGTTGGTGGATGCGGCCGCCGAGCTGCCGCCGGTCAGCAATCTCAGGCGGTTCGTGGAGGCGGGCGCGGATCTCGTGGCATTCAGCGGCGGCAAACTGATCGGCGGCCCGCAGGCATCGGGCATCCTGTGCGGCCGGCGCGATCTGATCGCCTCGGCATTGCTGCAGCAGCTCGATCTCGACATTCTTCCGTCGGACTGGGAGCCACCGGCGGGTTTGCTCGACGGATACTCACTGGTCGGCTTGCCGCATCACGGCATCGGTCGGCAATGCAAGGCCGGGAAAGAGCAGATCGCGGGACTCCTGGTCGCGTTGCGGCTCTTCGCGGAAGAGCCGCCGGAGCGCCGCTTGGCGGAGTGGGGAGACCGGACGAATGCATTGCTGGCGGCAGTGGGCAATGTCGCGTGGCTCGAAGCAAAACTCATCAGCGATGCCTTGCGCGGCGACATTCCGATGGTCGCACTCCGGCTTGACGAGTCGGCGTGCGGCATGAGCGCGCGGGAGCTGGCCTTCCGGCTGCGCCAGGGCACGCCCAGGATCGAGGTCAAAATCGAGCGGGCAGATGAGGGTCTTCTCATCTGCGGGCCGACCTGCCTCAAAGAGGGAGACCCTGCGGCAATCGGGCGACGGCTTGGCGAAATTCTCGGGGTCAGGAACGAGCGGCTTCGAGCGGCCGGATGACATGGAGGTTCGAATGAAAAGCACGAGGCGCAGGGCATTCCTGCATGGTGCTGGGGCAACGCTTGCGATTGCGGCCGTTGGCATGGTCAGCGGAGGAAACGGTGCCAAGGCTGCGGTGGCGAAGGAGGTCGCTATCGGCCTTATCTCCACGCTGAACGGACCGAACGCGAATGACGGCAAGCTTCAGCTCGACGGGGCGCTGATGGCGATCGAAGAGGCCAACGCAGCGGGTGGGGTGGCCGGATACAAAATTACGCCGATCATCCTCAACGATTACACGACGACCGCCGGCGATTACGATCCCGCGCAGGCGGCGCAGGACGTGCGGCAACTTCTGTCCAACCCAAAGGTGGTCGCGGTCGTTGGGCCGAAGACGAGCGATTCGGCGAAGGCGATGGAGCCGCTTTTGAGCGAGGGGGACTTGGCCTGCATCGGCCCGAGCGGGACCAATCCCGACCTCACCGATCCACGACTTGCCGGCACCTACCGGCCACGAGGCAAGGTAGTCTATTTCCGCACCGTCGCGACCGACGCCTACCAGGCGCCGGGAATGGCCGATTTTCTGGCTGAAAAGCTGAAGGTCACGTCAGCCTTCGTGGTCGACGACGGAACGGCATTTGGAGTCGGCGTTGGCAAGGAATTCGAAACGGAGGCGGCGCGCAAGGGCATCAAAATCTTTGGCACGGACCGGATCAATCCGCGCGAGGCCGATTACACTGTGGTCCTGACTAAGATCAAAGCCAAGGAACCGCAGGCGCTCTATTTTGCGGGCGACGTCGAGGCCGGCGTCAAGCTGGCGAAGGAGGCCTACAACGTGATTCCCAATGTCATCAAGGCGGGCACGGATGCGCTGCTGGGCGGGTCATTTCTGAAAGCGGTAGGATTTCCGGCGGCGAACGGCTGGTACGTCACAGTGGCGGCGCCGAGCCTGCTCGGCGAGCCCGGTGCCGTGCCGTGGGTGCAGCGCTTCACCAAGCGCTTCGGCGTGCAGCCGTTCGACTATTCGCTCACTGCGTATGATGCCTCGCTGGTTGCGCTCGATGCTATCGGGCGTATCGCCAAGAGCGGCAAGCCGGTTGACCGCCATACCGTGCGCGATGCCGTCGCGAGCACTAACTTGCGAACGCTGCAGGGGCAGATCGCGTTCGACGCCAACGGCGATCTCACTGAGAAGGTGATCAGCCTCTACCACGCGCAATATGATCCCGCCTATCCGGTGGACGATGCGCTGCACCAGTTCCACTACATCGGGGTTGCACCGTAGGGCGCTGCAACTACTCGGGCGGATGGAGGTGACAGAAAGCAGAGCCACCGCACAGCCGGCGACTGCGATCGTGCGGGAGGTTGGTGGAGTCACGAGACCCGTGCGCTGATAATTCTTGATTGCAGCCGGGGCTGTGCAGGCTGATTCCGGGCCGGTTTGCGCGCCCAACTCATGGGTAATTGAAGGCTACTCGTATCGCTTAGGAAGTGCCGTTGATGTTGCCGAATCTGAGTGACGTTGCCCCTGAATCTCATCCAGCGGCGAGTGGAGTCTGGCGGTTGCTAACGCTCGGCTTGGTCGGGGCAACGGGCCAAGGCGCGGAGCCATTGAAAGGGACGGACTGAACTACATCTGGTCGCGAGGGTGTCAAATATTTTGTGTTTGGGCTGATAGGTTTCGCTCACTCGGTCACCGTAAACCGATCCTCGAACTCGATAGCGAGCTGGGCCTTGGCAGCGTGGCGACCGTCCTTTGGCTCCTGACCTATTGAGCACTCCCTCTGGCGCCGAGCTCGCCTCCTTTCTAATGAAGCGCGCTGGCGCCGGCCTATGGGCGGCATGCCTTTGAACCGGAACCGCATGGACATTACCATGAGCAACTATCGTCGCCTCTATGCCTGGGTCGAACCTCGCGACGTAGGCCAGTTCCTGGCCGCCTATATCATCGAGAGCATCGCTTACTCTGATAGCGGGGTGCGATCGGTGTTGCCTCGAGTCGTGAACCGACGACATCGTTGTGTTCGTCGCGTGACGAAGCTCACGCTTGGCTCGTAAGTCTCGCCGAAAGCCTAGGCCTGCCCATCGACTGGCAGGTCCCCCTGGATTAGCCCCAAGGCTTCGGCCTTCGAACCGGGGCCTTCCTCTCCGGAAGTGATTGTCATCCTTCTCCCCTCCCCCGAGAATAGTGTTCCATAACGTCCTTCCTGGGGCCCCTTCCCCGGGCGTGGACGCCTGTATAAGGCCTCCGATCGCCGCAGCTTCGTGGTCACTGGGCCAGTAATGGATAGACTCAGTGTCGGCCTCCTCCGCCGAAAACTCCGCCACGGATGGTTGAGAAATTCCAATTCACCCCGGCTTGACCGGGCCAAGTTTCACCGTGACGACGTCACCGTCCAGAGAGCCGCAGATCGCCTTCATCCTGTGTTAGGTGGAAGAGAGCACGACGGGCGCCGAAGTGTGCGTGCGCCGCTTGACATTGCCCAGGCAACCGCAAGACCATTACCGGCAGGTTGCATCGAGAAACTGGATACCTTACGTGAACCAGCCACTCCTGCCCTCGACCGAGGATGAGCACGAATTCCAGTACAATCCGCGGCGTGCGTTCCCGCATTTTCACCGTTACCAGGCGGGGCGGATCGAAGCCAACAACCGAGCCAGGGCCCGCACTGGGGTCCAATTAGACCTTCCGTACGGGGAGCATCCGCTGCATAGGGTTGACATTTTCCCAGCGAAGCAAACGATCCGGAGTCTAAAATCCTCGGTGCAGATCTTCTTTCATGGCGGTTACTGGCGTGGGCAAGATAAGAAAAACTTTGCGTTCGTCGGCGATGCGCTTGCGACGAACGGTGTAACGGCTGTCGTAGCCAACTACGAATTATGCCCGCAGGCGACGCTCGATGGCGTCGTCACGTCGGCGCTAGATGCCGTCGCATGGACCCGTCAGAATATCTCGCAATTTGGCGCCGATCCGACACGAATAAGTCTCTGTGGCCATTCCGCAGGTGCGCATCTCTGCGCAGCAGTGCTCGCTAATGATTGGGCAAAAGCCGGGGCCGATCCCTCATGGTTTCGTGGCGCAGTACTAATCAGCGGCATTTACGATCCGGGGCCCGCGATGCTCACGACGGTCAATGCCGAGCTGCACCTTACGCCTGAACTCGTTCAGCGGTACAATATGGAAGCGATGCCGCCGCAGGTCACCTGTGGTGTCTCGATTTTTGCTGGCGGACAGGAGCCTTGGCGCTGGATCGATCAGTCGTTTCGCTATGCCCACCATTTGCACCGTCACGGGGGTGACCCTGAAGTACACGTTGTGCCGGCTTACGACCACTTCAACATGATTGACCAGTTTCTGATATCGGATAGCCCCGTTCTCCGTTCTGCCTTGCGCCACGCTGTCTGATGAGCAGAAATGGCATGCGGACGGAGGCGTCTTCGTGGCGGATGACCGTGTACGACGTGCTGGACGGTGCTTCGATCTCGGCCGGGCCGCCCCGGTTCCTCTACGCGCGCCGTGGGCCACTTCACGTTGCGACCGCCTCCGGGGAGACCGTGCTCGACGCTGAAAAGGGGCAGTTTCTGTGTGGCGGAATGCGGATCGCTGGGAATGGTCTTGGATGGCTCTATGAGGTGGCGGACCAGTCTCGGACTGCAGCTTGCTCGGCCGCCACGCCGATCGTCTTGTCACGGCCGCTTCCCGTTGCGACGCCGGGAACTTGGTTGCTCCGGGTGGATCGCGTGGCAATGCCAGCCGGATTTGTCACGCCACGCCATGGACATCGTGGCCCCGGCATCCGACGTCTGCTTAGCGGCCGGATCCTCGCGGCGATTGCTGACCGGGTCGACCGTATCGATACGGGCCAGGCTTGGTTCGAAAGTGGGCCGGAGCCGGTCGTCGGCACCAACCTGCACAGTGATTTCACCGTCTTTGTTCGCGTGATGCTGCTGCCCCAGGAGTTGCTTGGCGGCCAGAGCTCGTACCTTCCCGCGGATGCGGATGAAGCGGCGAAGCCGCGCGGAGTGACCATTGACGTCCTCGGCGAAACCCTAATCCAACTCGGCGCATCCTGATCTCTCCGGGAGCGGATCATGGCCTGCTCCCGGTTTCTCGCTTCTGGGTGGGCAATGCCAGCCGGCGATCGCGTCCCTCGTGAAAGGCTATCTCCCGGATGCAGCGCGGTCGAACCGCTGCTGGATGCCGCGTCCGACCAGCGTGACGGCAGCCGCTGCGATCAGGATGAAAATCCCCGGGAAGATGGACATCCAGGGCGCACTGAACAGCGTGTTTTTGGCCTCCGCCAGGATGCTCCCCCAGTCCGGGGTTGGCGGCTGCACTCCAAGGCCAAGAAAGCCCAATGCCGCTTCTATTTGGATCGTCAGCGGAAACATGATCATATACTGCACGAGCAACAGCGGTAAGACGTTCCGCGCCACGTGCCGGACGAGAATCATGACTTCCGGCGTGCCGAGGCAGCGCGCCGCCTCGATGTATGTGCGGCTGTTCTCGGA
>JBOHMN010000140.1:0-1836 GCA_050730175.1 Acetobacteraceae bacterium | reverse complement strand
TCGTTGGCGTGAAGGTGTTCTCGAGTGACAGCACGGGCGCGGTAACCGTGACCGTCTGCAGAACGCTGCCGGGTGTCAGCTGCACGTGGGTATAGGGTGTGGTTCCGGCCAGTACGGTGAGAGGGAGCACCTGGGCCTCAAAGCCATCCGCTGTGATCCTTAAGACGTAGTCGCCGAGCGGAACTGACGGGAAGGCGAAGTCCCCCTCTGGGTTGGTGACGGCGCTTTTCGTCAGATCAGCGTGCGCTGCTTTGAGCTCAACGCTCGCCGCAGCGACCGGGCGGTGTTCGGCGTCGTGTACGACGCCACGGACCGCACCGAGATCTGCCGCGAATACCATCCACGGGGACATCGCAAAGCTCGCGGACAGGACGATCCTGAGTAGTCGGTAAGCCTGTGTCATTGGTTCTCCGCACCGGTCTCTAGGCGCTCTAATCGTGGCGCCGCGCCAAAGAGCAAGGCAGCACGCCGCCGACCGGCGAGGCCGCCGCGCGGGTGCTTCAACGAAGGGAGGGTTCAGATCTGGGGCGGAGGGGCGCGGGCTGATTGCGCGCGCGGAGAGAGCGCGAAATGGGATACTTGTGGCGCCGCCAGCGCAAGAGTGGTTGCCGGCGGTTCGTCGAGGATCGGGTCGTGCCAGGTGGGCACCGCCGCCGCGATCGCGTTGGCGAGGTAGTGATACAGACTATCGTATTGGTGCTCTCTCCCGTTGCCAGATCCGGGTGATCCGGGTGCAGGGGCTCTGCCGCCACTCGGGGATTGCGCGACCGGCGCCTGGTCAGTTGCATCGGACATCGGCATATCCATAGCGATGTCCATGCCGGACATCGCCATCGATGCATCGGCGGCGGCTGGGGCGCGCCCACCAACAAATGAGCCTGACCTCGCGACGTCTGGAATCGGTGCATAGACAGGACACAGCATGAGGCCGACCGAAAATCCCGGCCCGAACATCGGCATAAAGCCAACCGGGATCAACGAGCGCAGCAGCAGTCCTGGCAACAGGAGAAGTGCCAAGCGCCGAGCGCCTTTACGATTTATCCGGCAAAACGGCATTCCGATGAACTGGTTGGAGGATTAGCCAGGATATTATGCGAAAGAGTGACCGCTCGCGATCCGAGGATCCCCGGCCGCCGGAGATGGCGTTCCTCCCTGAACCGCCCCTCGGCTGATGATGCGTATTGGATCACCTCGAAGCGGCGGCGGTAGGCACCCGGCGCCGCACTCGCCTGGCGGCTGATCCTATCAACTAGTCCGCGGCGCCTTCGGCGCCACGATCTCGACCGTGCAGCGCTGATCTTTGTGCAGCTTCGCCGCTTCCGCCTCGCATGCTTTCAAAGCATCGAAAGCGTCGCGATTTTTAACCCCCCACGCATGCATCTGCTCATATTCCTGCCAGAGCTGAGGCTGCGCATCGGCGAGTAGTTGAGTGCCATCGGCCCATCGATCCGGACCCATCAAAAACGCCGCCACAGAGATGCGCGCCGCCGCGGGAAAAAACCCTCCAATCAACCAGGGCGAGACCACGAGCCCCACGATGAGCGCCACGCCTGCGCTCCAAGCAATCCATTTGAACTGCCGATCCTGGGTGCGCACCGTGCCGATCATCTGCGTACAGGCAGTGGTGGCCTCCTTCATGCGCCTTGCCGCCTCCTGCACCTCGACGGTGGCCTTACTCATGATGGTCTGACCGGATTCCAACACCGCGCGCTCATAGTCCGCCGGTCGCATCGCGAGCGCCGGGTGCGCGCTCAGAGCCGAGACTTTCTGAGCGAGCTCGCGCTGGCCCTCATCGAATTTGGTGAGGGTCGGTGTGTAATCACGCGGCCGACTCGA
>JBOHMN010000139.1:0-1528 GCA_050730175.1 Acetobacteraceae bacterium | reverse complement strand
CTTGATTCGTACAGGCGAAGACGCACCGGAAGATTCAAGTCCGAGCGGTTCAGAGAATTAGCACTCGATATGTGCGAGGAAGCGTTTAAGCGGCGCGACTGGACGGCGTTCGACCAGTGGTTTCGAGTCCTGGCAATGACGCGTCACTCTTACATGCCTCTCAAGACCGAAACCAATACTTCGACGCTGAATGGCGCCACTAAGGTCGCTGAGCTCGCCCGGTGCCACCGGACGGTACCTGAGCGTTCGTAAGGCGGGTGGAATGTGTCTTGTGTGCTTTCGTCCGCTGCCGTGACAGACATGCGCAAGAGCTATGTGGTTCGATGGGAAGAAAAATCAGAGCCCAGTATCACGGCCCGCCATGCCTCGATCTTGGCGCGGGCATCGTCCAGAGACAAGAACCAATGGGCGTTCAAACACTCCTCGCGCAGACGCCCGTTGAAGGATTCCACGAAAGCATTGTCGACCGGCTTTCCGGGGCGGCTAAAGTCCAGCGTCACGCCGTGCTCATAGGCCCAGCGGTCGAGGGCGTTCGAGACGAATTCCGGTCCATTGTCGACCCTGATTCGCTTTGGCGCATCACGGACTGCGATGACGGCATCGAGCACGGCGACGACTTGCTCGCCCGTGATGCCCTTGTCGACCTCGATTGCCAGGGCCTCGCGTGTAAACCCATCGAGCAATGGCATGGCGCGAAGGCGCTTGCTATCGAACAAAGCATCGGAGACGAAATCCATCGACCAGACCTCGTTCGGTGCTGTCGCGGGGATACGCTCGACCCGGTGCGCCGCGCTCCCGTGTCGCCGCGGTCGCCGGATCCGCAGATTCAAGCCCTCTTCTCGATACAATCGACGCACACGCTTGTGGTTCACGAGCATGCCCTCCCGGCGCAAAGCGATGTAGATTCGGCGATAGCCGTATCGGATGCGCGACGCCGTGATCTCCCGAATGCGGTGTCGGAGAAACGCCTGGTCGTCACGACTCGATCGGTAGCGATGGCTCGACCGGTCCAACCGCAGGACCGCACAGCCCCGGCGCTCGCTCACCCGGTATCGCTCCTGCAGCGACCGGACGAGTACGCGGCGACGGCCAGGCTTTGCAGCTTTGAGCGGACCACGTGCTGCACAGAGGCGCGCTTTCTTTCATGTCGCGAATGGGATCGGCGTGACCAGGCCCCAAAATGCAGCGCTTTGATAGAGGAAGAACGCAGCGGCGGCGAGCAGTAGGATGCCGCCGGCGCGTTCAATCGCCGGCACCCAGAGCGTGAAGCGTGGCGTGCGCTGAATCGCCTGCGCGGCGGCACCCACCGCAATAAGCGGAAGGCCTCGTGCGATGCCGAACACAAAGAGCAACAGACCGCCAAGCCAAGGCGAACCCGTGGCCGCGGCGGCGCCGAGCACTGGCAGGACCAGCGGCGTGCAGGCCGGGCACGTCGTCAATCCGAACGGCACGCCCAAAACATAAGCCGCCGCAAAGGTCTCGACACGGCGGGCTTCCGGCCGCAGAACCGGCGTGACAATGTGTATGC
>JBOHMN010000138.1:0-2096 GCA_050730175.1 Acetobacteraceae bacterium | reverse complement strand
ATGCGCGACAACTGGCTCTCCAACCGTATCTTCACGTCCTACGCCGACATACTCGATCATTGCTGCTTCGCCTGGAATTCCCTTGTCGACTAGCCCTGGAAAATAGTGTCCATCGGATCGCGCGCTTGGGCTCATGCGTGATGATCAGAGAGTCTTGGTATTAGACGAGATTTCACAGTTACATTGGTGAAGACAGCGCGATGCATTTATTAGAATTGAAAAGGTAGCATTCTATATAGTCGAAGTGTTCTGCCTTGTAGCCAAGTTCCGACAACGCGCCAGCCAGACATATCCAATTGAGGAACTCATGTTGGCCTGCTGCATCGAGTTCGTCCACTGTTAAATTCTTATACGCCTCGTACTTGCCCGCTTTGAGATCTTCGTAACGTTGGTGGTCCGCCTCCCAATCAGGGAATAGCCACGAATGCTTTGAAGTTAGGAATGCGTGAGAGTCGTTTTGGAAAATGGGTTCAATGGGCGATGCGCCTGAGCAGAAGGGAGCCGAGAGCGACGTGGATCATGGCTTCGGAGACGTCGAGGCGCTGCTCGTAGTCGCGCACGAGGCGACGCCAACGGGTCATCCAGGCGAAGGTGCGCTCGACATGCGCTGATCGCGACCCGGCGCCCTCAACTGGCAAGCTGGGCAGCGGAGCGGGCAAGACGCTCGCAATCAGCAAGCCGAGGAGGAAACGATGGCGCACTATGTCGGACTCGACGTTTCGGATAAGGACACGGCGATTCACGTTCTTGACGAGCACGGTCGGATGGTGTGGCGTGGCAAACGGGCGAGCGAGCCCGATGTAATTGCGGCGGCGCTGCGCCGCCATGCTCCGGAGCTCGAGCGGGTAGGATTGGAGACGGGCCAACTGGCGCCGTGGCTTTACCATTCCCTCAAGGAGCGCGGTTTTCCGGTGATCTGCCTAGATGCCCGCCATGCCCGCACAGCGACGGCGCTACAGCGGAATAAGACGGACGCGCACGACGCCGAGACGCTGGCACAACTCGTCCGGACAGGGTGGTACCGGGAAGCGCGGGTCAAAGGGTGGGCCGCCCATGTGACGCGTCGTCTCATCGGCGCACGCTCCCAACTCGTCGGCATCTCGATCGACCTGTCCAATCAAATCCGTAGCACGCTGAAGACGTTTGGGCTGCGGGCGAATGGCGGAGCCGGCCGCATATTCGAGGTCAGGGTGCGCACGGCACTGGAAGGCCGAGACGACGTCGCCGGTGTCATTGAACCGCTCCTTGTCGCTTGGCGAGCCGTTCGCGAGCAGGTCGCGGTCCTCGACCGCAAACTGATGGCGGCGGCCAAGGACGACCCAACTTGCCGCCTGCTGATGACATGCCCAGGCGTGGGTGTCATTGTGGCTGCAAGCTTCAGCGCCGCCGTCGAGGCACCATCCTATTTCAGGCGCTCACGCTCGGTCGGCGCCTATCTTGGCCTGACGCCCAGGCGCAATCAGTCGGGCGAGATCGACCGCAACTCGGGCGTTTCCAAGCGAGGCGATCGACTGCTGCGAAGCTATCTGTTTGAGGCGGCGGCATCCCTGCTGGTCCGAGTGCAGAGACCTTCGGCGTTGCGAACCTGGGGACTGGCGCTGGTGCAGCGGCTCGGATTCAAGCGGGCCGCCGTCGCCGTGGCGCGCAAGATCGGCGTCGTATTGCATGCCATGTGGAAGGCGAACAAGGCGTTCGAAGCTTGGCCGGCGGCGATTTCCAACCAAGCTGCCTGAGACGGAGTGACCACACCGAATCCGCCTGAATAGGCGGACAGCGGCGTCCTCGCCGGGACGCGACGGAGGCTACCCCGGGTTGGGTCTTGCGGCCGGGCCATCCGGACCGCGCGTTCGACATGGAGGGCCTCGTCTTCGAGACGCATGTTGCGGCGATCAGAGGGATCGACCGCGGAAACAACCAAGATCCGGCGATGACGCGGCGTCCGAAAGAAAGGGATTGACGGGGACGGTCGCGATCAAACAACGACCCAGCGCCGCGGCAGGACATGGAAGCCGGCTTGACCTTCGATGCGGCGCACGACCTCGATGACGAAGTCGAGGAAGGCGGCCTTGGCCATGAGTTGCCCTCGATCGTAGGCA
>JBOHMN010000137.1:0-6407 GCA_050730175.1 Acetobacteraceae bacterium | reverse complement strand
GGATGGCATCGACGCGTTCGCCGATCATGCCGGTGATCTGCTGGCTCTCTTCGCTCACGTTGTTGCCCGAGTTGAACAACCTCCCCTCGACCGTGCTCTCGTACGGCTCCATCTGGAGCCCCGCTTTGAAGAGGTTCACCATCTCGAGCCGCCACTTGTTGCCGATGAAGGAGTTGGAGAGGTCGATCTTCCATTTCCTCTCTGCGGCACGTGCACTGAAAGGTGCGGCCGCTGCTATCAGCCCGGCTCCGGTCGCGGTAAGCAGAGTGCGCCGGGCAATCTTGGTTTGCATGAGGTTCCTCCCTGTTGTGGCACCGGGTGGTGAGGCTCCGGAAGTGCCAGGGCGTGAAAATAGCGCCCGCGGCAACCGTGTCAAACCATCTTGGCCCGCCCCTCTTGCCGGGGGAAGGCTCTGGGCGTTGACGGGACCGAGGGGATGAAGGTCGGCCAGTCGTCTCCGCGCGTTGGGGTCACACCGGCGGCAGGCGCACCGTGAGCGGGCCCAGGCAGGGCGTGCCCTTGAGCGCCGCGTCGACGCAGAGCTTCGCGATGGCGCCTGGGCCGCTGTCGGTGAAGGAGTCAAAGAAGCTGTCTGGCAGGTTGAGGAAGACGTTTTCGCCCACCTTCACCGTCTCGTTTGTGACATACGGGAACGGTATGGTGACGTCTTTACGCGGGTATGTCCCGTCGAGGATGCGGCGGGCGAGTTCGAGCGAGACGAGGACAAGGTAGGGCGGCTGGCCCATCGAGAGTCCGTCTACGCGTTGGCCCAGGTAGCCGTTGGGGATCATGAATCTACGAAATCCGTTCTCGTCCGCCCCGCCGGTCGGGGGAAGGGGAGTTCGCTTGGCGGCGATGAACGCCTTGAGCACACCGTCAGTTCCACCCTGGCACCAGATCCCGTCGATTTTCGGAAGCGAAGGAAGAATGGCAGAGGTGTTGCGCTCGGCAACCGAGGAATCCCACATCCCGGTGTAGCGGTTGACCACCCTGATGCCGGGATTTGCCTTCCAGACGGAATCGGCTCCGGCATTGCGCTGCTGGTCGACAAAGGTGCCGGCCACGCCGGTCACCATGATCACGTTGCCCCTGCCGTTCAACTTGTTGGTCAGAAATTCCGCAAGCTTCTTTCCCCACGCGAACTGGTCGGTGTTGACCTTGAGGGCGGAGGGTGCGGTCACGACGTTGTCGAACGACACGACGAGAATGCCGCGTTCGTGCGCCTGGGTGAGGATGCCATTGAGGCCGGTCGGTGAGGCAGCATCCACCAGGATGGCATCGACGCGTTCGCCGATCATGCCGGTGATCTGCTGGCTCTCTTCGCTCACGTTGTTGCCCGAGTTGAACAACCTCCCCTCGACCGTGCTCTTGTACGGCTCCATCTGGAGCGCCGCTTTGAAGAGGCTCACCATCTCGAGGCGCCACTTGTTGCCGATGAAGGAGTTGGAGAGGACGATTTTCCATTTCCTCTCCGCAGCATGAACGCTTAAAGGTGAGGCACCGGCAATCAGCCCGGCACCGGTCGCGGTGAGCAGGGTTCTCCGGAGAAGCTTGGTTTGCATGACGTTCCTCCCGTTTGTGACGCCGGCTAAGTCAGCACAGAAAACGCCCGTCCGCGAAAATAGTGCCGACGGCAGCGGTGTCAAACCGTGCTCTGCCGCCATAGCCGGCCCGCGCCGAAACCGCTGCCCCACCAGCGCGCGAGCAGGAAGCCAAGAATCGCAAGATTGGCCAGGTTGAACAGAGCGCCGTTGACGAAGGCAGGCGCATAAGTTCCGAAATGGTCGAACAGGGCACCCGCAAACCAGGTCCCGAAAGCCATACCGAGCGTCGATGTAAAGAGGATGAGCGGGATGCGCGTCGCCGCGTCGGCGGAAACAAACAGCTCGCGGATGACGAGCACGTAGGAAGGAATGATGCCAGCGAAGCCGAAGCCGTACGCCGCTGCCAGTACGAACAGCGCGCTCTCGTTACGAATGACGGCAAAGAGTGCAATCGCGAGTGTCTGGCAGGCTTCGCAGACGACAAGCGTCGGCAGGCCGCCGATGTGTTCCGCAAGCAGCCCCCAGAGCTGGCGGCCGACAAAGGCAGACCCGAGCATGACCGAAAGCATCGCGGCGCCCATCGCCGCGGTAATGCCGACGCTGCCGGCGAAGGCGACCAGGTGCGCCGCCGGAATCGCCATCGGCACGCAGCAGAGAAACGAGGCAACGCACAGCATGGCCTGGACGCGTGAGGCCGTCAGGCCCGGCAGACCGTGGGGCGTGGGTGCGGGCGCCGTCTCTTTGGTCTCTCCGGGCGCGGGGCCTGGCGCCGAGGGGGCCGGGAAAGGCCGAAGCAACAGCAGTGCCAATGGCAACACAGTGGCGAGGATGAGGGCGGCATATGCCAGCATCGTCGCTTGCCAGCCGATTGCGATCGTGACCCGCTCGAACGGGGCAGGCCAGAACACACCTGCGACATACTGGCCGGACGAGATCAAGGCGATCGCCGTGCCGCGATGGCGGTCGAACCAGCGGCTGACATAGACTACGAGCGGCGGATAAAGTGCACCATTGCCGAGGACGCCCATCATCACGCCGTGCCCGAGCAACAGCAGCGGCACCGTGCCTGCGGACGAAACGGCCAGTCCGCCGGCCATCATCACCGCGCCGAACGCGGCAACGACCCTGATGCCGACACGCTCTGCGATGCGCCCCATCAGGATTCCGCCAACCCCTGTGCCGAGCCAGACAAACGCGCTCGCCAGCGCGACCACCGAGCGGTCCGTGCCGAGAGAACTCTGGATCCGCGTGAGATCGACGACGACGATCAGCGGCGCCCCATAGGAAAGCGACAGGATCGCAAGCGTCGCGGCCGCCGCAACCCAGGCGGAGCGGCCCTCGACGCTACTGCCCGCGAAGGTGGAACGCGGCCGGGACGACGCTCCACGATCCTGCCGCATCGGTTTCCTTCCGCGGAGATGCGCGGCGTTCCCGCGCCGCAGGGCTGACTCAGACCGTCATCTGCCGCGCATAGCAGGAAAAGCGAGAGTCGTGTAGCGCAGCCGCCGGCGGCTCAGGCGTGCTCGCGCGTGTCCTCGACCGTGACATCGACCATGATTTCGCCAGCTAGGCGTTCCAACGCCGATCTCAGCTCCTCGCTCGCGACCTTCTTCGGCACCGCCAGCCGTGCGGTAAGGCGGAACATCTCCTCGCCCGTGAACGGCGCGCTTTCGATGTCGCTTGCGAATTCCTCGATACTGATACCGAGCCCCAGTAATACCTCGGTGACATCCCGCACGATTCCCGGCTGGTCGTGGCCGACCAGCGCCAACGTGACTACCGTATCGCTCGGCCTTCTTGCGGCGCCATCGCTGGCATTCACCGTGACACGAAGCCCACTCGCCTCCAGATCTCCAAGCGCGCGCATGAGATCGCGGACGCGCGCATCCGGCACGCTGACCAGCGCGACCCCGGCAAACTCGCCGGCGAGGCGAGCGAGGCGGCTGTTCAGCCAGTTCCCACCCGCGGCCGTGATCTCGGCGGCGAGCGCATTGACAAGCCCTGGCCGGTCGCGGCCGATGAAGGTCAGCACAAGTGAAGTCGCCATTTCCTGCTCCCCGACCCCGCCCCGGTTTCCCGCTGCCGAAGTCCGCATCATATGCTGGCGGCTGGATCGGGACACCAGTTCTTTGTACTGAGTAGGTCTTGAATGGCCTGCTTATCCCCTGCGTTCGCTGCGAAAGGGCAGCGCACGCAGGGGGCAAGACACTACCGTTGTATTGAGTGGCCTGCTTATCCCCTGCGTTCGCTGCGAAAGGGCAGCGCACGCAGGGGGCAAGACACTACTCCGCGGCTTCCTGATAGGCCGCAACGGGTGGGCAGGAACAAACGAGATGCCGGTCGCCGTAGCTGTTGTCGATGCGATTGACGGGAGAGAAGTACTTGTCGGTGCGCCGGGACCCTTCCGGGAAGCAGGCGACCTTGCGCGTATACGGTCGGTTCCACGGTTCTTCCGTAAGATCGGCAACCGTATGTGGAGCGTGGCGCAATGGGCTTTCCTCCGCACTCCACCGTCCGGCCCTGACCGCTTCGATCTCAGCACGAATGCCGATCATGGCATCGCAGAAACGATCAAGCTCGGCTTTCGATTCCGATTCTGTCGGCTCGATCATCAAAGTCCCGGCGACCGGAAAGCTCATCGTCGGGGCGTGAAACCCATAGTCGATCAGGCGCTTGGCAATGTCATCCACCGTGATGCCGCAGCTTTCCTTGAGCGCCCGCGCATCGATGATGCATTCATGCGCCACGCGCCCCCGCGGTCCCTGATAGAGAATCGGGTAATAGGGGGCGAGGCGCCGGGCGATGTAGTTGGCATTCAGAATCGCAACTTCGCTGGCCAACGTGAGCCCCTCTCCGCCCATCATCAGAATATAGGCAAGCGAGATCGGCAGAATGGAGGCCGAGCCGTACGGCGCCGCGGAAACGGCGCGCTCGGCGCCTCTGCCAAGTGCGGGATGCCCCGGCAGAAAGGGAGCCAGGTGCGCGCGCACCGCAACCGGGCCGACGCCCGGCCCGCCGCCGCCGTGTGGAATGCAAAACGTCTTGTGCAGGTTGAGATGGCTGACATCGGCGCCGTAGCGTCCTGGCCTGGCAAGGCCGACCTGCGCGTTCAAATTCGCACCATCGAGATACACCTGACCGCCTGCGGCATGGATGATATCGCAGATCTCAACGATCCGCTCTTCGAACACGCCGTGGGTCGATGGGTAGGTAATCATGATGCAGGCAAGCGAATCGCGGTTGCGCTCCGCCTTCGCTCGCAAATCGCCGACGTCTACGTTGCCCTCTGCATCGCACGCGACGACGACCACCTCCATGCCTGCCATCTGCGCGGAGGCCGGGTTGGTGCCATGCGCAGAGGCCGGGATCAGGCAGATCCTGCGGTTTGATTCACCGCGGCTCCGATAGTAGCCGCGAACGGCTAGCAGCCCGGCGAATTCTCCCTGTGCGCCCGAGTTCGGCTGCAAAGAAACGGCGGCGTAACCGGTAATCGCACAGAGCTTCGCCTCGAGGTCACGGAAGAGCTCGGCGTAGCCCCCTGCCTGGTCGTTTGGCGCGAACGGATGGATCGCCGAGAATGCGGGCCAAGTGACGGGAATCATCTCCGTCGTCGCGTTCAGCTTCATCGTGCAGGAGCCGAGCGGGATCATCGCCCGGTCCAGCGCGAGGTCGCGATCGGCGAGACGGCGCATGTAGCGCAGCATCTCCGTCTCCGATCGATGTTCGTGGAACACCGGATGGGTGAGAAACGCGCTGGTGCGGCGGAGAGCGGCGGGAATTGCTTCCGCCGGATTGTCCGCGACCGCTCGGTGTGCCGCCCCGCCGCCGAAGATTTCCAGGAGCGTCTCGACGATGTCGGGCGTGGTGCGCTCGTCGAGGCTGATGCCGATTCGCGCCGGGTGATCGCCAGCCGCGGCAATCCGGCGCAGATTGATGTTGGCCGCAGCCGCACGGGCGTGGATCGCCTCGGTCGCGTCGCCGGCGGCAATGGTGATCGTGTCGAAGAAACTCTCCGGCTCGACCGTCGTGCCGAGCTCGCGCAAGCCAGCGGCCAGCCGCGCGGTGAGACGGTGCACGCGGCGGGCAATCGCGCGCAGGCCATCCGGGCCATGATAGACCGCATACATCGAGGCAATGACCGCGAGCAGAACCTGCGCGGTGCAGATGTTCGAAGTTGCCTTCTCACGGCGGATGTGCTGCTCACGCGTCTGCAGCGCCAGGCGATAGGCTGGCTCACCCCGCGCATCCAGCGAAATCCCGACCAGTCGGCCAGGTAGCGCGCGCTTGTACGCGTCTCTGGTCGCCATGTACGCCGCATGCGGGCCGCCAAACCCCATCGGCACGCCGAAGCGCTGCATCGAGCCGACGGCGATATCGCAGCCGAGCTCGCCCGGTGGCACGAGCAGCGTCAGGGCCAACGGATCCGCGGCCATCGCCGCCACTGCGCCCGCTTTATGCAGCGCCTCGATCGTCGGCCGGCAGTCACGGATTTCGCCGAATGTCCCGGGGTATTGCAAGAGGGCGCCGAACACCGCCCCCGGATCGAGCTCCGTCGCGGCATCGCCGACCACGATGTCCCAGCCCTGCGGCTCGGCGCGTGTTTCGATCACCGCGATCGTCTGTAGATGGCACGACCGATCCACGAAGAATGCCGAGTGCTTCGATTTCGCAATGCGCCTTGCCATCGCCATGGCCTCCGCCCCAGCGGTCGCCTCATCGAGCAGAGATGCATTGGCAATCTCGAGCCCTGTGAGATCGGAGACCACCGTCTGGAAATTGAGGAGCGCTTCGAGTCGGCCCTGGCTGATCTCCGGCTGGTACGGCGTATAGGCGGTCAGCCACTCGCCGCGGGACACCAGGGCG
>JBOHMN010000136.1:0-28889 GCA_050730175.1 Acetobacteraceae bacterium | reverse complement strand
GAGTTCAACCCGACCGGACGGCAAGGCATCTTCGGCGGCTACCAACCCTGGCTGAAGCGCGCCGCCCGGGAGCGCTCGCTCGGCGACGGGCAGGTGAATTTCAAGCGGATCTTCTCGAAGCTCGCTGAATACGATTTCGCGGGCTGGGCGGTGTACGAGTGGGAGTGCTGCCTGATGCACCCCGAGGAAGCCGCGCGTCTCGGTGCGCCGTTCATCGCCGCGCACATCATCCGGGTGACCGACAAGACCTTCGACGATTTCGCCGGCACCGGCGCCGACCAAAAGACGCTGCGGCGACTGCTGGGTCTCGGCTGATGCCGATCGACGCTTCGGCGATGGCGCGGGAGAGCGGGCGGCGGCTCCGTCTTGGCATGGTCGGCGGTGGGCGCGGTGCATTCATCGGCATGGTGCATCGGATCGCCGCGCGGCTCGACGATCGCTACGAGCTGGTGGCCGGCGCGTTGTCAGCCGATGCAGAACGCGCACGGGCGTCCGCCGCGGACCTCCGCATTGCGCCGGCACGTGCGTACGCCGATTACCGGGAGATGGCGCGGGCGGAGGCGGCCCGGCGGGACGGGATCGAGGTTGTCGCGATCGTCACGCCGAACCACCTGCATGCGCCGGCGGCGGCCGCCTTCCTTGATGCGGGGATCGACGTGATCTGCGACAAGCCGCTCTCGGCAACGCTTCCGGAAGCGTTGGAGCTGGTCGCCAAGGCACGTGAGGCCGGGCGGATTTTTGTCGTCACATACAATAACACCGGTCACGCGATGGTGCGGCAGGCGCGGGAGATGGTGCGGGGCGGCGCAGTGGGCGCGATTCGCCTGGTGCACGTTGAATACGCGCAAGGCTGGCTGAGCGAGCCGATCGAGACCCAGGGCCAGAAGCAGGCGACGTGGCGGCTCGATCCGGCGCGGGCGGGGATTGGCGGATGCATTTCCGATATCGGCACCCACGCGTTCAACCTTGCTGCCTATGTCACGGGGTTGGCGCTCGAGGAAGTCTGCGCCGAGCTCACGCATTTCGTGGCGAGCCGAAAGCTCGACGACAACGCTTCCGTGCTGCTGCGCTATGGCGGTGGAGCGCGCGGCGTGCTGTGGGCAAGCCAGGTTGCGCCGGGAAACGATAACGCGCTCAAGCTCCGCGTCTATGGCGAACGGGGCGGGCTTGAGTGGGCGCAGGAGCGACCGGACGAGCTGCTTGTTGCGCTGCATGGGAGCGCGCAGCGGAGGCTTGTGCGCGGCGGGCCGGATCTCTCTGCCGCGGCGGCGCGGGCGACGCGGCTGCCGGCCGGACATCCGGAAGGCTATCCGGAGGCTTTTGCGAACATCTATGCCGACGCGGCCGAGTTGATCCTGGCGCGGCGCGAAGGCCGCGCCCCCGATCCTTTGGCGAGCACGGTTCCCACCGTCATTGACGGCGCTCAGGCGATGAGTTTCGTCGCCGCGGCGGTGCGGTCGGCCGGGAACGGCGGCGTCTGGACGGCGGTGGCGGCAGTGTGAGGTAAGCCGGCGGCGAGGGTGATGGGCAGCGTGGGTTGCGGCTCAGGAGAGCGGGAGGCCTGAAAGAACGGGCGACTGCTCCGCGGCGTGCCCGCATTTCGGGCAGCGCGCCGGGTGGCAAACGCGGCAGAAGGGGCGGGAGCAAGCGGGGCAGGGAGCAAGCCCAGGCGTGCTCAGAAGATGCAGCGCGTCATCGCAGATGAGGCGCGGCGGAGCAGTGCCGAAGCTCCATTCGCAGGATGGGATGTCGAGCTTCCGGGTCAGCGGATTCCAATCGAGCACGATCGTCCGATCGGCTTTGCGCCGGCGAATTTGCACCGTGAGGCGTTGCACCGGGAGGGTGATTTCGAGGGTCTGGGTCCAGGCGAGCGTGATGCGGAGCGCGTACTGACGCGAAAGGTCTTCGATCCGCGCCTGATATTCATGCCCGATTGCCGCTATGCGACTTTCTTCGCGCCGGCGCGCTGGGTCCGATTCGGGGAATGCGAGAAGGCGGCGCGCTGCTTCGCGGTGCAAATCGTTGTGAAAAGCATAGAGGCGCTCCTGGTCGCGCGCGCGGCGGCGGTGGAGGCTCTCGAGAAACGGCGCGACCGCGACATCGAGGCGTGTGGCGAGAGCGTGCGAGAGCAAGGCGCGGAGCTGCATGGGATCCGGCCCGGCCGGGAGATCGGGTGGAAGGTCGGCCGGCAAATCGGCGGTCGCCGGCAAGGAAGGAAGATCGTCGATCAGCGCGGCGTTCGCGAGGTTGAGCGCGAGGCGGAGCAGGCCCTGGTGCTTTTCGTCGGCGGTTGCGGTGAAGCGGAACTCAAAGAGAAGAAGGCGCGTCCACGCGGGCGCGCTGTCAAGCAGGCGGTAGGTTGCGTTGTCGAGCACGAAGCTTGCGGCAAGCAAGCGGGCGGGATCGTCGGGCGGACGGAACGCGGAACGAAAGACGTGCCGGGCGGTTTGCCCGCGCGTGCCGAGCAGGCGGGCGAAGCGATCGAGCCAGTCCGCTTCCAGGCCGACGTGCAGGGCGCCCGGCGGTGCTGTCGGCCCGAAGTGGAGGCGGCAGAACTCCGGCAGGCCAAGCTTTTCCTGGATCGCAGGCGGGGCGAGGACTTCGAGAGTGGCCGGTGCCACCGGCTCGACCAGCGCGCCTCGTTCGGTGAGCAACGAAGCGGCGAAGCTCTGCAGCCGCCCGGCACCCTGAGCGGTGGTCGCGAAGTCCGCGTCAGACATTTCAGGCGGCATCGAGTTCGGAGCCGAACAGCATCTCGTCGAGGCGCAGCGCCTCCTGATAGGTATGGCGTGCGGTGGAAAGCTGCTCGCCCAGATCGGCCAAGGCGGCGCTCCGCGCCGCTTCGGTTCCGGCGAGCCATGCCTCGAGCACCAAGCTCGAGAACTCGGCTTTTTCGTCGAGCTCGCCCAGGATCGCGCCGGCTTCGCCCACCACCAGTTCGAACATGTTGATCTTCTCGTCGAGGATCCGGAGCATTTCGTCCTCGATCGTGTGTGCCGCAACCAGATTGAAAATGAACACTTCGCGGGTCTGGCCGATGCGGTCGATACGACCGATGCGCTGCTCGATTGCCATCGGGTTCCACGGAATATCGAAATTGATGAGCGTATTGCAGAACTGCAGATTGCGTCCTTCGCCGCCCGAGCCGCCGGCGAGCAGGACCGGGACGCGGTTTTGAAACGCCTCGACCGCGGCGTCTTTTTCCGCGCCGGAGAGGCTGCCGTGGAAGAGCGCGGCCGGCGTGCCGCGCGCCGCGAGCAGCGTCGCGAGATGATTCATGGTAGGGCGGTGGTGCAGGAAAACGATTTTCTTTTCGGCGGGATTGCGGGCGATGAGGCGCAGCAGTGCCGCATCCTTGGCGCCGATGGGAATGGCGCTGTAGCGGGCGGCGAGCGTGGCGAATCGGGGCTCGTCCGGGTGGTTCCCGGCGGCTGCGGCAAGTGCCGTGGCAGCGGCGGCCGGCGATGAGCCGGCGGCTGAAAGCAGGTGTCCGAGCGAAAGGCGATCCGCGCCGCCCGCGGCGCGTGCGCGCACCAGTTCGGCGAGCTCGGCGTAACAGGTAGCTTCGTCGGGCGATGGCTCGGCGCGTTCGGTTGCGGCATGGCGGCGCGGCAGATTGAGCGCGGCGAGCGCCCGGGTGTTGCGCACCATCACGCCACGCATCAGATCGCGCAACCGGTCGCGATTGACTGGCTCACGCGGCGAGCCCCGCAGCATGTAAGCGGCACGGAATTCCCGGGCGGTCTTGAAAATACCGGGCTTGAGCAGCGTCAGCAGGTGGTAGAGCTCGATCAGATTATTCTGCACCGGGGTCGCCGAAAGCAGCAGAAGGAAGCGTTTCTGCAGCCGGCTGACGAGTCGATAGGAGGCGCTGGACTGGTCGCGCAAATGGTGCGCCTCGTCCACGACGACGATGTCGAAGGCGCGGGCGGAAAGCAGCGCTGCGTGCTCACTGCGACGGGCGGCGGCGATCGAGGCGATGATGCGCGGCTGGTCCCAGAATCCTGAGGGGTCGGATCGGAAGGCGGAATCCTGCGTGGTTGCGCAGGTGATCGCAAATTTCTCGGCGAGCTCGTCGCGCCATTGCCCTACCAGCGAGGGTGGTGCGAGGATGAGCATGCGCTCGGCCATGCCGCGCAGCGCGTATTCCTTGAGCACCATGCCGGCCTCGATTGTCTTGCCGAGGCCAACCTCGTCGGCGAGCAGAACGCGGCCGCGATACTGACGAAGCACCTTGCGGACGGTATCAATTTGAAAACGGTGCATGGCGACGTTGTTGAGCGTGGCGAGGCAGAGCAATTCATCGAAGCCCTCGACCAGGCCAAGCCGGTTGAGCTCGGCACGGAGCGCGAACCAGGTTGGGTCGGACGGGCCGGCAGCGGAGCGTATTTCATCGGCGTTGACGAATTCGCAGGTCACGGCGAACGGAACGGAAAGGCGTGGCAGATCAGGCAGGGTCGCAGCCACGGGCGGCGGTGGTGGGGCAGTGCGTGGTGCGGTTGGCGGGCGTGCGCTGAGCCTCGGGCGTGGCGAGCCTTGCGGGGCACGGGCGAGCGGAGAAAGCTGAGCGTCAAGCCAGGCAAGCATCGCACGGTCGCCGACGAACCAGCGCGCGGCGGCGGGAAATGAGAGAAGCCCCTCCGTCTTCAAGAGCGCTCGCGCGCGGTTCCGATGTCCCGCGACGGCCGCGCTCAGCCCGACCAGAAGGGCGTGCGCCTTTCCCGGTACGTAGCGTTTTGTGTAGCGCCGGAGGCACGCGTCGGCGTGTGCGGGATCGCCGGCAACCAGGGCAGCGAGCGCGGCGAGCAAGAGAAGCTCCGGATTCGCCGGCGTAACCCGAAGCTCTTCCGCCGCGATTGCCTGCGCGCTCGGATTTCCGGTGTCGAGGGCCTGGCGGAGGCGAGTGACGCCCGGTTCGGGCTCGGTTCGCGCGAATCGGGGCTGGCTTTGCAGCACCGGCGCACGGCCCGGCAGCGAAGGTTGCTCGAGATTCACGCCTCTCTCTCCGACTCCGTCCGGGTGCGATCAGAGGGCGATCGGCCTCCGGACACAATGATTAATGTTGCCGGGGGCGGTCGGCTTCGCGGGGGTGCCAGAGGCGGCTGTGGATAAGTGGTGTACCGGGCTCGGACCGCGGTTGTGGGCAGGGCAGGGCTGGCGAGTGCGGGTTGCTGCGCCTATGCTCGGCAGAGGAACTCTCGAGCCGTGCAGTGCGCTTCGGGGGCTGCTGGCAGTCCGGCGGTGAAGTCAAAACGGGTTTGACAGGTTCCGGGTTCAACGGAGCCTTTCAGGAGAAAGCGGACATGAGCGTGGCGGGGGCTTCGCTACTCGAGCCGGGCACGCGGCGTCCGCCGCACCCTGGAACAGCGGTCGGGCACGCACCCGGCCATCCTGGGATCGGGCCAACCTGGACCAGCAGTGCGAAAGATATGATTGGCTGCGCGCTCGGATGGTCGCGGGTCTGGTTCACGCTCGGCTACGGCATCGTCAACGAGGTTTATTTTCCGCGTATCGACATTCCGCAGATCCGCGATCTCGGCTTTATTGTCGCCGACGGCGATGGCTTTTGGGTGGAAGTCAAGCGCCTGCAGAATTACACGCTCAGGCTGCTGGCACCGGCCACGCCGGCGGTTGAAATCGTGCACACGCACGAGCGCTTCACGCTCACGTTGCGTGTCACTCCCGATCCGGATCGGGCCGTGCTGGCGATCGAGGTGATACTCGCCGGCGACGCGACCTTGAAGCCGTACGTGCTGCTGGCGCCGCGCCTGGGCACGGTGGGGCGGGAAAATGTGGCGCTGGTCGCAACGGAAGGTGCCTGGCGCGTGCTTGCTGCCGAGCAGGGTCCCTTTGGGCTGGCGCTGGCTGCGGCAGACGAGGCGCAGCAGGATGCGCTCGGTGCGGCGAGCGCGGGGTATGTCGGGGCAAGCGACGGCTGGCAGGACTTCAATCGCAACGGGGCGCTGACGTGGAGTTACGCAAGCGCCGGACCTGGCAACGTCGCGCTGATCGGCGAGTTGCCGCGCCGGGCGGTTGTCGCGCTTGGTTTCGCGGCCAGCATGCGCGCCGCGGCGACGCTTGCCGCTTCGAGTCTCGTGCAGCCTTTTTCTCGTTTGCTCGCGCTTCAGATCGAGGACTGGCGCGCGTGGCATGCAGAGCGCGCGGGGCGCTGCCTCGTCACGCTCAATGAGCGGGACGCTCTGGCCGAGCAGTTCGATCTGTCGTCGATGGTGCTCAGGGCGCATCGGGACAAGACCTTTCCCGGAACGATGGTGGCCAGTCTGAGCGTTCCGTGGGGCAACAACCGCGACGACCGCGGCGGGTATCATCTCGTCTGGCCACGGGATCTGGTGCAGTGCGCCACCGCCTTGCTTGCGCTTGGCGGTGATCGCGAGGCGCGCACGACGCTGCGCTACCTGATTGCGACGCAGAAAGCGGATGGAAGCTGGCATCAAAACCAGTGGCTCGGCGGGACACCGTACTGGCAGGGTCTGCAACTCGACGAGGTCGGCTTTCCGGTGTTGCTGGCGGCGGCCTTGGCGGAACGCGACAGCCTCGACGGCATTGCCGTGGCGCCGATGATCAGCCGCGCGCTCGGGTTCATTGCGAGGACCGGCCCGGCGACGCCGCAGGATCGCTGGGAGGAGAATGCCGGCATCAATACTTTCACGCTCGCCGTCGGGATCGCGGCATTGGTCAGCGGTGCCGCATTCCTGCCGGAGGCGGCGGCAGAGTTTGCGCTGACGCTTGCAGATTTCTGGAATGCCCGACTGGAATCCTGGACGACGGTCAAGGCGACGCCACTTGCCAAGCGTCTGGGTGTCGGCGGCTATTACGTCCGTGTAGCGCCGATTGACGTGCTGAGCGATCCGGCCTCACTGCATGGGATGCTGGAAATCCGCAATCGAAACCGGAATGCAAGCGTGCCTTCCGACGAGGAGGTTGCGATCGATTTCCTGCAGCTCGTGCGCTTCGGGTTGCGGAGTGCCGATGATCCCTTGATCCGCGACAGCGTCACAGTCGCCGACGCGTTGCTCAAGGTGGAGACGCCGAATGGCCCATGCTGGCATCGCTACAACGGTGACGGCTACGGTGAGCACAACGACGGCCGGCCGTACGACGGCACGGGGCACGGTCGTGCGTGGCCGCTTTTGACGGGCGAGCGTGGCCACTACGAGCTCATGGCCGGCAACGATCCGCTGCCTTATCTTGAGGCCATGGCGGCGATGGCCGGGCCGGGAGGGATGATGCCCGAGCAGGTGTGGGATGCTCCCGAGGTGCCTGAGCGGCGGTTATTTCCGGGGCGGGCGACCGGCTCGGCGATGCCGCTCGCGTGGGCCCACGCGGAATTCATCAAGCTGATGACGTCCCGGCATGTCGGGCATCCACTCGATCGTCCGGCCGCGGTGTGGCGGCGGTATGGCGGGCAGCGTCCGGTCGAGCGGCGCGCGGTGTGGGCGCCGCATGCTCCCATCGGACAGCTCCCGCGCGGCGCGACGCTGGTCATTTTGCTGCCACGGGCGGCGCGCATCCATTGGGGTGTGAACGGCTGGCAGGACATTCGCGATCGGGAGACCGTCCCGACCGGGCTTGGCCCGCACACCGCGGCGCTGGATGCCAAGGCATTGCAAGATGCCCGGTGCATCGATTTCACGTTCCAGTGGTGCGATTCGGGTCAGTGGGCAGGCAGCGACGCCCATGTTGTCATCGCTGACGGAGTTCCTGCCTGAGCTGGCAGGCTCGCGCGCAGGGCTGATAAGCGGCTGGCGCCAGCCCCGCAGGCGGTACGGGGCATAGCGGAATGCCCGCCACGGCCCGCGTGCGAGCCCCGCGGTTTTCCGCCCTACGTCCTGCTGTCACGCGAGAGCGGTAGGGGCACTACGATGGAGTTTGCATGCCGCCGATTCTCTCGGTCATTTCCGTTGCGAAGACTTATGCGTCAGGCTTCACCGCGCTGCATCGCATCGATCTCGCGATCGAAGAGAGGAAGATTTTTGCTCTGCTCGGTCCGAACGGAGCAGGCAAGACCACGCTGATCAGCATCATCTGCGGCACCGTCACCATGAGTGCGGGGCGGGTACTGGTTGGCGGGCATGACATCATCCGCGACTACCGTGCCGCGCGCGCCATGATCGGGCTGGTGCCACAGGAAATCGCGCTCGACATTTTCGCGACGGTCTGGGACACGACCTGCTTCAGCCGCGCGCTGTTCGGCAAGCGGCGCGATGCGGGCTATGTCGAACGGCTGCTCCGCGATCTCACGCTATGGGAGAAGCGCGAGAGTCGCGTCACGGAGCTGTCGGGCGGCATGAAGCGGCGTTTGATGATTGCGAAAGCGCTGGCGCACGAGCCGACGCTGCTTTTTCTCGACGAGCCGACTGCGGGCGTCGACGTCGCCTTGCGGCGCGATATGTGGGGGCTCGTGCGGCGGCTTCGGGATGCCGGAGTGACCATCATCCTAACCACGCACTACATAGAGGAGGCGGAGCAGTTGGCGGACGAGGTAGGGGTCATCGACCACGGACGGCTGATCCTGGTCGAAGAGACCGCCGCACTGATGCGGAAGCTCGGGAAACGACAGCTTACGCTGACGCTGCAGCGGCCGATGGCCGCAGTGCCTCCGGAACTCGCTGACTGGAACCTCATCCTCGCCGATGGCGGTCAACGCCTCATCTACAGGTTCGATGCCGATGCCGCGAACAGCGGCGTGCCGGGATTGTTGCAGCGGTTGGGCAGCATGGGAATCCACTTCAACGACCTCGACACCAGCCGTAGCTCGCTCGAGGACATCTTCGTGAGCCTGGTGGAGCACCCGGCGTGAGAGGGATCGCGGTCAACTTCATCGGCATTTCGGCGGTCTATCGGAACGAGATGCATCGGATGCGGCGGAGCATGTGGCAGAGCGTGGCAACGCCGGTGATTACGACGGCCCTCTATTTCGTCGTCTTCGGTGGCGCGATCGGCTCGCGCATCCAGCATGTTGGCGGAGTGAACTACGGTGCCTTCATCGTTCCCGGGCTGATCATGCTGACGATGCTGACGCAGAGTATTTCGAACGCCGCGATCGGCATCTATTTTCCGAAGTTTACGAAGACTGTCTTTGAGGTTCTGTCAGCGCCGCTGTCCTACGGGGAGGCCGTGCTTGCCTATGTGGGTGCGGCCGCGACCAAGTCGGTGATTCTCGCGCTCATCATTCTTGCCACCGCGACGCTTTTTGTCCCGGTTTACATTTTGCATCCGTTCTGGATGGCCGCATTCATGGTGCTCACGTCGGTTGCGTTCAGTTTGTTCGGGTTCATTATCGGGATTTGGGCAGAAAATTTCGAACAGCTTGCAATCATTCCCGCACTTATTGTCACGCCGCTTACGTTTCTTGGCGGCGCGTTCTACTCGATCGACATGCTGCCGCCGGTGTGGCGCACGGTCAGCCTGTTCAACCCTGTGCTGTACCTCGTCAGCGGGTTTCGCTGGAGCTTCTACGGCATCGGGGACATCGGGGTGGGTGTCAGCCTGGCGTTTACTTTGTTGTTCATGGGTCTCTGCATGGCCGCGCTGTGGTGGATTTTCCGGACCGGGTACCGGCTCAAGACGTAGTGGGGTCGCCTGGGAACCCATCTTCCGCTCGTCGTGGACGCCGCCGTTCAGACAGTGGTAAATGGAACGGGAAGTTGCGGGCAAAGGGAGGGGACGACCGTGCGCCATTCGGCAAATATTTTTCTCGCCGGTGCATTCGCCGCACTGCTGGTCGGTGCCAGCGGCGCTGCCGGGGCGGCAGAGCCGCCGGCGCAGCGGGATAATGCGGCCGGGCAAGCGGCCGCTGTTGCTGTGCAAAAAGACCTGCGGCTAGCGGCCGCCGTTCCGGCGCCAATCAGCAAGCGAGGCACGTTGGTCGTCGGCGCGCAGATGCAGCAACCGCCGGAAGATTTTTATGCGGCCGACGGGCGCACGCCGATCGGCTTCGAGGTCGATCTGGCGGATGCGTTGGCCCGCGTTCTGGGCCTCAAGGTCGAATACCGGACGATGGCGTTCGATGCGCTGATTCCTGCCCTTGCCTCGGGCCGGGTCGATATGACGATGTCGGCGATGAACGACACGAAGCCCAGAGAAAAGACGATCTCCTTCGCGGACTACTTCAATGCCGGCATCACGATGCTCGCGCAGAAGGGGAATCCTGACCACATCAGCGGACCTGACAGTCTGTGCGGGCAGGCGGTGAGCGTCGAGGCCGGGACGACGCAGCAGATGTTTGCCGAGCAGCAAAGCGCGCGTTGCAAGGCGGCGGGCAAGAAGCCGGTCTCGATCGTCATCGGCAGCTCAACGGAACAGCAGGAAGAATCGCTCAGGACCGGCCGGTTTGCCGTTGTTCTGGATGATACACCGACGGCGATCTATACCGCGCAGGTCGCCGGCGACGGCAAGCTGTTCCAAGCCGTGGAGTATCCGCCGATCAATGGCGGACCGTACGGCATCGGCGTTGCGAAAGGCGATCCGGCGCTCCTCTCGGTCATCCAGAAAGCGATGCAGAAGCTGATTGATGACGGGGTCTATGCGAAGATTCTCGGTGCCTGGGACATGACCGCGGGGGCGATTCCGAAGGCCACGATCAACGCCGGATAGGAAAGGCGCGGCGCGAGCGGGCGAATGCAGGATCCCGGCAAATCCGAAGCCGAAGCCGGATACCAGCCGCTTGCGATCGTGCCGCTCCGCCACTGGGGACGCTGGGTAGCGGCCGCCGTTATCTTTCTTGTTGCGGCGGGGGCGTTCTATGTGCTCGCGCAGGCCGACATCGCGTACCGGGATGTGCCGAAGTTCTTTCTGTTCCCGGTCATGCTGGAGGGCCTTTGGCACACCGTCGTGCTGGCGATTGCGGCGCAGGGCGCCGGGATCGTGATTGGCCTGATCATTGCCATCATGCGGCGGTCGGAGAACCCGGTCGCGTGGGGCGTCGGGGGGATCTATATCTGGATCTTCCGGGGCGTGCCGGTGCTACTGCAGCTCCTGATCTGGTACAACCTCGCGCTTGCGTTCAGGGCAATCGGCATTCCCGGTCTGTTCAGCATCTCGACCAATGCGATCATGTCTCCTTTCGTGGCCGGCCTGCTGGGCCTTGGATTGAATGAAAGCGCCTACATGGCGGAGATCATCCGGGCCGGGTTCAACAGTATCGACAAAGGCCAGGTCGAGGCGGCGCAAGCGATCGGCATGACTCCAGGCAAAACGCTGCGCCGTGTCGTTCTGCCACAGGCGATGCGTGTCATCATTCCGCCGACCGGCAACGATTTCATCAACATGCTGAAGGAGACATCGTTGGTTTCGGTGATTTCCTACGTCGAGCTGATCCAGGCGGCGAACAACATTTCTTCGCACAATCTGGAAGTCATGGAGACGCTGCTCGCAGCGGCGATCTGGTACCTTGTGCTGGTCACCATTGCGAGTGTGGGGCAGCATTACCTGGAGCGGTCGCTGGCCGGATCGGCAAGACGGCCCGGTGGTCCGGGGCCGCTCACGGCTGCATTCCGGGCGCTTGCGACCGCGCCCTTCGTCGCACGGTAATCCGGCGATGGAGGCAGGCGTGGGAGCCTTGGTCAGGATCGTAGGCGTGCACAAGAGCTATGGCCCGCACGAAGTGCTCCGCGGCGTTGACCTTGCTGTCGAGCGCGGCGACGTGGTCTGTCTCTTGGGCCCGTCCGGGGGCGGCAAGAGCACTCTCTTGCGCTGCATCAACCACCTCGAGCGCATCGATCGCGGCGAGATTTGGGTTGGCGGCGAGCCGATTGGCTATCGGCTGCAAGATGGCCGACTGCATGAGCTCCCTCCGCGGGATGTCGCCCGGCAACGGCGGAGCGTTGGCATGGTGTTTCAGCGGTTCAATCTTTTTGCGCACCGGACCGCGCTCGAGAACATCCACGAAGGGCCGGTGAGCGTGCTTGGCGCACCGCGTGCCGAGGCGACGAAGCAGGCGCGGGCCTTGCTTGCGCAGGTCGGATTGGCGGACCATGCCGATCATTATCCGGCGGAGCTCTCCGGTGGCCAGCAGCAGCGGGTTGCAATTGCCCGTGCGCTTGCCATGGAACCGCGGCTGATTCTGTTCGACGAGCCGACCAGTGCGCTCGATCCAGAACTGGTCGGCGAGGTTCTTGATGTCATGCGCGCGCTGGCCCGCAACGGAATGACGATGATCGTTGTCACCCACGAGGTTGGGTTTGCGCGCGAGGTCGGGGACCAAGCGGTGTTCATGTTCGACGGTCGCATCGTTGAGGCGGGCGCACCGCAAGAGCTGTTCAACCATCCGCGCCACGATCGCACGCGACAATTTCTGGCCAAGGTGCTGTGAACGAACGGCGCGGCGCGGAACCGGACGAGCCCGGCATTCTGCAGGAGTACGCGTCGCATTTCGAGCTCTTTTCGGGTTATCTCGACTTTGCCCGCTTCGGCCCGCCTTCGCGTGATGCGGCGGGGTGTGCGGCGGCCTCCGTCACGAGCCTTGCGCGCGATCCAACCGGGGTCGATGCGCTCATTCCGGTGGCCGTGTGCGCCCGGGCGCTCGCCGCCGCGCTGACGGGCCGGAGCGGCGCCGATTCCGTCGCGCTGATCCCGAACACCAGCACCGGTATTTTCCAGCTCGCGTTCGCGCTGAAGGGTGGATGCGTGCTGGTCTCGCCCCGGGAATTCCCGGCCAATGTTTACCCCTGGGTGCAGGCTGCCCGCCGCGGTGGGGCGGCCATCCGCTGGCTGCGCCCACCTGACGGCCGGGTGACGCCCGAAGCCGTATCGGCTGCGCTCGCGCCCGAAGTCACGGCGCTCGCCGTGAGTGCGGTCGATTTCCGCACCGGCTATCGGGCTGACCTTGCTGCGCTTCGCGAAGTGCTCGGCGAACGGCTGCTGCTGGTGGACGGGATCCAAGGCTTCGGCGTCGCCGATCTGCCTTGGGACCTTGCCGACGCGGTGGTCTCCGGAGGCCAGAAGTGGCTCAGGGCCGGGTGGGGCAGCGGGTTCCTCTCGCTTTCGGCGCGTGCCCTCGATCGCCTGGGAGGATCGCTGTCCGGCTGGAGCGGTGCCGTTTACGCCGATCGTTTCGACGGAGTGCTGCATGAGGCGGCCCCGTCGGCAGCGCGTTTCAGCATGAGCAATCCGGATCTGGTCGCGGTCGCGGGGCTGGAGGCGGGACTCAAGCTGCTCGCTTCGGTTGGTGCGGCGCGTATCGAGCGCGCCGTGGCTGCCCGCGTCGAGGCGCTCCTTGAAGTGATTGCTGCCAACGGCGGGGGAACACTCATTCCGCTTTCGCCGGCGGAACGCGCCGGCATCATTCCGCTTGTGCTGCCGGGCCATGACCCGATGGCGGTCGGAGCGGCTTTGCGCGCGGCTGGGCTCACGGTTTCCGTCCGCGACGAGCATGTGCGCCTTGCGCCGCATGCGACCACGCGATTCGCGGTGGCCGACAAACTCGACGCCGCGCTGCGTTCGCTCACCGGGCGCCAGCGTGTCGCGCCGACGCGCACGGACCGCGCGTCGTGACGGCATCCCGTGCGACAGAGCGCGTGCCTTCGCCGCCAGCAATGGAGCGGCGGTGCGGCGAACCCGTAAAGCGCCAGGCTTTCCGGCGATCCTGACGCGTTGGAAGCGCCGTGGCCCCGTTTCGTTGGCTTGACGATAAGCAGGGCGCGGCAGGAGAATGCCGGCATGGTCGAGCTTTATGGATCCGAAATGTCGCGCCGGGAGCTCGCGATGCGTTCCGGGGCGTTCTCGCAATTTGCCGGTGTGCGGCTGATGACGCTTGCCGACGGTGTGGAGCGCGGCATCCGTATGCTCGAGTTCCGCACGGGCACGGGTTTGCGCTTTACGGTGCTGGTCGATCGGGCGTTCGACATCGCGGATTGCGAGTACCGGGGAGCTGCGATCGGGTGGCATTCTCCCGCCGGCTTCCGTCACCCTGGCCTGCACGAATATGAGGGCGAAGGCGGGTTGGCATGGCTCAGGTCCTTCTCAGGCCTCTTATGCACGGCGGGGCTGGACCATATCCTGCTCGGCGGCACCGAAGATGCAACGCAGTACCATTACGGCTATCGGCAGCGGGTGGACAACTCGATCCATGGCCGTCTGAGCACGATCCCGGGGCGCCTCGTCGGATACGGAGAGGAGTGGCGCGGCGATGAATGCATCCTGTTCTGTGAAGGCGTGGTGCAGCAGGCGGCGGTGTTCGCCGAGGATCTGCACCTGATCCGCCGGATCGAGGCGCGGGTGGGAGGAAACGAGTTCACAGTACTCGACCGGGTGGTGAATCACGGGTTCTATCGCACGGCGCATATGTTCCTTTATCACATCAACGTCGGCTATCCGGTGCTGGCCGAAGGAAGTCGTTTTCTTGCACCGATTGTGCACGCTCCGTGGGCGGCACATGAAGCGACTTATCGCGTTCAGGGGGTCGGCTATCGAACCATGCCGGAGCCGCGGCTCGACTTTCACGAGCAGGTCTGGGAGCACTGGATGGCGGGAGATCGAGCGGGGCGGGTGCCGGTTGCTCTCGTCAACGACGCCCTGGGGCTGGGGTTCATGGTGGAGAGCGGCAAGCGGGAGTTTCCTTGCCAGTTCGAATGGCAGAATTTTCAGGCCGGGCACTATGCATTCGGCATCGAACCGGCGACGAATCACGTGCTTGGCAAGCCGTTCGCCAAGGAGCGGAGCGAGCTGATCTGGCTCGATCACGACGAAGGGCGGAGTTACACGACGCGCTTCGCTGTTCTGGATGGTGCTGCCGCGATTGCGGCGGCGGAGCGGCGTATCAGGGCGATCGCGCAGCAGTCGGAAGACGATTACCCCGTGCTCAGCCGGCGATGGGATCCGATCGATGCGGGTTCGGGCGCGGGAGGGAGACATTAGGGTGGCGGAGTTCACCGGCAAGACGGTGCTTTTGACCGGCGGAGCCGGCGGGCTTGGCACGGAGAGCACGCTTCTGTTTGCCGAACGTGGAGCGCGGGTGATCGTGGCCGATATCGACGAGGCGAAGATTGCGGCGCTGGAAAGTCGGGCCGCGAAATACGGTCTCGTGCAGATCGAACGGCTCGACCTTGCGCAACCAGAATGGGTGCGCACCGAGGTGGCGTTGCTCAGCGAGCGCGCGGGTGGGGTCGATGTGCTCGTGAATAACGCTGCCATATATCCCTCGAAGCCCTTCGAGGAATATTCGCTTGGCGAGTGGGAGGAGGTGCAGCGGGTGAATGTCACGGCGGCGGTGGCCTGCCTGCAGGCTGTCCTGCCCGCGATGCGGCGGAAGCGTTGCGGCCGGATTATCAATATTGCGAGCATCACGTACTATGGCGGGTGGGCGAGGCTCGCGCCGTATGTGGCGTCAAAAGGCGCGATGGTCGCGCTGACGCGCGCGTGGGCGCGGGAGTTCGGGCCGGAAGGCATCACCGCCAACTGCATTGCCCCGGGCGCTTTCCCGACGGATGCGGAGAAGATTCACCCGGACCCGGAAGGTTACGCGCGATTTGTGTTGGACCATCAATCGGTCAAGCGGCGCGGGGTGCCGGCAGACATCGCGACGGCAATGCTGTTTTTTGCTTCGGAAAGGGCAGGGTTCATTACCGGGCAAACGCTGAATGTCGACGGCGGATGGGTCATGCAGTGACGGTAGCGATCACGGTGCAGGGGGCTCCGGGGCCGTCGCATGAAGCGGGCGACCCGGATAGCCGAAACAACGACGAGACACAGGAGACGCCAACATGCTGCGAACGATTGCACTTTTCCTGGCGACCATCGTCCTTTCCGTCTTTGCGGTTGCGACGCCATCGCAGTCTGCACCGGTCACGCTGCAATTCTGGGACAATCAGCAGGCCGAATCCGGTCTCAGCCAGTACCAGAAGCAGGCGGTACAACGTTTCGAGGCGGCGAATCCGGGGATCAAGGTGAATGTCGTTACCGTGCCCTACCCCGAATATCAGCAACGATTGTTGACGGCGGTTCGGGGCGGTAATGCCCCCGACGTCTCGACCATCGATCAGATCTGGACTGCCGCATTCGCGGCAGCGGGAGTTATCGAACCGCTCGGCAAGCTTGCAGAGGAGGGTGGCGTCAGGGCTTCCGATTTCTTCAAAGGGGCCTGGGACAGCGCGAATTACGGCGGCAAGCTCTGGGGCATCCCGTTCAACGTCGATGTCTGGTACTTCACCTATTACAACAAAAAGTTGCTGGCGGCAGCGGGGGTTGATCCGGCTTCGCTCGCGACGTGGGGCGGCTTGCTGGCGGCCGGGAAGACGCTGACCGATCCCGCCAAGGGGCGGTTCGGTATCGGCCTGTTCGGCCACAAGGGCGAGGACACGGTCGTCGTGATGGACAGCTTCATTTACTCCAACGGCGGCAGCGTGCTCGATGCGCACGGGAAATGCGCGCTTGACCAGCCCCCGGCGGCGCAGGCGCTGCGCTATATGGCGTCTCTCGTGCCATATGCCCCGAAGGGCATTCTGAACGCGGCGAGCGGCGATATGCGGCAGCTCTTCCTGAACGGCTCACTCGCCACCGAGTTCTGGCCGGCGCTGGAGCAGCCGACATTGCAGAGGAGCAAGCTCGACTGGGATTTCGTGGTCGGGACCGCCCCCGCCGGCAGGAGCCCGGTTGGCACCTACGGAGGTTGGAATCTCGTTCTCTACAAGGCGTCCAAGCACCAAGCGGCAGCCTGGAAGTTCATTCGCTTCCTGACCAGCCCGGACGTCAATGGCCACGTCGTTGATCTGATTCCCGCCAACATCCAGGCTGCCAAGGTGTTCCTTGTCAAGCATCGCAAGCACCCGAACCTCATTCTGAAGCACCTCAACGATGCGCGGCCGAGGCCGCTCTCGCCGCGTTATCTGGAGGTATCGGATATCGAGGTGCGGCTGGCGCAGGAGGTGCTTTCCGGCCACGATGCGGCGCAGGCTGCGGCGAAGGCATGTCATGCGATCGACGCGCTAGCCGCTGATCCCGCGGGTGGGTGATACGCAGTGTCGCGTCATCGCGAGGACGCGTGGCGGCCGTAGCGATGCAAGCGAATCGCCGAGTCCTGGATTGCTTGTGCGCCAGGCAAGCCGGCGTGGTCCTGCCGGTGGAAGACGGGTGCGGGTAAGCCGTAGCGGGCGCCCCGTAGCGAGTGTTGCGTAGCCGTTCGGTGGCAGCGGCTGCGAAGCCTACACGGCGATTGTGTGGGGTGGGTTATTGAGCCGCGGAAGCCATAAATTTGCAGAGGTCGAGACGGTAGGCAACGTCGAAGGCAACATGTGCGGTCCCGTGATGCGAGGCGGCTGACGCTCTGCCGCGGTCGGAGGCCCGATCACGCACAAGAGGACTGCGCCGGAACCTGGGAGATCTCATGTCTGGCCGAGCGGTGAAGGCCGTGGCGGTCAGTGTCGGGAAGGCGAGGAGCCGAAGCCGGCGATGCACGGGCGCGAGAAGTCAGACCCGGGCGTAGTACCTGGGAAGCCGACGAACGAAGCCGGGCGAGCGGTGGCGGAGTTGGTGGAGCGAAGGGCCGGGGCCAAGGGGAACGCGAGCCAGCAAAGCACGCACCGGAGCAGAGCCGGGAGCGCGTGACCCGACGCTGGAGCGCGCACGGCAAGCTGCAAGGCAGAGAAGGAAGGGGCGGTTCACTGCGCTTCTGCACCACGTCAATCCGGACACGCTGCGACTGGCGTTCTACGCGCTCAAGCGCAAGGCCGCAGCGGGCGTGGATGGGGAGAAGGTAGGAGGACTACGAGGCTGACCTCGAGCGGCGGCTCGCGGCTCTGCATGCCCGGGTCCATCGGGGAGCGTATCGGCCGCAAGCGTCGCGCCGCGTCTACACACCCAAGGCAGACGGGCGGCGGCCGCCGCTGGCGATTGCGGACCTGGAAGACAAGATCGTCCAGGGTGCTGTCGTGCTGGTGCTGAATGCGATCTACGAGGAAGATTTCCTGGGTTTCTCGTTGCGGCGTTCCGCTACCATGTTCTCGATCTGTGCGGGGGGCGCACAGTAATGCGCGACCCTACCGCGATCCCGCCACGTCGCTGCGCTCGTCGCGGCTGAAGGATTCGCTGGCAATGACGGCTTCTTTGGGTCACTGACACAGGATGCTCGGTTCTCGCAAGGAGACGCAACCAGTCACGGAGCGGAGCGAGCCGCTCCGAACGCGCGCCGTCCGGCGCAACCGTGCGGCCGTTCGCGACCGGCGGTTTGCGTTCCTGCTGGCGGCACCGGCCGCGGTACTGGTTGGCGTCTTGATGTATTACCCGATGATCGGGACCGGAATCGAGAGCCTTTATTCGGTTTCGTTCATCAGCCCGGTCCCGCACTTCGTAGGCCTTGCCAATTACGCGAAGGTGCTGACCGATCCTGTTTTCCGGACTGTCGTGGTGAATTCGCTGTTCTGGACGGTCGCGGTGGTTGCCGGGCAGAACGTTGGCGGCTTTCTGGTCGCGCTTCTGTTGACTCAGGGCGGTCGAGGGCAGGGCGTGATCCGCTCGGTGATGCTGCTGCCGTGGGTATTGCCGGGCGTGGTCGTGGCCATCCTGTGGCGCTTCATGTTCGACCCCCAGCTCGGGCTGATCAATTCGTTTCTGATTCGCATGGGCTTGGTGCATGGCGGTATCGCCTGGCTCGGGGATACGCGAACGGCGCTGCCGGCGGCGATCATCGCCGCGATCTGGAAGGGATTCCCGTTTTCGGCGGTCGTCTATCTCGCCGGTCTGCAGGGCGTGGACCGCGAGCTACTCGAAGTGGCGATGCTCGATGGAGCGGGAGCGGTGCGGCGCCTTATCCATGTGGTGCTGCCTTCCATGCGGCCGGTGATTGCGACCAATGTGTTGATCACGACGATCCTCACTTTCAACTATTTCGACATGATCTGGGTGCTGACCCGGGGCGGTCCGGAAGATGCGACGCAAATCTTTCCGACCCGCATCTATGAACTGGGTTTCGGCCAGTTCCGCTTCGGTCAGGCCTCAGTGTATGGAGTCTTCTCGATTCTCGTGCTGGCTCTCGTTGTCGCGGCGATTCTCATTTCGCAACGCCGGCAACTCTGGGGAAAGTGACATGCGGCGCCGTCACACTCTTCGCCGCGTCGCAGTGCCTTTCGGGCAAATCCTGCTCGCGATCGTGATCTTGCTGCCATTCTTCTGGATGCTGAGTGTTTCCCTCAAGCCGCCGACGGAGCCGTTCGCCATTCCTGCCCGGCTGTGGCCGGCACATCCGACGCTGGCCAATTACGGCGCGGTACTCCGCCCTGCATTCGAGCGCTACTTTCTGAACAGCATCGTCGTGTGCGCGGCGACGCTTGCCATCACGGTTCCTCTGGCGTTGCTGGCGGCGTACGCGTTCACTCGCTTCCAGCTACGCGTGCTCAGGATCGTCATGATCGCGGTGATCCTGGCACAACTTTTTCCATCCAGCGCCATCATCATTCCGATTTATCGCATGGTGAAGGCGGCGGATCTGCTCAATACTTACGCGGCACTGATCATTGCCTACATCACCATCACGTTGCCGGTAGCGATCTGGATGTTGCAAGGATTTCTTGCCAACATCCCCGCGGCACTTGAAGAAGCGGCCGCGGTCGATGGTGCGACGAGATTGCGCGCCTTCTTCGCCGTGGTCGTTCCACTCTGCCGGCCGGGGCTGGTGGCAAGCAGCGTGTTCATTCTGATCGTCACGTGGCAAGAGTTTCTGTTTGCGCTTTCCTTCACGTCCACCAAAGAGATGGCGACACTCCCGGTTGGGATGAACGATTATATCGGCCAGTTCGGCATCCACTACGGTGCGTTGATGGCGAGCTCGGTGCTGGTATCGCTGCCGGTGGTCCTTGCGTTCTTCCTGGTCCAGCGGCAGTTCGTGGCGGGTCTGACCGCCGGCTCGGTCAAGGGATAGACAACATGGCGAACGAAGGACAGGCGCGGGCAATGGCGCTTGACAGTGTGCGCGTGATGGATTTCACGCAGATGATGCTGGGGCCGTGGTCGACCCAGTTTCTCGGCGATACGGGTGCTGATGGCATCAAGATCGAGCGGCCGGTGCACGGCGAGCGGGAGCGCGGGCTGGCGGCGATGGGCCAGCTGCTTGGCCTCTGTCCCGGCGGCGGAACGCAGCGGCTGCTCCGCAGCATCGGTCGGCACGCGACTGCCGACCTGCTGCTTGCCGGCGCGCGGCTGACGGGAGAGCGCCTATGCTCTCGGGCTTGCCGCTGCGCTCTCTCCGCCGGAAGCGTTGCTGGCGATGGCACTCGAGAAGGCGCGCGCGATGCTCCGGTTGGGGCCCCTCGTGCAGGCGGAGATGAAACGCATGCTCCGGCTGGGAGCTGATGCGGCATTGCCGGTTGCGCTCAGCCTGGAACAGGAAGTGCTGTTCCGTCTGTACGGCACGCGGGACGGCCAGGAGGGGATCGACGCCTTTCTTGCCAAGCGGCCACCGACTTTCGAGGGAGCGTGGTCATGGGCGAATTGAGCGGCCGCGCGGCGCTTGTCACGGGCGCGGCGCAAGGCATTGGCAGGGCGACCGCGGCGGCGCTCGCCGATGCGGGATGCGCGGTTACGATCGCCGATATCGATGCGGAGCTCGGGGAAAGCGCTGCAAAGGAGATCGCCGGGAGCGGCGGGCGCGCCTTGTTCGTACGGACCGATGTGACGGTGCTGGCCGACCTCGAGGCTGCGACGGAGCAGACGCTGGCGACGTTCGGCACGGTGGACATCCTGATCAACAACGCGGCCCGTGCGATCGGCGGTGTTGTGGATGAAATCGATGAGGTGACCTGGAACACTGTTTTGAGTACTAACCTCACCAGTGTCTGGCGCGGCATGAAGTGCGTGGTGCCGCACATGCGGCGACAACGGCGCGGGGCCATCGTCAATTTGAGCTCGGTGCAGTCGCTGACCGGGTTTCACGGCTGGGCCGCGTACGCGGCTGCCAAGGGTGGTATCAACGCGTTGACGCAACAAGCGGCACTCGACCTTGCGCCGTCGGGCATCCGCGTCAACGCGGTAGCGCCGGGGACGATCATGACGCCGATGAACGAGCGGATATTTCGCGATCTCGCCGACCCGCAGGCGCTGATCGACCGCTGGAACGCGGCGCATCCGATCGGGCGCTTCGGCCGGCCCGAGGAGGTCGCGGAGGCCGTGTTATTTCTGGCGAGCGACCGGGCCGCGTTCATTACCGGCACTCTCCTGAAAGTGGACGGTGGACTGATGATCAAAGGCGATTGAGGTTGGAGACGTGCATGGTGCCGTGCAACGCCGCCGCCAGCCGCTTGTTGCCGCTGGAACGAGCAGACGTGTTCTTCGACGGGCTGTTCAGTACGCCGCGGTTGCAGCACCCGGAAGCTGTGGCGGTCGCGCCCGATGGCGCGGCAGCGAAAACGGGCAAATTATGCGGATCGCCGCGTCTCGCGGATCGCGAGCGATACGGTGGGACCGCGACTTTGCGCGGACATAGACTTCCCGCACGCTTCTTTCCCGGCGCGTGGGTAGCCGGATCTTTCCCGGCGCGTGGGTAGCCGGAGCGAGTTCGGCTGATGGTGCGCCTCCTCGGCATGACCTGGGATCATCCGTGCGGCTACGACCCGCTGGTCGGGTGCAGCGAAATCTGGCGCGCCGAGAGCGGTTGCGAGGTCATCTGGGACGGCAGGTTGTGTGCGCTGCCGGTGGACGCGGCCGCCCAGGTGCAGGCCTGGCGGCCCGACCTAATGGGTGCACCCGCCACGACCTGGGAAGAAGTGATGGCTCTTGCCGAAGCGGGGCGCGTGCTCGTGCCGTTGCGGCCGCCGCATTCGCTGATGGCTTTCTACATCCTGGCCGCCAATGCCGGCCGTCCTTACGGGAGCAAACCGGGCCGGCCGACCAAGGAAGCGGCAGAGGCTGCGGTTTTGACGCGGCTGCGCGCGCTGGTCGGGGTGGTCGATCCAGTCTGCTTCTCCCTCGAGCCAATCGCCGTGCTCGAGCGGATGGCTGCGGCCGATTCGCGTATCGGCTGTGCGCCGCTGATCTATGGTCATGTTAGCTGTGCCCATCCCGGATTTCGCGCACGGCAAATCCGTTTTGCCAATCTGCCGATTGCGGATGCCGCTGGCGGCACGCTGGGTGGGGCCGGAGTTGCTGTCTCCGCGTTCACGCGTGATCCTGCGGCAGCCGTTGCGGTAGCAAGCTGGCTCTCCTCCGCAAAAATCCAACGTGGCCCCTATGCTGCTCACGGCGGCCAGCCGGCCCATCGCGCAGCCTGGCGGGACCCGTTACTCGATGCCGCGTCTGGGGGAGTTTTCAGTGCGACGCGGCGGACTTTGGAACGCGCCTATCTCCGCCCGCGCGGTCCCCACTATCTCACCTTCCAACGATGGGCGGCCGAGCGGATCAACGAAGCGATGCGTGGCGACGATTTGCCGTCCTACGGTCTGCTATCGCGCGAGCGTCATAGGGGGTGCTCTGGCCGCAGGCGGCGCAGTATGGGCGAGGACAGGTTTACGCGACGACGGGTCTGACAGAGGATGCCGCAAGTCTCGCTGCTGCGAGGCGGCGTGAAGCTGCAGGCAGCGGGGCAGTGAGGGGAGAGCGCACCATGATACTGAAGAGAGTGCTGGTACTCGGCGTGGCGAGTGCGATGGTGACGAGCCTGAGCGGTGTCGCTGGTGCGCTTGCGGCGCAGCCGGTGGGTGGGGCGGTGGCGCCGGCGCGGATCGGGACAGGAGAGGTCAAGACGACGGCGACGCCGATCAAGCACCTCGTGGTGATCTACGACGAGAACGTCTCGTTCGATCATTACTTCGCGACCTACCCGGAGGCCCTCAATCCGCCGGGCGAGCCACGCTTCACGGCGCTTCCCGACACGCCATGGGTGAGCAATCTGCTTTCCGCGCATCTTCTGACCAACAATCCGAATTTTACCAATCGGGCGAATGGCACGGGTGCGGCCAATCCTTTCCGGCTCGATCGCAGCCAGGCTGCGACGTCGGACCAGGACCACGGCTACACCGCGGAACAGAGGGCTTATGACCACGGCAAGGCCGATCTTTTCCCGAAATATGCCGGACGAGCCGAGAGGGGAGCGAGCGGCGTTCGCGGCACGCCTGGCATGGTGATGGGCTATTTCGACGGCAATACGGTGACCGCGCTCTGGAATTACGCGCAGCATTTCGCGCTGAGCGACAATGCGCATGGCAATACCTACGGCCCGTCGACACCGGGCGCGCTCGAGGTCGCCGCAGGGCAGACGAACGGCGAGCGGTTCGTGGCGGGAACGAAGACGGAGAAGACGAAAGCCGGCGCTGCCTATGTCGAAAACGGGATCGGCGGGCTCTCGATGATCGGAGACCTCGACCCCGGCCACGATGTCTGCTCGACGCGCACGAACCAGGTGATGATGGGCGGCGACAATATCGGCGACTTGCTGAATGCTGCCGGCATCACGTGGGGCGGCTTCATGGGCGGGTTCGATCTCGCGACGAAGAATGCGAACCGCACCACCGGATGCGGGCGCTCGACCTATTCCACCGTGATGAAGCGCTCGATCAATGACTATATTCCACACCACGACTGGTTCCAGTACTACGCTGCAACGGCCAATCCGACGCACGCGAGGCCACGCTCGATCGGGGACATCGGCTACAGCTTCGCGCCTGACGGCACACGCGATCCGGCAAACCACGAGTACGGGCTCCAGGATTTCTACAACGCGGTGAAGGCAGGGGATTTCCCGGCGGTGTCATACATCAAGCTTCCGGCCTATCAGGACGGGCATGCCGGCTATTCCAATCCGCTCGATGAGCAGGCGGGGATTGCGCGCGTCATCGACTTCGTGATGCGACAGCCGGAGTGGAAGGATACCGCGATCATCATCGCCTACGACGATTCGGATGGCTGGTACGATCATGGTTTCAGCGCGCCGACCAACCCTTCCTTCGACAAGGTGGCGGACCAGCTCGACGGGCCCGGAAGGTGCGGTATCGGCACGCCCCTTCCCGGCATCAACGGGCAGCCGGTGAACGGACGCTGCGGGCTCGGCCCCAGGCTTCCGTTCCTGGTGATCTCGCCGTGGGCCAAGCCCGATTACGTCAGCCACACCGAGATTGACCAGGCTTCGGTGATCCGCTTCATCGAGGACAACTGGCTCGGCGGCGAGCGGCTGGGCGAGGGGTCGTTTGACGCCAGTGCAGGATCGATCATGGGCATGTTCGACTTCACGGCGACGGGCGGGAAGACGCCGGCGCTGCTGCTTGATGCGGCAAGCGGCGAGGTCGTCCCGGTCGAGTGAGGCGGTGCGCGGCGTTACTTTCCGGCGCGGAGTGCTGCGGTTGCCGCCGCATCCACCGCGGCATCGGGGCCGAGCGCAACCTTGTAGAGCGTGCGTGCTGCCTCGCGCGAGACGAGGCCATCACGCACGTCACGGGCAACGAGGGCAGGGTCGCGGGTGGCAGGATCGCCCATGCCGCCACCGCCCGGCAGTTCGAGGATCAGGCGATCGCCGTCCGGAATGATCTGGAAGCCCTTGGTGCGCAGGAGGCGGCCCGACTTCAAGGCGACCCGGCCAGGGGCGCCGGCGCGGCCACCGGCGCGACCACGCGGCGGATTGCGGATGCGGTCGAAGATCGCGTTGCAGGCAAATTCGAGATCGCCCTTGGCGCCGATCTCCATGATCTGGCCGACGCCGCCGCGGGTTTGCCCGGCGCCGGCGGAATCGGGCCGCAATTCCTTGCGCCAGACGACGATCGGGGCGACGTTTTCGGTGGCTTCGACAGGCATGGTGCGCACGCCGGAAGGGAAGGCGGTTGCGTCGAGGCCGTCGCTTGCAGGGCGCGCGCCAGTGCCGCCGGAATTGAAGGTAATGACTTCGAAATCCGGCAACCCCGGATGATTGCCGCGTGGTGGACCGGAAACCGAGGTGCCACCGCGCAGCGGCGGATTCCAGAGGCAGGAGGAGCCTTCGGCTGTCACGCGGTCCGGCACGGCCTGATAGAGGCAGCCCATCATCAAGTCCGGCAAAAGGTGGCCGATGACATGGCGCGCCGAGACCGGTGCGGGGCGCCTGGCATCGAGGATGCAGCCCGCAGGAATTTGCATCCGGAAGGGGGAGAGGCTCGCCCAGTTGTTGGGAATCTCCGGAGCGATGACGACCTTGATGCCGAAGCAGGAATAGGCGCGCGTATAGGCGGCGGGGACGTTGATGCCGCGGGTCGAGCACGGAGAAGTCCCGGCATAGTCGACGGTGATCTGATCCGCGCCGATCGTCATCGCCGCTTTGAGCGTGATTTCCTCGTCGTAGCCGTCGGAGCGGATCTCGGAGGCAAAGCTTCCGCGCGGGAGGCGGGCGATCTCGGAACGGGTGGCGCGGAGCGAATTCGCGAAGATGAAGGCGGCGAGCGGGGCGAGGTCGTCGAGATGGAATTCATCCAGCATTTCGTCGAGACGGCGGATTCCGGCGTCGTTGCAGGCACAAAGGGAATAGATGTCGCCCTCGAGTTCCACGGGGAGCCTGCTTCCGGCGCGGATGAAATCGAAGAATGTCTCGTTCGGGCGGCCCTGAGCGAAGCAGCGGACGATCGGAATATAGAGCCCTTCTTCGAACACCGAACGAGCTTCCGGGCCCATGCCGAGCCCGCCGACATCGATGACGTGCGCCGTATTGGCGAACAGCGCGACCATTCTTTCGCGATGGAAGGCAGGTGTCACGACGGTCAGGTCGTGCAGGTGTCCGGTCGCGAGCCACGGATCGTTGGTGATGAAATGATCGCCCCGCTGCATCGTGGCAGCGGGGAACTTCGCAAGGAAGTGGCCGACACTTTCCATCATCGAGTTGACGTGGCCGGGCGTGCCGGTGACGGCCTGGCCCATCATGCGCCCTTCGAGATCGAAGATGCCGACCGAGAGGTCGCCGGCCTCGCGCACGGTTGTCGAGAAGGCGGTGCGGATCATCGTCTGCGCCTGTTCTTCGACGACGGCGATGAGGCGGTTCCACATCACCTGGCGGTGGATGGCGGCGAGAGCGGTCGATTGCTGCGACATCAGGGGCGGTCCTTGTCGAGCAGAAGATAGCCGGATTGGTCGAGGACGGCGCGCCAGCCGGCGGGGACCAAGGTTGTCGTTTCATCTTCGGTGATGAGGGCCGGGCCGCTGATCGGCTTCCCGGGGAGGAGAGCGGCGCGGAAGAAAGTGGCCCAGTCGGCGACTTCGCCGGTTGCGCTGTCGCGCACGCGCCGGGTGCGCGATGCGCTTTCTCGGAGCGTTGGCGCCCGGGTCAGGTTCGGCGGCAATGCCGCTGCGGGACGGAGTGCGGTTGAGACGAGCACCGAGAAGCTCAGCACCTCGATCTCGGAACCTGGCACGGGGCGATCGAAAAAGCGCGTGTAGGCGGCTTCGTAGGCGGTGCGTAGCGCGCCGATGTCACCGGGAGCGAGGGCGAGAGCGGGCAGCGGGACGGGGATTTCGTGGCCCTGCCCGACATAGCGCATGAAGGCGAGAGAGGTCTCGGTGGTGGACGCTCCGGGGCTTGCAGCGGCAACCAAGGAGTGGGCCTCGGCGGTCATGGCGCGGAGCAGGTCATTCACCGCGTTGGCATCGAAGCTGGCGAGCCGCTGGTAGAGGCTGCGGACCAGCTCGTAGGCGATCGGGGCCTCGAGGAAGCCGATCGCGCTGCCGACCCCGGCGCCGCTCGGCACGAGCACACGCGTGATGCCGAGCTTGTCAGCCAGCCGGCAGGCATGCACCGGGCCACCGCCGCCGAATGCGATGATGGTGCGGCCGGCGTAGGTTTTCCCCGATTCAGCGGCATGCATGCGGGCGGCATTCGCCATCGTCTCGTCCACCATCTCGACGATGCCGAGCGCGGCCAAATCGAGCGAAAGGCCGAGGGGGCGGGCGATCGCACGCTCCACCGCGCCTTCAGCAGCGGTGCGATCGAGCCTGAGCTTGCCGCCGGCGAAATGGGCGGCATCGTACCGGCCGAGGAGAAGATTGGCGTCGGTGACGGCCGGAGCGAGGCCGCCCTGCGCGTAGCATGCCGGGCCCGGATCAGCGCCCGCGCTTTCCGGCCCGACGGCGATGCGGCCCATCGCATCCACGCGCGCGAGGCTGCCGCCACCGGCGCCAATTTCCACCATTTGGATGACCGGAATGGAGAGCGGCATGCCGGAGCCTTTGCGGAATCGGCCGACCCGCGCCACTTCGAAGCTCTTGGCCGTCTCAGGCCGGAAATCGTCGATCAGGCAGATTTTTGCCGTCGTGCCGCCCATGTCGAAGGAGAGGACGCGGGGCATGGCGGCGGCGCGTGCGATGTGGGCGGCAAAAATCGCGCCGCCGGCGGGCCCGGATTCGACGAGGCGGATCGGGAAGCGGCAAGCGGTTTCGATGGTGGTGAGGCCGCCCCCGGAGAGCATCAGGAAAAGCGGTGCCGTGAAGCCGAGGGCGTGCAGCTCGGATTCGAGGCGGCGGAGGTAACCTGCCATCAAAGGCTGGACGTAAGCGTTGGCGACGGTGGTCGAGAAGCGCTCCCACTCGCGCATTTCCGGTGAGACTTCGGAGGATAGTGAAATCGCGAGATCGGGGCGTGCCGCGGCGATGATCTCGCGGACGCGTATTTCGTGGGCCGGGTTGACGAAGGAGTGCAGGAAGCCGATCGCGAGGCTTTGCACCTGTTCCGCTGCGAGTTTCGGCAGGAGAGCGCCGACCGCGGCCTCATCGAGTGGGGCGAGCACCGCGCCGGTATTGTCGATACGCTCCGGGACTGTGAAGCGGAGGCGGCGGGGCACCAGCGGCTCGGGGAGAGTGAGGTTGAGATCGTACTGGTCGTAGCGGCTTTCGTTGCGCATCGCGAGGACGTCGCGGAAACCTGCCGTGGTGAAGAGCGCAGTGCGTGCGCCCTTGCGTTCGATGATCGCATTGGTCGCAAGCGTGGTGCCATGGATCACGAGGCTGACGGCGGAGGGGGCGAGGGCGGTCGCGGCAAGGATAGCGCGCACGCCGGCGAGCACGCCCTGATCGGGGGCGGCGGGTGTCGTCAGCACCTTCAGGGTGGTGCGATGGCCGTCATGCTCGAGAGCGAGATCGGTAAATGTGCCGCCGATGTCGACGGCGAGGCGGGGCGAAGCCATGCGCGAGTGAAGCCGCAGCATCGGAGGCTGGCAAGTGCGGTGGGTCGGCGCGGCGAGAGGGCGGCGGCCGATGGTTGGTGCGCGCAGCGATGAGAGGATGAAATGGGCAGGCGGACCTTGTTCGGGGCGGAGGCTACCTCGAGGCGGGCGCGGGCGGCGCGCAGCAGCAAGGATTGATTTTGATTCCGGGAAAGGCGAAACCTTTAGCCGGCTACGGGCCTTAGCTTGTTCTTCCCGGAACCTGTCCAGACGACTGGGACCACCGCACCTGGACCGCCGGATCGACATTTGCCAGAAACAGAAAGTCCTTGATTCCTGGTGTGGAATTGAGGGCTTGCTTTGGTTGCGGGGGCAGGATTTGAACCTGCGACCTTCAGGTTATGAGCCTGACGAGCTACCGGGCTGCTCCACCCCGCGGCGAAAGCGAAGGGAGGGTTGGAGGACCTGGCGGCGACCTACTCTCCCGCGCCTTGAGACGCAGTACCATCGGCGCTGGGGCTTTTCACGGCCGAGTTCGGGATGGGATCGGGTGCAGGCACCCCGCCAGAGCCACCAGGTCGTCCAACCCTCCCTGTTGTGAAGGGTGAGACGGGTTCTGGAATGGTGTGTGCCGAGGCGGTGGATGATTGCTGTGCATGGCGGGCGGATTTCGAGCTTTGCGGGCGATTAGTACCGGTCAGCTCAATGCGTTGCCGCACTTTCACCCCCGGCCTATCGACGTGATGGTCTATCACGGCCCTTGAAGAGACCTCGTTTTGAGGTGGGTTTCCCGCTTAGATGCTTTCAGCGGTTATCCCGTCCGCACTTAGCTACCCGGCG